>NZ_JBFROV010000001.1:0-356709 GCF_041471725.1 Vibrio sp. 10N.261.51.F12 | reverse complement strand
CACTAACTTATTTTAAATAAAAAAATTTAAAATTTAACTATTTTACTTTGATTTTCCATAATGTACCCCTCACAATAAATGCGACTCCGGTCACATTTATTAATAATTATAGAGCGAGTACACAATATGAAATTGAAAAAAATAAGTCTTATCTTGTTCTCTTTGGCAATATTCTCACTGCCTAATATCGCGAGCGCGAGTAATGGAGGGGGAAATGTAATTGGAAGCGTCGTTCAGTGCACACTTCCCGATGGGACTCAAACCGTAACTTATCAGCTATATTGTAAACTGGATGATGGACAAGCTCGATACTAATTATTTGTTGGCCTCATTTTTTGTATCTTTGAGGCCATTGATTATAGGGCATTCACTCTCTTCATTACCGGGACACAATTGCGACCACTCCTCCAGCTTGTTACACATATTTTGAAGAAGGTCCAACTGTTTTTTAAGTTCGATAAGTTTTTCTTCAACGATTGTTTTAACGTCAGCACTTAATCTTTGAGGGTTTTTTTCTATGCATAGTAACGTTTTACACTCTTCTAATGAAAATCCTGATTTTCGTGCGTTATTGACAAAATTAAGATCGTTTATTTGCGATTGGGTATAAATGCGGTATCCATTTAGCTCTCGAGATGGTGACGAAACAATACCCTTACTTTCGTAGAGTCTAATTGATTTTTGAGAAAGGCCTGTTATTTTTGATACTTCACTTATCTTCATAAACAAGCCTTACTCTCGCTAAAATTACTGACTAAGTAGCCACGCCAATATAGATTGCCTTTCTGATATTGTCGCTTCCTTATACCAGTATTGCATCATATCCGTTGATTGTGAATCCAAAGGTAGCTCAGTAACGATTGACTTACGATTCTCAACCGCCCATGTCACAAACTCATCTTTTTCATTTGAAGATGCTTTATCATACCAATACTGAATCATATCGACAGATTGATTATTGCCTGATGACGCAATAACTGCAGCACTTGTTGCAGTAGCCACTGCTGCCGCATGAACTGGCGAGTCTAATTCTGTTTTCAATGCTTCGATATAACCAGCCGCTAATCGAAATGAAACTTGGTAGCTGCTATTTGTCACAAGATTAAAAACGAAGTCTTTCTCACCAACCGCTTTCCACGTAGCTGCATCAACTGGAAAGCTAAAATACTGCGTTGCTGTGCACTGCTCAGTGCAAATACTAGTTGACGGTTTTGTTGCTTTAAGTCCAACTGTCTTACCGTCATATGAAGCATCGGTAAACTCTGTATACGATTTAAAATACGTCACCTCCATATTAACGTAGCCAGTCATGTCGTGCTCATGAGCGTTTTGTTTTTTTGATAAGGCGAGGACAACCTGTGATTTAACAATGTCTCCCCCATTTATCGAGTCAGTTATCGGATTGTAGTTTTTTCCAATAACAACAACTTTACCTTCCTTTGAGCTCACTGATTCAACAGATTGGGAAAAATCGCTTTTTGAATCAAGAGAAGAACATGCTCCCAACATAAACAACGACAACACAACAGCAGTTTTTCTAAACATATTCCTCTCCTTTGGAAAAAAGCGTTAACATTAACCGTTAACGCTCACCTTGTACTTACATAAGTTTAATTGCGATACAGCATAACGTTAGAAGCCGTATTCTAAGCCTACGCGCGTCACGATATCTGAACGATTATCAGAGCTGTCTTTTACATTCGTGGTACGTTGCGCTACACGAATATATGGAACAAACCCATTAACAACCGCCATCAATTGACCTGATATAGTATTTTCAGCATCATCTTGTGACACGCCACCTTTTTCAGAATCTAAATTAGCCGCATAGCCGAGTTTAAAGCCGATAGGTCCATTCCAGTACTGACCAATGACAGAGTATGATCCTTGATCATGTGTCACATTACTCTGATCCAGTTGCTCATGCTTATAAGCTGCCGCCAAGCCAAATCCAGCTGGTAACGCTAAATCAAAACCCACTAAATACGCTAGTGTATCAGTATCATCAGTGGTTGAGGCCGCCGTATAATAATTGTCACCCGCTACATATGCATTACCGTTATCATCGGTACCGCTGCCAGTAGCAATGTCCCATTTAGCTTCCGTCGTAGTTCCTGAACGCTTACCAGACTCAACTGCACCCATTAACGTTAACTTCTCAAAAGCATATTTAGCGTTTGCACTTCCGAAGTATGTATCTCGTGTAGCTGAACCAGCACCACCACCATTGTCGTCATCGTCACGGCCAACAGAGGCTGCAAATGTAAATCCACCAAATTTTGGAGAGTCATATCGAACTTGGTTTGATTGGCGATCATAGTGTGCGTTAATACCACCCCAATCAAAGACAGAGCCAAGACCTGGATTAGAGAAAGGCCAATCTACAATTTCATACAATGGCGTCAGCACACGACCGACTCTAACGTTACCCCAATCACCTGATAATCCAATAAACGTATCACGGAAGCCCAAGACACCACCAGCCGTTCCGCCGTGAGCCCAGTCCGTATTATCAACGTAGCCTGATTCTATTTGCATTGTCACACGAATACTGTCGGTCATATCACCAGACGCTCGGAAGCCAATACGTGATTCATTCTCAACGACAAAACCTGCGCTATCGCTCTCTTTATCCGTTACGTTATAGTTGACGGTAGAAATAGCCGCTACGCCGTAGACTTCAACGTCAAAGGGTGAGTTAATACCAACTTGACCACCATCCCCTTCATCAGCGAAAGAACCAAATGAAACGATTGACGCCACTGCTGCACCGATGAGAGTGCGTTTAAACATTTTTTCCATGGAATAAACTCCTAAAAATGGATATAGCTGTTTTTTTAATATTTCGCCTTAAGTTGGCCGCCGAAGGGAAATATTTCCTTTTAATTTTAGTAATCAGTTTACGCTGATTAATTTCCTGTCTACACCGTGTGTATCCATATCCACAAGACTAACTTTGCGACAAAAAATATCAATTAACTGTTTACTTTCCCTATAAAAAATAGGAGGCACCGCAAACTTTTACCTCACTTATTGATGAAGGTCTTATTTTTTACATCAAAAAAACAAAAAAACTTTAAATTCTTAATTATCAACAACTTAGTTAAAATAAAAAACAGAAGAAGGTGACATGCCTCGCACTGGTTTTTTATTTCATGGCCATCAACAAATAAATTAAACCTTGATCACAACATTATTAATATAAATAACAACGAAAAATAACCTTGAAGTCACTCGCAAAAAAAAGGACCTCAAGAGAGGTCCTTTTTAAATTCAGAATAAATGTCTATGGTATTAAATCTATCAAATCTTGTTCTGTTTTAATTTCAACACCGAGCTCTTGAGCTTTCGCTAATTTTGAACCGGCATTATCACCAGCAAACAATATATCGGTTTTTTTTGAAACACTACCAGTGACCTTAGCACCCAATGCTTGCAATGCGGCTTTTGCATCACCACGGTTTAATTGCGATAGTGATCCCGTCAGCACTACGACCTTCCCTAGGAGCGGCTGTGGTGTATCTTCACTCGGGAGTTCAACATCAGCCCAATGAACACCTGCCTCAATAAGCGAAGCGATAACATGACGATTTGATTCAGCTGCAAAGAAGAAGCGAATATGCTTCGCGACAATCTCACCGACATCTTGAACGTCGATCAACGCCTCATGACTGGCATCAATAATGGCATCCAGTGTCTTAAAATGCGCCGCGAGATTTGCCGCGGTTGCTTCCCCAACCTCTCGGATACCGAGAGAGTACAAAAAACGAGCCAGCGTGGTTTCTTTGGATACCTTGAGTGCATTCACTACATTTTGAGCTGACTTAGGTCCCATCCGCTCGAGTACGGTGAGTACGCCTGCTGACAACTTGAATAAATCCGCCGGTGTTTCCACCATTTCTTTGTCAACAAGCTGTTCAATAACTTTGTCACCGAGTCCATCAACATCCAAGGCCTTGCGTGACACAAAGTGTTTTAAGGCCTCTTTTCGTTGCGCTTGGCATACTAATCCTCCAGTACAACGAGCTACCGCTTCCCCCTCTATCCGTTCGATCCCAGACGCGCATACTGGGCATACTGATGGGAAAGTGATAGCAGAGGCGCTCTCAGGACGTCGCTCTGGTACAAAAGCAACAATCTGTGGGATGACGTCCCCTGCTCGTCTCACAATAACGCTATCACCTACTTTCACACCAAGGCGTTCAATCTCATCCGCATTATGCAAGGTGGCATTGCTAACGGTGACACCGCCAACAAAGATTGGTTCGAGTTTGGCAACAGGTGTAATCGCACCAGTGCGCCCAACTTGAAACTCAACACTATTAAGTGTTGTGATCTCTTCTTGCGCAGGGAACTTATAAGCAATCGCCCAACGAGGCGCCCTCGCAACAAAGCCTAACTGCTCTTGTAATGAGATATCGTCGACCTTAATGACCACGCCATCAATCTCATACGCTAACGCATCACGTTTATCTGAAATCGCTTTATGATAGGCCTTCACCTCTTCGATATCTTTCACGCGTAGCGTTTCCGGCCCCATAGGAAAACCCCAAGACTTAAGCTTAGTGAGCCTATCGAAATGACTTGGTGGTAGCTCAGCACCTTCTACAACACCAAGGCTGTATGCATAAAAGCTGAGAGGACGAGTAGCCGTAATGCGAGAATCAAGTTGACGTAAGCTCCCTGCTGCCGCATTACGCGGGTTAACAAACACCTTATCGCCTTTCTTTGCCGCTAATGCATTCATTTTGTCAAAGCCGGCCTTAGGCATAAACACTTCACCACGCACCTCTAAGCGGGCAGGCACGTCATTTCCTTGCAGTTTCAGTGGAATTGCGCTGATTGTACGGACATTTTCTGTAATATTTTCACCCGTCGCGCCATCACCACGTGTCGCAGCTTGCGTCAGTATTCCGTTTTCATACATTAAGCTCACTGCCAGCCCATCCAGTTTCACTTCGCAACAATAGGCCCCAACATCAATACGATTAACACGGTCGGCAAGGCGTTTATTAAAATTCTCTAGGTCTTCATCAGAGAAGGCATTATCCAAAGACAACATTGGAATCTCATGCTTCACTTGGGTAAATCCGTCTAATGGCATGCCGCCAACGCGTTGGCTTGGAGAGTCCACTGATACCCACTCTGGGTGCTCAGCTTCAATGGTCAGCAACTCCTGCATCAAGCGATCGTATTCCGCATCGGGAATGGCGGGCATATCCTCCACATAATACTTTACTGCGTGATGGTGCAGTTGCTCTTTTAGTTCATTTAAACGTTGCTGAGACATGTTTTCTATCCTGATTGTACTGATAAAAAAGGCTCCTATTAGTAGGAGCCTTTTATTACTAATAAATAATGGTGGTGCTACGCACCGGATTTAGCGCGGCTAAAATCTTGAATCTGTTTTTTGTAGGCATCAATACGTGATGGTGTCAGTAAATTGCGCTGATCATCTAACACGTTGCCACTCACATCGTCCGCTATTTGCTGGGCGGTTCTCAACATAAGCTTGAAATTTTGTTCCGCTTCACCAAAGCAAGGAAGAGTCATGAAGAAAGAAATACCTTTAGTAGTAAAAGTATCAGGATCATCATGATGCAGCGTACCGGGTTGCATCATATTCGCGACACTAAATAATACCTTACCGGTCCCCGATAAATCAGCATGACGGTGGAATATGTCCATATCGCCATAAATAAGCCCGTTTTGACGCATGCTATCAAACAATTTCGTGCCTACGAATGGTTCACTGCCTGCACAATGTACGTTCATAACGATGACCTGCATGGCAGGCTCTTCTGGTTCCTCAACCACGGGTTCAACCGGCTTGCTCGTTGGTGATGCCACGACCTGATCAGCCGAGTGAGGCTTATCATCTAGCGCCACACTACTTTCAGCCAGCGACGTGTTCTCTTCAACCACCGACGCATTTTCAACGCGCGCATAGGCGGGCTTATCGAAATCGCTTTGATCAATATCAGTAGAGCTAAAGGTAACCGTTGGCTCTAGAGGCGTGATTTCTTCCACCGACTCTTTCGCACTAAACGAAGGAATATCGTCTGATTCAACGCGAGGCTCGACAAATCCGGGCGCTGTGTCATGCCTCGTCGCCTCATAATCACGCTCATGGTGATCACTGACATCATCAAGAGGATCAAACGCAGGCGTTTGTTGGCTTAGACCGAAATCAGGTTCCGTTCTTACCTTACGTACAATCTCAAAATCATCTTCTGGTGCGACATACTGATCATCGTCATCAGATTTTTCATCAATATTACCCAGAGGTCGATCACCAAACTTCTTCTGACCTTCCTTTTTGCTTGACCATAAGCCATGAAACAACAGCGCCGCTATGGCTAAGGCACCGACAATAATGAGTACGAATCGCAATTCCTGCATTGTTTGCTCTCAATGTTATAAAAATAGTCCTTATCGAAGTGCCAAAACACTCCCAACCATCTTACTTTACCAAAACTCTACCTATTATTAGAACACCTTAGTATAAGAAGTTTGTGATTTCCTTAGACCTTTTTTGTTATAGTCGCCTTTCTGCCCCTCAAAATGACTACAAAAGGAGCTGAATTTGAACAAGGCTACTACCGGATTTGGTTATTTCTACCAAGGTTTCCAGCTTGCTTTTACGCCAGGCATTCGTCGCTACGTCATTATGCCTTTACTCGCGAATATTTTATTGGTGGGATCGGCAATGTATTATCTGTTTGCCAATCTGAATGTGTGGATTGAGGATTGGATCGGCGCCCTTCCCGAATTCTTATCGTGGTTGAGCTATATACTATGGCCTTTGCTCACGCTCACTATCTTAGCAACGTTCTCGTACTTTTTTAGCACCCTCGCAAATTTCATTGCTGCGCCGTTCAATGGGCTCCTAGCGGAAAAAGTGGAAGAATCACTAACGCAACAGAAAATATCCGATGATGGCATCATGAGTATGGTGAAAGATGTGCCACGTATCATGGCCAGAGAATGGCGCAAACTGCGCTACGTCTTGCCCAAAGCCATTGGGCTTTTCCTTTTGCTGCTTATTCCAGCACTTGGACAGACCGTCGCGCCATTTCTTTGGTTTATTTTTACCGCGTGGATGCTGGCAATCCAATACTGTGATTACCCGTTTGATAACCATAAAGTCCCATTTAATGACATGCGGTTATCACTAAAACAGAAACAAGGTAAGAGCTACACCTTTGGTGCCATGGTTGCGTTATTTACATCGATTCCAATTTTGAATCTTTTTGTCATGCCGGTTGCGGTGTGCGGTGCCACAGCCATGTGGGTACAGGAATTTAAAGACCAGCACAAATAACCACAGCGATTTAGTCTCGCTATCGTATCTTCGAATATAGCTAGGGTCTGTTAGGTAAAGAGGATTCAGCCTCTTTACCTAACCTCTGCTTCGAACTTAACGTTTGATGGAAGTCTTTGTCTTTACTCTCGAACCATCAAGGCTTAAGTGCACGCCGGCTAAAGCTATCGTTACCACATTGAACACAGTTAATAATCACTGTTGGGTGGTTGTATTCACTGCGATGACCACATTCTTCACAGACCAACACCCCCAAGCCAATCATCTCCCCTGTATTGTAAACACCTTGGTGTTCTAAATCTTGAAACAACTCAACCCATTCAACTCGAGTTTTATCCGTAATATCCAACAAGCCTTGCCAAACCGAATTGGCCACCATCAAATAAAAGGGCCCACTTTTGCTTTCTTCGTAGTTGTCAGCAAACTCTTTCAAATCAGAATTGATATAGGCAGAAATGAGCGCCATTTCATCCTTCGTCATATCATTCGCAGCTTCAATCACTGACCCCGATTTTTCAAGTACATGCTGTACCTCTTCTGGGCTGTGCTTAAGATTATCAACCACATCTTCGATCATCTCTTCATAACTGGTTTTACGCTTCGGCATAGATCCCCCTAATGTAACGGAATAAATTGGAGTGCAGCTAGGCAGTATACGGAACAAACCAGCGCAAACTATGCGCTATAGAATCGTTCCAGACTGGCGTTCCAGTTCATGAACGCCGTCAACAAGGCTGCGACTTCGTATATGAAGGGCATATTGACTATTGTTGACCGCGCCTGCTTTAGGTATTCTATGATGATCTAGTAGTTTCTGTTTTAACAGAACTCACAAATTCCAAGATAACCGGAAATCATCGATGCAAGAACAATACAACCCGCAAGAGATTGAACGTAAAGTTCAGGCACACTGGGACAACAATAAGACCTTTGTTGTAAGTGAAGACCCAAATAAAGAAAAATTCTACTGCTTATCTATGTTCCCGTACCCAAGTGGTCGACTGCACATGGGTCACGTTCGTAACTATACCATCGGTGATGTGGTTTCTCGCTTCCAACGCCTGCAAGGTAAAAATGTAATGCAACCAATCGGTTGGGATGCATTTGGCCTACCTGCGGAAAATGCGGCTGTTAAAAACAACACAGCGCCTGCACCATGGACTTACGAAAACATTGAGTACATGAAAAACCAGCTTAAACTTTTAGGCTTTGGTTACGACTGGACTCGTGAATTCGCAACGTGCACACCTGAATACTACCGCTGGGAACAAGAGTTCTTCACTAAGCTTTATGAAAAGGGTCTAGTTTACAAGAAGACATCTTCTGTGAACTGGTGTCCAAACGACCAAACCGTTCTTGCAAATGAGCAAGTCGAAGATGGCTGCTGCTGGCGTTGTGACACCCCTGTAGAACAAAAGAAAATCCCACAATGGTTCATTAAGATCACTGAGTATGCTCAAGAGCTACTCGACGACCTAGACAACCTTGACGGTTGGCCTGAAATGGTTAAAACCATGCAGCGCAACTGGATCGGTCGCTCTGAAGGTGTCGAGCTATCTTTCACTGTTAACGGTGAAGAAGCACCTCTAGAAGTGTACACAACTCGTCCAGACACGCTAATGGGCGTTTCTTACGTCGCGATTGCCGCTGGTCACCCACTTGCAGAGAAAGCGTCTAAGAACAACCCTGAGCTTGCTGCATTCGTTGAAGAGTGTCGCAACACTAAAGTGGCTGAAGCAGAATTAGCAACGATGGAAAAGAAAGGCATGGACACTGGCCTAACCGCTGTCCACCCTCTTAACGGTCGTGTTGTTCCTGTTTACGTAGCAAACTTCGTACTGATGGATTACGGCACAGGTGCGGTAATGGCGGTTCCTGCTCACGATCAACGTGACTACGAGTTCGCGACAAAGTACGGCATCGACATTATTCCTGTAGTCAAGCCTGAAGACGGCTCTGAGCTCGATGTATCTGAAGCGGCTTACACTGAAAAAGGGGTATTGTTCGATTCAGGTGAATTTGATGGCCTTGCGTTCCAAGAAGCCTTCAATGCTATCGCTGCAAAGCTTGAAGCTGAAGGTAAAGGTAAGAAGACGGTAAACTTCCGCCTACGTGACTGGGGTGTCTCTCGTCAGCGTTACTGGGGTGCTCCAATCCCAATGGTAACGACTGAAGACGGTGAAGTTCACCCAGTACCAGCAGACCAACTGCCGGTCATTCTTCCAGAAGACGTAGTCATGGATGGCGTAACAAGTCCAATTAAGGCTGATAAGTCTTGGGCTGAGACGACATTCAACGGCGAACCTGCTCTACGTGAAACCGACACCTTTGATACGTTCATGGAGTCGTCTTGGTACTATGCTCGCTACTGTTCACCACAAGCTGATGACATTCTAGATCCAGAGAAAGCAAACTACTGGCTACCCGTTGATCAGTACATTGGTGGTATTGAACACGCATGTATGCACTTGCTGTACTCTCGCTTCTTCCACAAATTACTTCGCGATGCTGGCTACGTTACCTCAGATGAGCCATATAAGCAGTTGCTTTGCCAAGGCATGGTACTTGCTGACGCGTTCTTCCATACCAACGAAAAAGGTACGAAAGAGTGGATCGCTCCAGCGGATGTGACGATTGAACGTGACGCAAAAGGCCGTATAGAAACAGCGGTAGACAGTCAAGGCCGCAACGTTGAGCACTCAGGCATGATCAAAATGTCTAAGTCGAAAAACAACGGTATCGATCCTCAAGAGATGGTCGATAAATATGGTGCTGATACCGTTCGTCTATTCATGATGTTTGCTTCACCAGCGGACATGACACTTGAGTGGCAAGAATCTGGCGTTGAAGGGGCCAATCGCTTCTTAAAACGTGTATGGAAACTGGTTAACGATCACGCATCAAAAGGTGCGGCAGAATCCGTCGATACGGGTACATTGTCATCAGACCAAAAAGCATTGCGTCGTGATGTTCACAAAACCATTGCTAAAGTAAGCGATGATATTGGCCGTCGTCAAACGTTCAATACCGCCATCGCAGCCATTATGGAGCTGATGAACAAGCTAGCTAAAGCGCCTCAAGCATCAACTCAAGATCGTGCCATCCTCGATGAAGCACTAAAAGCTGTCGTTCGTATGCTATATCCAATGACACCACACATCTCTTACGAAATGTGGATGACATTAGGAGAAGCAAATGTTGACTCATCAACATGGCCAGAGTTTGATGAAAACGCATTGGTTGAAGATGAAAAAACCATTGTGGTTATGATCAACGGCAAACTACGCGCGAAGCTGCTTGTCGCGGCAGACGCCACTGAAGAACAAGTAAAAGAGCTTGGTCTAAAAGATGAAAATGCCATTAAGTTCCTTGATGGACTTACCATACGTAAAGTGATTTATGTTCCTGGCAAACTACTGAATATCGTAGCAAACTAGACAATATATGACGAAAGTCGCAGGCACCTAACCTGCGACTTTTATTGTTTCGTACGTTATCTTATTGAGATTAAAATTCATCAACATCACACTCACTGTTTTATGTAAGCCTCTTGATAGGACGTTTACATAAACCATTGTCTAACGAGTAAGCGGTATTATGCGCCTGTTAAAACACAATCTATTCAAACTCTGTTCCGTACTTTTACTCACGTCATTACTGAGCGCTTGTGGTTTCCACCTGCGTGGTGAGTACTCAGTGCCAGATGACATCAAAAAAATCTCCGTTACTAGTTTTGATCAATACAGTCTCATCACTCGTCAAATCAAGGAACAACTGCGCCTAAGCCAAATCGAACTTGTCCAACCCAATATGAATATCCCTAACCTTCATATTACGGGTGAAGCCACGAGCGATCGCACACTTTCTTTGTATCAAAACACCCGAGCGGCCGAGAAAGAAATCACTTATGAAGTCAACTATCGGGTTACCATACCTGACGTAGGGTCTAAAGATTTTGTTGCCACAATGACGCGTAGTTACCTCGACAACCCATTGTCAGCGCTTGCTAAATCTGCCGAGCGAAAACTCTTAGAAAATGAAATGCGCGAGCTAGCGGCTCAGCAGATGATGCGCCAAATGGCGCGCTTAAAAACAGAGATCGAAGAGTTTGAGCAACACCAACAAGAAGTTGAAAGCACAAGCGAAACGCCAGAAACCGCGTCTCGTTCATAGCACCACCTCAAGGAATTCATGTGAAAGTTTTCGCCGATCGTCTCGCTGAGTCACTCGCTCAGCGATGGTACGGGTGCTATCTGCTGTTTGGTAATGAACCCCTTTTCATCCAAGACAGCCGTATCGCTATTATTGCCAAAGCAAAATCGCTGGGGTTTGAAGAACACCACCGTTTTGTCGTAGATGCGTCTATCGACTGGAATGATGTCTTTGATTGCACCCAAGCGATGAGCCTGTTTTCCGCCAAGCAAATTATCGAAATAGAACTGCCTGAATCAGGCGTCAACGCCGCAATTTCCAAGCAGCTTGCCGAAATTGCGACTCATCTCCATGAAGATATTGTGCTCATTGTATCTGGCAGTAAGTTAACCAGAGCACAAGAGTCAGCCGCTTGGTTTAAGGCGTTAAATGGGTGTCACGTTAGCTGCGTAACGCCCGATATAAAGCGTCTACCTCAATGGGTAATGCAGCGTTGTAAATCCGTGAAGCTTATGCCTGATCATGAAGCGGTACAGTTACTTTGTCAGTGGCATGAGGGCAATTTATTTGCCTTGTCTCAAAGCCTTGAGAAACTCACCTTATTGTACCCTGATGGGCAACTCACTCTAATTCGAGTTCAAGAGGCACTAAGCCGTCATAATCACTTTACCGTTTTTCACTGGATTGATGCGATGTTAGAGGGCAAAGGCAAACGCGCTCAGCGTATCCTAACTCAACTAGAATCAGAAGGTATTGAGGCCGTTATCTTACTTAGAACAATTCAAAGAGAATTATTCCAACTGGTAAAGATGCAACAAGCCCTTACCCAATCATCAATGGCTCAGGTCTTTGATCAATTTCGTGTATGGCAAAATAAAAAGCCGTTGTATAACGCTGCATTAACACGCCTATCAGCAACTCGACTCAGACAATCGATACAGCTCTTAGCCTTGATCGAGATTCAAGCTAAGACTCAGTATGACCAAAGCCCCTGGCCACTTATTCACCAGTTGTCGATGAACTTGTGCGTAACTGACACACCGATGTCTTTACAGCCTTAAAACCTGTTATAATCCCAAGATCAATGTCATGGAAAATGCCATTGACCCGATTTATTACCTGAAAAGAGGAACACCCCTTGCAACACGAAGAATTGAAATTATTTCTCGCTGACAAAGCCGATGACATGAAAGCCGTAGATATCGTCACCATCGACGTAGTGGGCAAATCAAATGTCACTGACTTTATGATCGTGTGTACAGGTACATCAAAACGCCACGTCATCTCGATTGCTGACCATGTTGCATCGGAAGTCAAAAAAGTCGGTGTTGAGCCACTGGGTGTCGACGGTGAACAAGAAGGCGAATGGGTAGTCGTTGACATGGGCTCAACGATGCTGCACGTCATGCAAGAACAACACCGTGAGCTTTATCAATTAGAAAAACTCTGGGGCTAGTCGTTTGAAACTACAACTCATTGCCGTTGGGACCAAAATGCCTAAATGGGTAGAGGAAGGCTTTCAAGAGTATCGCCGCCGCTTCCCACACGATATGCCTTTGGAGCTTATTGAGATCCCGGCAGGTAAACGCGGCAAGAACGCCGATATTGCACGCATCTTACAAAAAGAAGGCGAAGCGATGTTGGCAGCGGTTCCAAAGGGAAATCGAGTCGTCACCTTAGATATTCCGGGAAAAAAATGGGATACGCCTCAACTTGCCGAGCAATTGGAGAGTTGGAAGCTTGATGCACGAGATGTATCGATTTTGATTGGTGGCCCTGAAGGACTCGCTCCAGCTTGTAAGGCAGCGGCCGATCAAAGCTGGTCGCTATCAGCTTTAACACTGCCGCACCCATTGGTACGAATAGTGATGGCTGAAAGCTTGTATCGAGCTTGGTCTATTACCACTAATCATCCCTACCATCGAGAGTAGTTTCACCCCCTATGAGACTTAAACGTAGCCAGATAAGAGACCATCAGGCAGAAGCGCGACTGTTTAAAAGTCGCGCTTTCGTATCCTTCATTTTCATTATAGTGATGATGATCGTTCTGGTCGCTAACCTTTACAACATCCAGATTAACCAATATCAAGACTATAAGACACGTTCAAACGATAACCGTATCAAGGTCGTGCCAATCGCCCCGAACAGAGGGTTAGTCTACGATAGAAACGGCATACTACTCGCTGAAAACCGACCTGTTTTCAACTTAGAAGTCATACCTGAAAAAGTCAAAGACATGGATCAAACCATCCTAGACTTACGTCAGTACCTTGATATTCCTGATGAAAGGATTGAAGCCTTCGAACGCGAGCGAAAACGTACTCGACGATTTAAGTCAATTCCACTTTTGACGCAACTCAACGAACAACAAGTCGCTACTTTCTCTGTTCACCAACATAAATTTCCTGGTGTCGAAATCGCCGCCACGCTAAAACGTTACTACCCATACGGGGAGGTGCTTACTCACGTAATCGGCTACGTTTCCCGTATCAATGACCGCGATATCCAGCGCCTTACCCGCGAAGAAAAAATATCTAATTATCAAGCTACTAGAGATATCGGCAAACTGGGAATAGAACGCTATTACGAAGACCTACTGCACGGTACGGCTGGCTACCAAGAGGTAGAAGTCAATAGCCGTGGTCGAGTACTTCGCACGCTTAAATTTGTCCCACCGACCCCTGGCAACGACATCGTTTTAAACCTAGACATAAAGCTGCAGCTCAAGGTTCATGATCTTCTTGCAGGCCGTCGCGGCTCTGCCATTGTCCTCGATCCAACCGATAACGGTGTCTTGGCCATGGTATCAAGCCCTAGCTATGATCCTAACGCCTTTGTAAATGGCATATCAAGTAAGGCTTATCGAGCATTGCTTGACGATAAAAACCGCCCATTAGTCAATCGTGCAACACTGGGTATTTACCCACCCGCGTCTACAGTAAAACCCTTTATTGCTGTTGCTGCGCTGCAAGAGGGCGTCATTACACCAACGACAAGCCGTAATGACCCAGGTTACTGGCGTATTCCAAACTCAAAAACCCGTCCCTATCGAGATTGGTTACGCTGGGGACACGGCAAGGTAACTATTGTCAAAGCCATCGAAGAATCTGTTGATACCTTTTTCTACCAGATTGCTTATGACATGGGGATTAACCGGTTATCTTCGTGGATGATGATGTTTGGATTTGGTGACTACACTGGCATTGATATTCATGAAGAGAGTAAGGCTAATATGCCAACTCGTGAGTGGAAAATGGCGAGACATCGCACACCTTGGTACCAAGGCGATACCATCCCTGTAGGCATCGGTCAAGGCTACTGGACGGCGACGCCAATGCAAATTGCTAAGGCAACCTCGGTTCTCGTTAATAGAGGGGAGGTGCTCTCTCCACACCTACTACGAGCAACCATCAACAACGGCGATAGCTTTGATAAGCAAACCTTGGTCGAGGTTGATAGCCGGCCTCCAATTACCGGTGTGCAAAAACGTTATTGGGATCTTGCACTTGAAGGCATGCGACGTGTTAACCATGGCGTAAAAGGTACCGCACGTCGCTCGTTTAAAAACATGCCATATCAATCTGGCGGTAAATCCGGCACCGCGCAAGTCTTTAGCCTAGGGCAAGACGAAGAGTACAATGCGGATGAAATCGCCGAGCACCTAAAAGATCACGCATTGTTTACTGGGTTTGCCCCGTTTGACCACCCAAAAGCGGTCGTGACAGTGGTGCTAGAGAATGCAGGTGGCGGGTCCACCAATGGTGCCCCTGTGGTTAGGCAAGTCTTTGACCTTGCACTCAGTGAAAATGAAGAGAGTGAAGAAGAATAATGAAATTCGACCCATCGACAGGACAAAATCGATTCCTGCTTGAACGCTTTCACATAGACCTGCCTCTTCTACTGGGTATCCTAGCGCTAATGGGGTTTGGTCTGGTTGTGATGTACAGCGCGAGCGGACAAAATCTTGCGATGATGGATAGGCAAGCCATGCGTATGGTACTGGCTTTAGTTGTAATGATTGGCCTCGCACAACTCTCACCACGAACCTACGAAACGCTGGCGCCTCTGATGTTTTTTACCGGTGTCATTCTCTTACTCGGCGTCTTGTTTTTTGGTGAGTCATCTAAAGGTGCTCAGCGGTGGCTAAACCTTGGATTCGTCCGCTTTCAGCCCTCAGAGCTTCTGAAACTTGCGGTGCCTCTCATGGTGGCAAGATATATAGGCAAACGCTCGCTGCCGATTAGCTTTCAAACCTTGATCGTGTCGTTAATCATGGTCATGGTGCCCACCATTCTCATTGCGAAACAACCCGACCTTGGTACCTCAATCCTGATTGCTGCCTCGGGCATATTCGTTATTTTTCTGGCCGGTATTAGCTGGAAAATCATTACGGGGGCCGCCATTGCTGTGGGGGCTTTTATTCCGGTATTGTGGTTTTTCCTAATGCGCGAATATCAGAAGGTACGAGTGAGAACCTTATTTGACCCAGAGTCCGACCCACTTGGCGCAGGTTATCACATCATCCAAAGTAAAATTGCTATTGGTTCGGGTGGCTTAGCCGGCAAAGGTTGGCTACACGGCACACAATCACAGTTAGAATTCTTACCTGAACGCCATACTGACTTTATCTTTGCAGTCATCGCAGAGGAATGGGGTATGATAGGTATCTTGCTGCTATTATCACTTTACTTGTTTATTATCGGACGTGGCCTTTATTTGGCCAGCTCAGCCCAAACGGCTTTTGGTCGAATGATGGCGGGCAGTATCGTCCTTAGCTTTTTTGTTTACGTTTTCGTAAATATTGGTATGGTAAGCGGTATATTACCTGTTGTAGGTGTGCCCTTACCGTTGATTAGCTATGGCGGTACCTCAATGGTTACACTCATGGCTGGTTTCGGCATTTTGATGTCTATACACACTCACCGCAAAGCGTTTTCAAAGGCAACGTAAATGACTCAGTTTCTTTCGTCTCTTCAACTTCGCTGGCTGTTTGCTGGTCTGAGTATTCTTGTGATGGTGGGCTGTTCTTCATCGGACAGCCGCTATGATATCAATGACGATGTTGCCCCATCGACACCAATTTCTGTTGAACATGTCGAGGGCGCCCAACCTAGGTATGAGCCTTATAGTCTAGGCGGCAATAAAGATTACAAACTGCGTGGCGAGCAATATTCGATCGTAAAAGATGCAGAAGGCTTTACTGAAAAAGGGCAAGCCTCTTGGTATGGTAAAAAGTTTCATGGGCACCTGACCTCGAATGGTGAGGTCTATGATATGTACTCGATGTCTGCGGCTCATAAAACATTGCCACTTCCAAGCTATGTTAAAGTCACCAATATTGATAACAATAAAGAAATCATCGTTCGAGTTAACGACAGAGGCCCATTTCATGAAGGTCGTATCATCGACCTTAGCTATGCCGCGGCAAAAAAGTTAGATGTGATCAAAACCGGCACTTCGAATGTCGAAATAGAGGTGATTACAGTAGAGAAACCGACCAGCCAACGTCAACTCGATAAGCATCCAAAATACGCCGTACAGGTTGCGGCGTCGCCACACAAAGACAGGATCACAAAGCTGTCAGATGAATTAAGCAAAACCCTATCGGTTGAGACGTTCCTATCACCGGTCAACAATAATTATCGCTTAATGCTTGGTCCTTTTAGTGACTATAAAGACACTCATGACGCGTTGGAGCAAGTACAAAAGCTTGGTTACCCATCAGCTTTCGTAAAAAAACTGTAAACTCCATTGACATAAATCACCGTTGTTACTTAGTGTGTATTATCTTTAGTGCGCAACGGTCTATCTGTTACTATACGGGCAACCTAAAAGTTGTGTTCAACATGAATAAAAAAAGTCTTCTATGAAATTCATTACTTCTATTGCTCTTGCAGCAACATTAACGGCTAATTATGCCGTAGCTACTCCTGTCGTGATGCCTAATGCGCCGCAAATTGCTGCAAAAGGCTTCGTACTTATGGACTTTAACTCCGGTAAAGTTCTCGCTGAGAAAGAGATGAACACACAGCTTCATCCTGCCAGCTTAACCAAAATGATGACCAGTTACGTCATTGGCCAAGAGCTTAAAAGCGGTAAGATTTCACCGGCTGATGAAGTGACGATTAGCAAGAATGCATGGGCTAAAAATTTCCCTGATTCTTCAAAGATGTTCATCGAAGTCGGCACGAAAGTGACCGTTGAAGAGCTAAACAAAGGCATCATCATCCAATCGGGAAATGACGCTTGTGTTGCCATGGCTGAACACATTGCTGGTTCTGAAGATGCCTTTGTTGATCTCATGAATGCGTGGGCAAGCTCTATCGGCATGCAAGATACTCATTTTGCTAACGTTCACGGCTTGGACAACCCAAACCTCTACTCCACACCTTATGATATGGCACTATTAGGGCGCGCTTTAATCAAAGACGTTCCTGATGAATATCGTGTTTATTCAGAGAAAAAGTTCACTTACAACGGCATCACACAATATAACCGCAATGGTTTGCTGTGGGATAAAAGCATGAATGTGGACGGTATTAAAACGGGTCACACCAGCAAGGCGGGTTATAGCCTAGTAAGCTCAGCGACCGAAGGCAAAATGCGCCTTGTCGCCGTGGTGATGGGCACAAAAAGTGCCAATGCTCGTAAATCAGAAAGTAAAAAGCTACTAAGCTATGGCTTTCGTTTCTTTGAAACCGTTAATCCACATACTGCAAACGAAACGTTCGTAGACGAAAAGGTCTGGATGGGTGACAAAGATACTGTCGCTCTCGGTGTTGCTGAAGATACGTTCGTGACATTACCTCGCGGACAAGCAAAGAACCTAAAAGCAAGCTTCGTACTTGAAAAACAACTTGAAGCCCCCATTTCTAAGGGTGATGTCGTTGGTAAGTTATTCTACCAACTCGATGGTAAAGACGTAGCCGAGTACCCATTACTTGCACTTGAAGATGTGCAAGAAGGCAGCTTATTTAGCCGTCTATGGGACTATATCGTATTGTTAGTGAAAAGCTTCTTCTAAGCGTTAACTAAACGACGATGAACAACAAAGCCGCCTCTTGCGGCTTTGTTGCTTTTTAACAAATATCTTTTGCTATCCTTACTGACAACGGACTCATCTTGAGTTTCGTCGACTTTGACATTACTATTCGCACCGTCGTAAACAATCTCATTTTTTGGAGCCCAATTATGTTAAACATCAATTCAGATGCAAAACTCAAGGACCTGTTAGAGTTTCCTTGCTCGTTTACATATAAAGTTATGGGCTACGCTAAGCCCGAACTTGTTGAAAAAGTAGTGGAAGTTATCCAGCGTCATGCACCTGGCGATTACACTCCAACTGTAAAACCAAGCGGAAAAGGCACCTATAATGCCGTTTCAATCAACATTACCGCCACGTCTATCGAACAAGTCGAAATCTTGTACAAAGAGTTAGGTGAGATTGATATTGTTCGCATGGTTCTATAATAATTTTAAAAATTCAATTTTTTTTGAAAGCAGCCTTGGCTGCTTTCTTTTTATCTTTCAATAATTTAGATAAAACATGTAGCCAAAGCGTTAAATTGTCACGATTTACTGGTAGTTCAGGCAATCGATCAGGTTTATAATGCGAACACTTTATTAAGTAGTACTAGGAGTGCCGGTGAAGAATCAGCTAGTAGTAAGAAAGCTCGGTCGCAAGGATTACGAACCAATCTGGAAAGCGATGCACGCGTTCACTGATGATCGTAATGACGATACTCGTGACGAAATCTGGCTAGTTGAACACAACCCGGTCTTTACGCAAGGGCAAGCGGGTAAAGAAGAGCATCTACTCAATACCGGTGATATTCCAGTGGTCAAAAGCGATCGTGGTGGACAAGTCACTTACCATGGTCCCGGTCAACTGGTGGCCTACTTCCTCATTAACCTACGCAGAAAGAAATTAGGCGTTCGAGATCTCGTCACTCACATAGAGAACCTCGTCATCAATACGTTAAACACTTATAATATAGCTGCAGCCGCGAGGCCAGATGCACCTGGTGTTTACGTTGATGGGAAAAAGATCTGTTCCCTTGGGCTTCGTATCCGCAAAGGGTGTTCATTTCATGGACTGGCCTTAAATGTCGATATGGATCTTGCCCCCTTTCTAAGAATTAATCCGTGCGGCTATGCCGGCATGGAAATGATCCAAGTCAGCCAACTCGGTGGCCCCAAAAGTATCGCCAGTGTCGAAGAGCAGCTGGTCAATGAACTAATAAAACTACTTGATTACACACAAGTAGAATTCAGCGAAGAAGCATAAGACGATGAGCAAACCTATACAAATGGAAAAAGGCGTCAAGTATCGCGACGCAGATAAAATGGCACTCATTCCGGTAAAGAACATGCCGGAAGAGCAAAAAGAAGTACTACGCAAACCAGAATGGATGAAGATCAAACTACCGTCTGATAGCCAACGCATCCAAGAGATCAAAAAGGCGATGCGTAAGAATAATCTTCACTCTGTTTGTGAAGAAGCTTCCTGCCCAAACCTTGCGGAGTGCTTTAACCACGGTACTGCAACGTTTATGATTCTTGGCGCAATTTGTACACGCCGCTGTCCATTTTGTGATGTTGCCCATGGTCGCCCAAATGCACCTGAATCCAATGAGCCTCAAAAGCTTGCTCAAACCATCAAAGACATGAAGCTCAAGTATGTTGTCGTTACCTCTGTTGACCGCGATGACTTACGTGATGGTGGTGCTGACCATTTTGCGAATTGTACGCGTGAGATTCGCGCATTAAACCCAGAGATTCGCATTGAAACACTCGTACCCGATTTCCGCGGACGTATGGATGTGGCTCTAGAAGCATTAAAAGACAACCCGCCAGATGTCTTCAACCACAACCTAGAAACAGCACCTAGACTCTATCGCAAGGCTCGCCCAGGAGCGAACTACAAGTGGTCTCTACAGCTCCTAGAGAAATTCAAAGCCATGCACCCTGACGTACCCACTAAATCTGGGGTGATGATGGGCCTAGGTGAGACAAAAGAAGAGATAGTACAGGTACTTAAAGATCTTCGCGCCCACGGTGTCACCATGCTGACTCTAGGCCAGTACCTTGCACCGAGTCGCCACCATTTACCCGTTGAACGCTACGTTCCGCCTTCAGAGTTTGATGAGCTAAAAGAAATCGCACTTGATCTTGGCTTTACGCATGCGGCATGCGGTCCGTTCGTGCGCTCTTCTTATCACGCTGATCTACAAGCAAAAGGCGTTGAAATTAAGTAATCGACGATCACCAGCGCTCGATACAAGAAACACGGATTGGCGATGCGCTATCCGTGTTTTTTTTGAGAAAAACATGCAACATGACCATCTCGCACTCGCATTTTCGCCATTTTTAGGTAGGCTTAATGAAAAACATCAGCCATTCAAGGATGTAAGCATGAAACTGCTTAAAATAGGTTTACCGATCATTGCCGCCACACTCATTGCAGGTTGTGCTCAAAACTCCCAGCAAGACAACTATTTAGAGGCCTCCTTCGAGTTATGTAACACCGAAGTCAATCTCTATTCTGTCAGCGACGATGGCCGTGTAAGAGTCGTATGTAAAGATGGCGCTAAATTCTCTATGAATAGTGAAAAGACCCTCGAAATCATGCGAGACATCAATATTGATTACTGTAACGGTGAAGGTCTGGGGCAATTTAACGAGAGTCGTAAATACTATTCCTTCAAGTGTAAATCTGGAACATTACTCAATATCAATAAGTAACGCCAGGCTGTAAATTCCAGACATAAAAAAAGCGAGCTAATTAGCTCGCTTTTTTACGTTAATGCCTTGCGCTGCAAGGCATTAAACATCGAATTACGCGTAAACAGGTAGGCGTTTGCAGATTTCTAGAACCTTCGCTTTTGTTGCTGCTACTACGTCTTCGTTACCGATGTTATCAAGAACATCTGACATCCAGTTAGCCAACTCTTTTGCATCAGCTTCACTAAAGCCACGGCGAGTGATCGCTGGCGTACCAATACGGATACCAGACGTTACAAATGGGCTACGTGGGTCATTCGGTACCGAGTTTTTGTTAACCGTAATGTTAGCAGAACCCAAAGCCGCATCCGCTTCTTTACCGGTGATGTCTTTATCAATCAGGTCAACAAGGAACAAATGGTTCTCTGTTGAGTTAGATACGATTTTGTAGCCGCGCTCTTGGAATTGCGCAACCATCGCTTTGGCATTATCAACAACACGTTGTTGGTACGCTTTAAATTCTGGCTCCATCGCTTCTTTAAATGCCACCGCTTTACCTGCGATTACGTGCATTAAAGGACCGCCCTGACCACCAGGGAAAACCGCTGAGTTCAGTTTTTTGTACATGTCTTCACCAGCATTTGAAAGAATCAAACCGCCACGTGGACCTGCAAGTGTTTTATGCGTGGTAGTGGTAACAACATGAGCATGTGGAACCGGTGTTGGGTAAACACCTGCCGCGATAAGACCCGCTACGTGAGCCATATCAACAAAGAAGTACGCGCCAACTTTGTCCGCGATTTCACGCATACGTGCCCAATCAACGATTTGAGAGTAAGCAGAGAAACCACCAATGATCATTTTCGGTTTGTGCTCAACCGCCAACTGCTCCATTTCGTCGTAGTTGATTTGACCCGCTTCATCAATACCGTAAGGAATCACGTTGTAGTGCTTACCAGAGAAGTTTACTGGAGAGCCATGAGTCAAGTGACCGCCGTGTGCTAGGCTCATGCCTAAAACGGTATCACCCGGATTTAAAAGCGCCATGTAAACAGCACTGTTAGCTTGAGAGCCAGAGTGCGGCTGAACGTTTGCATACTCACAGCCAAAAAGCTCACAGGCACGATTAATCGCCAGTGTTTCTGCTTTATCGACATACTCACAACCACCGTAGTAGCGCTTGCCTGGGTAGCCTTCTGCATACTTGTTGGTTAATTGAGTGCCTTGCGCTTCCATCACGCGAGGACTGGTGTAGTTTTCCGAAGCGATAAGCTCAATGTGCTCTTCTTGACGAAGAGTTTCTTCTTGAATGGCTGCAAATAGTTCCGCATCGTAATCAGCGATGTTCATATCACGCTTTAGCATCTGTATCTCCTGACTCAGATTGTACTGAAAGTTTCAAAAAAACCACACAATGACCAAAAGCAAACGTTTTCGTCACCACATTTGATGAATCGCATGATACATAATTTGATCTAGGTCATAAAGAAAAAAATGGATCTTTTTCATGCAGTTTTTTCATAGTGAACGTTAGATTACATCATGTACCAAGTGAAAATAGCCGTAGAGGTAATCTAAAGTGTCAATAATTCGTTTTACAGTGTGTAAAAATTGAATTACATAGGTTTACCGCAAATTTCACACCCAAGCTATCGAAATGGTCACCTTTTTATTATTATTGCCGCGAATTGTTATTGGAAGACTTTTAACCTGATGGAAAAACACTCACTAAAAGAAGACTGGATAGCCATTTTGACGGGCACCTTTATTGTGGCTCAAGGCATATTCTTCTTACAATCTGCTCAACTACTTACTGGTGGTACAACCGGCCTTGCATTGTTATTGAGCCAGTTTTTGCCGGTTTCCTTTGGTATGCTGTATTTTGCCGCCAATAGTCCATTTTATCTGTTGGCTTGGCGCCGCTTTGGCAAGCGCTTTGCGTTAAGTAGTGCTATCTCTGGTGCATTGGTTTCCATATTTGCTGACAATATGCATCATGTTGTCTCAGTGGACCACATTAATACGGTGTATTGCGCAATAGCAGGTGGGTTGTTGATGGGCTTAGGTATGCTCATTTTATTCCGCCATCGCTCAAGCCTTGGCGGATTCAACGTACTGTGCTTGTTCGTACAAGAGCGCTTTGGGATATCAGTTGGCAAAACACAATTAGCCATCGACTGCACCATTTTACTCGCGTCTTGTTTCTTCGTTGCTCCACCGGTTATATTGGTGTCAATTATTGGCGCCGTAGTACTCAATATTGTACTAGCCATGAATCACAAACCCACACGCTATGTCGTCACGTACGGCTAGCATGACGCAGATTAGACATCAGTAGCAAATTTGAAATCAGTAACAAATTCGAAATCAATAACAATAAGCCCCTCCGAAGAGGGGCTTATTGTTACGTGCTATTGAGTCATGAATGACAAGAAAACGGTATTCATACCGTTTCTATCAATGCAATAAAATCGCCATGGTTTGGTATGGCTTGAGAGTCACAATATTCGTGAGCCTCACCACTTCCTCTTGCTCATAATTACTAATCACAACCGTACCCTTCCGACCATTAAATTGCTCGGCTAGCGACACCTGCACCTCTTCTGCATAGTAGTTATTCAAACAAAGCAATTGGCTGTCCTCGTTTTCTCTTAGGTAACCATGTACCTGACCATGCATTGGGTACAAATCCACATAACGACCATCCGTAATCACTGATAACTCTTTTCGCAATGCGATTAACTGTTGGTAGAAATAAAACACCGAATGCTTATCGGCAAGCGCTGTCTTTGCGTTGATATCAGGATAGTTACTTGCGACCTCAATCCAAGGCGTCCCTGTCGAAAATTCAGCATTAGCTTTGTCACTCCACTGCATAGGCGTGCGTGAGTTGTCACGTGATTTCTGCTGAAGAATAGCCATAATCTCATCGTGATTTAATTCACCTGTTTCCTTCATCACCTTATACATATTGAGGCTTTCCACGTCTCGATATTGTGATAACTCAGAGAACCTTGGGTTGGTCATGCCAATTTCTTCGCCCTGATAGATATATGGCGTACCTTGCATCATATGAACGGATGCGGCCAACATCTTCGCCGACTCGACTCGATAGTGCTCATCATCCCCAAGACGGCTAACCACTCTCGGCTGGTCATGGTTACACCAAAACAATGCGCCCCACCCTTGATTGTGCAACCCAGTTTGCCAATGGTTAAAAATCTTCTTCAATTCAATAAAATCGAATGGCGCAAGCCGCCATTTTTCACCATCAGGGTAATCCACTTTCAGATGGTGAAAATTAAAGACCATAGAGAGTTCTTTACCATTTGTCGCGCTGTATTGCTGGCAGTGTTCTAAGGTTGTCGATGACATCTCACCGACGGTCACTGAGCCATATTTTTGGAAAACGGCGCTGCTAATTTCTTGAAGGTATTCATGCACCCGAGGACCATCAGTATAAAATCGACGGCCATCCCCCGCAGCATCATCCATAAACGCTTGCTGTTTGGAGATAAGATTAATGACATCTAAACGGAATCCATCGACACCTTTTTGGGCCCAAAACTCGATCACTTGCTTCACTTCATTTCTAACCGCAGGGTTTTCCCAGTTAAGATCAGCCTGCTCTTCAGCAAATAAGTGAAGAAAGTACTCATTGGTTTGTTCATCCAGCTTCCATGCTGAACCGCCAAATTTCGATTGCCAGTTATTGGGTGCAGCCTGATTTTTACCGGGTTTCCAGATGTAGTAATCACGATACGGGCTGCTTTTATCCCCTAAGGCTGATTGAAACCATTTGTGCTCAGTCGACGTATGATTCACCACAATATCCATGACGAGTCGGATCCCTCTTTGATGGGCTTGCGCTAGCAACTCATCAAAGTCGGCCATGCTGCCAAAGTCGGGGTTAATCGAGTAATAATCAGAAATGTCATAGCCATTATCAACCATGGGAGAGGCATAGATAGGCGTGAGCCAAATCGCGTCCACGCCTAGTGTCGCCAAATAATCCAATTTAGAGGTAATGCCCTTAATGTCCCCGACTCCCGTCGAACCGCTATCACAAAAACTCTTCGGGTAGATTTGGTAAATAGTGGCCGTTTTCCACCATTCTTGTTGAGTTTGTAAACCCATCAGCGTTATCTCACTTACACATTAAAAAAAGAAAAGCAGAGGTTCATTGCCATGAACCTCTTAAGGGTTACGCACTGGCTAGCTCTAGCTCACCTTTTGATTGTGCGCGCTTATACATGAACAATGTGAGCATGATTGGAACCACCATCGCCACCAGCATTGCGATAAGATAAATAGTCCAATACTGGGGTTGAATTGAAAGGATTCCCGGTAGACCACCGACACCAATACCGTTTGCCATCACACCTGCACTACCACAAATAGCCGCCGCCGCCGCGCTGCCGATCATGGCACTGAGCATTGGGAATTTATATTTCAGGTTGATACCGTACATGGCCGGTTCCGTTACCCCAAGGTAAGCTGAAATGGCCGCAGGAACGGAAATATCACGTTCTCCTTCGCGTTTACTAATCATAATGATGCCGACAACCGCCGATGCTTGAGCGATATTAGATAGTGCGATTAGAGGCCAAATTGGGGTACCACCAAGCTCTTGCATTAGCTGTAAGTCAACGGCATTAGTCGTGTGATGAATACCTGTAATCACTAAAGGTGCGTAGAAAAAACCAAACACAATCGCACCAATGACCGCAAAATCGCCTGTCATTGCCGCTTTAGCAGCAAAGGCCACACCATCACCTAATACGCGACCAAAAGGGCCGATAAAAGCATGGGCAAGAACAACCGATAAGATGATTGATACAAACGGCACAACAACAAGGTAGAGATAGCTCGGAACAATACGTTTTAAATTGGTTTCAATAAAAGCCAACGCAACACCGGCCAACATCGCAGGAATAACCTGAGCTTGATAACCCACCTTTTCAATAACAAAAAGACCAAAATCCCAGACTTCAGGTACTTCCTTACCAATAAGATAGGCATTCATGAGTTGCGGGGACACCAACGTAATCCCTAAGGTAATCCCCAAAATAGGGGTGCCACCAAGCTTCTTAACCGTGGACCAACACACGCCAACAGGTAGAAAGAAGAAAATCGCCTCACCAATCAACCATAAGAACGAGTGCACCGTTGCCCAGAACTGGCTGATTTCCGTTAATGTTTGGCCATCAAACATTCGAATATCGCCGATTACATTACGAAACCCTAGAATCAAGCCGCCAGTGATAATTGCAGGCAAAAGTGGCACAAAGATTTCGGCAAGGTGAGAAATACCACGCTCTACGATGTTCATATTGGTGCGCGCTGCTACCTTGGCCTCATCTTTTGAGGATTCACTTTTACCGGTCATGCTAATAAGCACTTTATAAACCTCATCAACCTCAGTACCAATTACAACCTGAAATTGTCCTGCGTTTGTAAAACAACCTTTTACAAGCTTCAGTTGTTCTAGTGCCGCCTTGTTCGCTTTGTCGGTATCATTTAAAACGAAGCGAAGGCGAGTTAAACAGTGGCTCACGCTGGCAATGTTTTCTTTTCCACCAACACCGTCGATGATGGCAGCAACATCTTGCTTGGCTATATGACTCATCGTATGCAGACCTTTTCTGATAATTGAGACGAGGATCCGCTCATCTCTAATAAATTATAGTATATCGCCTCGCCATGGGAACATTCCCACCACCAAGCCAATGCAGTGTGCCAACACAGCGCAAAGATGTGAATGGGAACATTCCCATTAATTGAACGTGATCACAAAGTTTGTTCATATTTAACGCACATTACTAACGTTATAAATAATAATTCGTGAATAAATGGCGTGAACTCGATACCGAGGAAAACGAAGAATTAAACCGCTTCTTGCATTAGGTGTTGAATAGAATCGTCTCCCGATAACTGACGAATCAATAGATTAGCGGCTTTTTTTCCAGCCTGAAGGTAACCAGGATCAATGCTGTATATTTTAGGGAATAGAAAAGAAAGGAGTTCATTTCCACCGATACCCGTCACTAAGATATCTTCTCGCCCCAATTCTTGCAGGCGTTTGACGGTCCCCAAAGCCAATGTATCACTCGCACATACGATGGCTTGTAAGGATTCACTCAGTACTTTATCGACCAAATGGTAGGCGCTATCGTGATGCAACGCACCGGTTTCAAAGCGAGGATCGATATTGCGCTCTTCACACCATGCTTGGTAAGCCTTAAGACGAGCAAGACCGGTCGTTTTATCGGTGGGATCAACACCAATAAACGCGAGACGCGACAACCCATCGGTAGACAGTTTATCGAGGACGGAACGTATCAGCCCTTGGTTATCGTAGTTGATAGAGGAAACGAGATCGGTGTCCATCGCAATCACGACCGCTCTTGATTGCCAGCCGCTCACGGCTTCAACATCCAAAGCCGTAAATCCAAAAACAATCACACCGTCGACATTACGTTTACGCAATACATTCAAATGCTCATTGGTTTTCAAAGGATCAAATTGACTTTCCATGATCACTACATCATATCCCGCACCATATAAAACGTTGAGCATGCCACTGACGGCTTTGTTTTCCGAAGGTGAGTCAAGACGAGAAATAATAACACCTACGACTTTCTGATTACCGCCGCTTCTCATCGATTGCGCCGATTTTGACGGTACATAACCATGCTCAGCGATCACAGCTTCAACTTTTTGACGCGTGTCAGGCTTCACTTTAGGGTCATTAGTCAAGACACGAGATACGGTTGACTTCCCAACGCCCGACAGTTTAGCGATGTCTAAAATGGTGAGCTTCTTACTCATAATACCTTCAATATTTTTTTTATTTCAACGTGCAGTTTTTGTAAACCTGATCCATTACCGTCAACATCGCTTGATCGCCCTTCATAAATAGCTCTAACTCTGAACCAACCTCTTGTTGGCCCTCTAGCGCATATTTCACACCCGAAGCGGATGGCACTCGATGTAAGTGGTTTTCAGTACCATCAAACAACAGCAATACCTGTTCATCATCCAATGGCGTAACGGAAAACTGAGTTTCATCACATGAGTAGATCATGCTGGTGAGTGTCGATGTCGAAGCGTGTTCTTCATTCATTGTGATGGGTGCTGAATGCTGACTGCACCCAGCAAGCCAACTCACAATAGCGGCAACCATTGCTAAACGACAAATCTTCGTATTGATAACTTTCATTGCTACTCCCTAGCGAATGTTACGTCCTGTAAATAGAAGGAAATGCGGTGGATGCCTATTTTCACAATCCACAATGCATGACACGACCTTACTGTTTAGTGATGGCTTATCGTTGCCACCAGTGATGTTAGCGGCCAGCCAAATACCCTGGAACATCACGAATACTATCTAGTACTGCTGACGCAATATTCTCGCCACGCTCTGTGACGGGTTTCCCCGTACGGACCAATATTTTTGTCGTCACACCCGCCGCCTCTGCTGCCATGAGATCTTCCGCTTTATCGCCAACCATTACCGAGTTAGCCATATCGATATCAAGGAAATCACGAGCAGAGATAAACATACCTGGCTTAGGCTTTCGACATTCGCAATCTTGTTTATATTCCCCAATACCATGCTCAGGGTGGTGAGGACAATAATAGATACCGTCTAGTTCCACGCCGTTATCGCTAAAATTCCAATCCATCCACTGCGTCAGGGACATAAAACGATCTTCTGAAAACATCCCACGCGCGACACCAGATTGATTGGTGACGATCACAAGCATATAACCCATCTCTTTTAATTTTTGGGTTGCCGCAAATACTCCGTCAATGTACTCAAAGTCATGCTCATCACTGACGTATCCATGATCGACATTAATCACGCCATCACGGTCTAAAAACACAGCGGGTTTAGCCACGGGTTACTCTCTTGTTGTATGTGGATGTTTGTACTTTGAATTATTACACGCTTTGATCGCTTCATCACTATGAAAATGACGTTTAGACGTCTAGACGTAAAAATATCTATTGACACAAATAAGCGAAACCCATAGCATCTTCTAGTAATTGGGATGTAGTTCAAACTTTTATGCTACTCATTGAGTTCAGGTTGCTTAGATGATCGAAATTAATCAAGTAAACAAAGTGTTTTATCAAGGCACGAAAGCCATTAATGCGCTAGCCGATATAGACCTTCATATAAAAGAAGGGACTATTTTTGGTGTGATCGGTGCATCAGGAGCGGGTAAAAGTACTCTTATTCGCTGTGTAAACATGCTTGAAGCTCCGACATCGGGCTCAGTGATCGTTGACGGCGTTGACCTTACTCAATTGAGTAAATCACAATTAAGCGCTGCACGTCGTAACATTGGTATGATCTTCCAGCATTTCAATTTACTGTCTTCTCGTTCTGTATTTGACAATATTGCTCTTCCTCTTGAGTTGGCAGGTAAAGACCAGGCAGCAATAGAAGCAAAGGTATCTGAATTATTAATTTTGGTTGGTCTGGATGACAAACGTGATACCTACCCGGCCAATCTAAGTGGTGGACAAAAACAGCGTGTCGCGATTGCCCGCGCGCTAGCGTCAGACCCAAAAGTCTTGCTGTGTGATGAAGCCACCAGTGCGTTAGACCCAGCAACAACACAGTCTATTCTGGAGCTACTCAAAACCATCAACCGCAAGCTTAAAATTACGATTTTATTGATTACGCATGAAATGGATGTAGTCAAAAGCATTTGCCACCAAGTTGCGATTATCGGTGACGGCAAACTAGTTGAAAAAGGCTCCGTCGGTGACATCTTTGCTCATCCTAAAACCGAGCTCGCTCATCAGTTTATCCGTTCGACTCTAGATTTATCGATTCCTGAGGACTACCAGCGCCGTCTACAAGACTCACGAGTAAGCGGTAGCCACCCGCTGGTTCGATTAGAGTTCACTGGAGCAACCGTAGATGCCCCGCTAATCTCACAGATAGCAAGAAAATATAATATTGATATCAGTATCTTAAGTTCAGATCTTGATTATGCAGGCGGAGTAAAATTCGGCATGATGGTGGCTGAGATTTTTGGTACTGAAATTGATGATAACGCTGCAATTGATTATTTACGCGACCACAATGTAAAAGTAGAGGTACTTGGTTATGTCCTTTAATACCGTTTCAGATTGGTTATCACTGAATGGGGATCTGCTTTTAGGTGCCACGTGGGAAACCTTGTATATGGTTGCCGTGGCCGGTGTTGTAGGGTTTGCCGTCGGTATTCCTTTGGGGGTCATTTTACACACGACCAAAAAAGGAGGGTTACTTGAAAACACTCGCCTGAATAAAGTACTCGGGGCGGTGGTTAATATCGGTCGTTCTGTTCCTTTTCTCGTGTTAATGGTCGCCATCATTCCATTAACTAAGCTATTGATTGGCACTTTTATTGGCACAACGGCGGCCATCGTGCCTCTTACTATTGGCGCTATTCCTTTTGTTGCTCGTCTCATCGAGGGTGCGTTGCTTGAAGTACCAAGCGGATTAGTCGAAGCGGCGCAATCAATGGGAGCGACGCCTTACCAGATCATCACTAAGGTACTGCTTCCTGAGGCACTGCCAACCATCATCAATTCAGTGACCATTACGCTCGTCACACTGGTCAGCTATTCTGCTATGGCAGGCACCGTTGGCGGGGGTGGCTTAGGTGATGTTGCAATACGATACGGATTCCATCGCTACGATGTGGTCATCATGGCCGTTACCGTTGTCATGCTCATCGTATTAGTTCAAATTATTCAGTCTATTGGCGACAATGTTGTGCGCCGTGTAGACCACAGATAAATAAAGATTTAACGATTTATAACAAGGAGAAAGTCATGAAATTTAATCTTAAAGGGTTGCTTGCTATTGCAGCCGCTGCATCAGCGCTTGTGCTATCAGGTTGTGGTGAAAAAGAAGTCGATACCAACAGCATCAAAGTTGGCGTGATGGCTGGAGCAGAAGCTCAGGTTGCGGAAGTCGCAGCAAAAGTAGCGAAAGAAAAATACAACCTAGACGTTGAACTCGTGACTTTCACTGACTATGTGACGCCAAATGCGGCACTAGACGACGGTTCTATCGATCTCAATGCATTCCAACACAAACCATACCTTGACCAACAAGTCGCTGATCGTGGTTACAAATTAACGGTTGCAGGCAACTCATTCGTCTACCCTATTGCGGGTTACTCTAAGCAAGTCACCTCTATCGATGATATTGCAGAAGGCGCACGTATTGCCGTACCTAATGACCCAACAAACCTAGGTCGTTCTCTATTGTTGCTTGAGCAACAAGGTCTTATCACACTTCGTGAAGGCGCTGGTCTTCAAGCAACCGTTCGTGACATCGTAGAGAACCCAAAAAACATCACTATTGTAGAGCTAGATGCCGCGCAACTGCCTCGCTCTCTTGACGATGTGGCCTTGTCTATTATCAACACGACGTATGCAAGTTCAATTGACTTAACACCAGAAAAAGATGGCGTGTTTGTTGAAAACAGTGAGTCACCATACGTCAACCTAATTGTTGCTCGTGAAGACAACGTAAACCTTGAGAATGTGCAGAACTTTGTTAAAGCTTACCAAACTGAAGAAGTCTTCAACGCAGCGTCTGAGATCTTTAAAGGTGGTGTGGTTAAAGGCTGGGAGTAACCGCCTTTTTGCTATCACTAGGGCGACAATGGCATAGCGAAAGCATCATTTAACCAACATCTGAGCAAGATCAAAAAAGGGAGATACTTATGTATCTCCCTTTTTTTCATCTCGTATGAAAAGTGACATAACCATCTGTCCACATCACTTTTATTCATCACCGTTACTTTAAGTGATCCCAAGAGATATTGGAGACGATTCGACAGGGTTCGCATCTAAAGTGAAAAATATCATGCAACGCTTCATCCAATAACCATTCACCACCGCATTTAGGGCATTTACGCGCTTTCTCATCAGCTAAGCTCTTGCCCCCCACCTTATACAAGTAATAATAAGTCGGGATATGAGTGATAAATTCAATCCGACCACGAAGATCCCAGCCTCGTCTAAACAAATCACTGCTCACGTCACTGAGCTCTCTTAGCGTTGCGTGCTCGGCTTTGCAGCCTCCCCCCATCTGAACCTCATCACAAGCTTGCCATTCAGTTTGCCACTTTATTAATGACTTATGGTCACCGTTTAAGGTCGGAGGGTTTCGATACAACGGGATGGGCAATAAGGTTTCACCACTTCTTAATGGCGAGCATGTATGAACATACGTTGTGTACAATACTTGCCAACTCGGTGCTTCTTCCTCTGCTGATTCTTCCGAATTCAAATCTTGACCAAGCAAGCGCATTTTAGGCGCCAGTAAACAGGCGTCAGATAAGCGCTTGAAACAAACCTTCACAAAATCAGAATGGTGCCTAGGGTGCAAACTGTCTTGTTCCGGGCACACCACTCGAACGAAGAACTCACCATCCCCCATCACAATTGGAAACTCACGACCCAACACCTGACCATTAAAGCGCAGTGCATCCATTAAGCCATTAATGCCTTTTTCAACGGCAGTAATGGTGGTGTTATCAAAGCATTCAAACTGAAGCTCTATCACATACATAAGTAAACTCCGGATGCCATTAAACGTTCGGTTCGAGACCATTAAGAAACGACACAAGATCATCGGCAATCACATCGCGGCGGTCGGTTCCGATACGTTCCAAAATTACCTGCCCAGAGAGGTTACAAATTGAGATCACATCCATATCGGCCTCAGTGGCTGCGATAAAGATGGTCGGTTTTAGCTTCAAACGCTTTTGAGTGACAAGGTGCCCCAATATATTCTCTTGCAAGCGTACATAGTCCTCATCACTCCAGACTTGCAGCAGTGTCAGTGTATTACCTTGCCACGTTGCCTCCATGTCCGCACTGTACTGATGCCCATAATAGGCTTTGATATCATCATGAATCAGCAGCTCAATACCACGTTCGATGCTTTCTAATTGCTCTGGCGTCTCGCGCACACTCGCGCGCCAGAAAACCTGTTCATCATTTTTGCTTTCAATACACGGAGAAACCAAATCATATAGGTCTTCATTTGCAGGGAGTGATTGATGCTTACTCTGCCATGATTCTTCGTAGCGCTTGGCAAATGCCTCTAGCGCTTGTTGTACACTTTGATTCATATTCTCTCCACTTATCACCGTATTGACCGCGTATTTCCGCTCACAAAAGATGACAGCTATTGCTGGATCTCGTAAAATTCGCATTATTCTAATCGAAATATCACACAATTATGAGCAAATATTCAAACGCTGCCGCGCTTTCTGGCCTCACTCTCGGGCAGAAAACCGATTACACTAATCAATATGACCCATCATTGTTGCAACCTGTGCCAAGAAGTCTTAACCGAGACGACCTTGAACTGGGCGGCGAGTTACCGTTTCACGGCTGTGATATTTGGACGCTTTATGAGATATCTTGGCTAAACAGCAAAGGCTTACCACAGGTTGCCATTGGTGAAGCCTCAATCCCTGCTACCAGCGAGAATCTCATTGAGTCGAAATCATTTAAGCTCTACCTCAACAGTTTTAACCAAACACGATTTTCGAATTGGGATGAGGTTCAAAATACCATTCAACGCGATCTATCACAGTGTGCCGGTGAGGAAGTAAGCTTAACGCTCACTGCCGTTAAGGATTTTGAACAATCTTCTATTGTGGGTATGGCCGGTGAATGCATCGACGAGCAAGATATTGAGATCGATAGCTATGAATTCGATGCCAAACTCCTGTTAGGGGCAAGTGGTGGTGATGCGAATGCTCATGCTCATGCTCATGGTATTAAGAGTAGCGATATCGTCGAGGAAGCGTTACATAGCCACCTATTAAAATCGAACTGCTTAATTACCAATCAACCAGATTGGGGCAGCGTGGAAATCCAATATAACGGTCCGAGAATCAACCGTGAAGCCTTGCTTCGTTACCTTGTGTCCTTCAGAGAGCATAATGAGTTTCATGAGCAATGCGTTGAGCGTATCTATACCGATATTATGCAGTACTGTCAGCCAACCTCGTTGACCGTATACGCTCGTTACACTCGACGCGGTGGTTTAGATATTAATCCTTATCGCTCAAGCAGCACGATACTACCTACACACAACACTCGTATGGCTAGACAATAAATGATCACTAAGAATGGACGCACTGATGAAATCTAAGTTCTGGCCTGTATTAGGGTTGGTTGTCTCGCTATTGGCAGGCGTTTACTCCATGCCGCTTCATGCGCTCAATTTTACGTCCCCACTTCTCGTTGAGGCCGATAAACTCGTCGAGATTGAGCCTGCAAAAGCGAGCGAGATTGCCAGCAACTATCTAGAAAGTAGAAAGTTCATCGAGCAGCATGATGACCGACCATCAAATCTATCCAGAGATGATACCGATCAACGTGTCCGCACCCCTCTAAGCTCTGTGAACGCACTCACTATTTTAGCGCAAGCACAGTTTAACCTTGGTCATATGAAGAGTGCGCTCGAGCACTTAGCCGACGCCGAGGCAATGACAAAGAAGTATCGCTTGTTGTTTCTTGAGCTTGACGTTCGTATCTTAAAAACACGATTGACCTGGCTTAAAGATGGCGACGGGGCGAGTGCGTTGGATGCGTTAAAGCTGATTGAAAGCGAGTTAGAAGGCATCCGAAAAGGCCATAGCATCGCTAACCGCACAAGTTATAAAATTAAGATCCTTCAAGGTGAAATCGCGTCTGCTGAGAACGAATTCGAGCTGGCTAATCACATGTATCAAAAAGCCGGTATTTACGTCCCAAGCGACACCTTATCGAAGTTATCGATAAGCTATCATACGGCTTACGGTACGCACTTCTTACGCTATCGCCGCTACAATGAAGCCCTTTCAGAATTACTGCTGGCTTACTGGACCGCCATTGAACTCGACTCAGGCGACCAATTAGCACATATTAACCAACTGCTTGCGCAACTTTTCATGCAAAGACAGGTATTAGATAAAGCACTCGAGCATTTATCTCAAGCGGCTAATTTTTATGATAACTACCCAGACTCACCGGTTCTGGTCGACGTCTTAAAGTTGATGGGCGATATCTATTTTCTGCAAGGCAAATATAACCTCGCATTAGTGCATTACTTTAATGTCGTTGACCATAGAAGTTTTGACAAAAACATCGAAAAGGTCATCGATATTCGAATTAGCTTGGCCTCAACGTATTTGCAGCTCTATAACTACCCATTGGCCGAGCAATATTTATCTCGTGCTCAGACCCTATTATCATTTTCGGATTTTCCAGCACTTAAAGCCCGAGCAGCCTTGCTTTATGCGGGCTTGGCTTACCACCAGCAAGAAAGCGATAAAGTACTAGAGCATGCGAATGAAGCGTTGACCTTGAACCAATCCCTTAAACATACCTCTATCGAACAACAGGCCTATCAACTGTTGGCGTTAGGTTATGAGCAAAAAGGCGATTACAAACTTGCACTTGAGAACATCAAGCAAGCTAACTCTCTGCGGATATTTCAACAAGATCAGCTGAATCAAATTAGTGAGGACGCCTTCCGCCAACAAAAACAATTTGTCGAGCAAGGCCTTCATTACGAAACACAAAAACTAGAACTGAAAGATGCCATTGTTGCTCAAGCGAAATTTCAAAAAGTTGCCTTTGGTCTTTTTTGCGCAGTAAGCGTTATATTCTTGTTTGGCGCTCGCATGTTCTTTGTTCATCGTCGTATGAAAAACGAACTCATCGAGCTCAACGAAAATCTGTTCACACACGCTCGGTCAGGACTTCCTAACTTGCGTTTGCTGAACGCTAACCTTCCAAGTTCACTACAGCGCACCCAGCGTAACTTTGAACAGTGGCAAGTAGGCGAACTGATCAATGAACCACTAAGCGATCGCTTACGCTTTGTCATGATCGATATTCCATTCTTACGCAATATGTATCTTCAAAATGGTTACAAAGCCGGATTAGAACTGGAGCGAGCATTTGGCGAATTTATTCGCAATAAGATCGATAATCCTTCACGGATCTACCATTTCTCCGATGCCAACCTCCTGTACATTGAGCCGAGTATTAAGCCACGTACAGCAGAAAGCTTGTTTGATGAAATACAGAGTTGGGTCACCGAGTTTGAACCTAACCGTAAGATCAACCGTATCGTGCGTGTCGGTATGGCCAACTACCCCTTTTTACCAAGGGCGTATACGGCGATCAACGACAAAGAATTATTGGATATTCTTCTGGTTTCAACCCATATGGCCAGACACATCAGCATGCAAGAAAATAAAAGTCACTGGGTATACCTCAAAGCCATTGATAACGCGCCAGCCGCAAGCCTTGCAACTGATGACATAAGGAAAGCGTGTAAGACAGCCATCAATCAAGGCTTAATAAAAGTCCATTCATCTTCCCAGAATGAGGACGGCTTCAAAAAAACGCTCACTGACGGGTAAAAAAACAGCACTTGAACCTAAGACTACGTGACGTTGTGATGTTTTTTGTTATTATCATTTAATCCATCAATAAACATCACAACCAATTAGTTTTTATAGAATTTATGGGCTCAACTGAACGCGATACATCAGAGCAACTCCACCTGTTGAAAATACAGTTGGAGCAACTTCGCGTTGCCCAACGAGATGCGTCCCTTAAATGTCGGCGAGAACAAACCATATTAAAACGCTTTATTTCAACACTCAGCAATGCCCACATTGGCTCTCATTCCCGTATTGACGAAAAACTGCTTGAGCTTCGTCAAGAGTTAGAGCACAACACGGACATCAGCAGTTTAATCCCTCGTTTTGCAATATTAGAGCGTTTAATCACCCAAAAAGCGTCAGCGCTCGATAAGCAAAGTATTTCATTAGAGGAACAACTTCGTCGCAGTGGAGAAACCCTACAACGAATTACTGGCCTACCCGCTCAAATCAAGCGCGACCTACGCACCGTTCTCACTTACAGCGATAAACACAATTTCAAAAAAACCGACAATGCCATCAAGCTACTCGGTATTTATGAACGCGCCATCAAAATAATCACCTCGAATACATCACTCACTCCTAAAGAACATGAAAGTGCACCCAATAGTAATCTGCTTTTTGGTTTGAATGAGGAACTTCAGAACCTGATTACCGAACTCGATTTTGAAGGTGAATCCGGGGAACAACTGCTAGAAATTCGAACAAAATTACTGATGGATATTTCAAGTGACGCGTTACTTGAACTGACGCTCCGCGTACTGCGCTTAGTGATTGATGGCACAAATTATGAGAGAAAAACATCCGAGCAATTCTTAAAACAAGTCAACGGCTCTCTTTCTCACTCACTCAAGAACGGCACGCAAAACCTCGATCAAAACCAAATCTATTTTGAACAAAGGCAGCAAACGCATCAAGAGCTGAGTTCTTTAGTCGCAAGCAGCAAAACCAACATCAACCAAGGCTCAGACTTAGAAACAGTTAAACGTACGATGGAACCGGTCCTGGCGCAGTTAGCCTCCCTAACAGAGCGACTGCAACACGCGGAAGAACGAGAACAAGCTTTATTGGAACGTATGCAATATAGCAATAACCAATTAGAAGGGCTGTTCGATGTTACGCAAGACTATCGTCGTCGACTGGAAGATCAATCAAAACGCTTGCTCACCGACCCTCTAACGAAGGTTTACAATCGAGCCGCATTGCTCGACAAGCTCGAATTAGAATATCGTCGCTGGCTAAAAAACCAACACTCACTTCGCATTGTGATTCTTGATATCGACAAATTCAAAAGTATCAACCACAACTTTGGTTACAGCGCTGGTGATAAAGCATTAAAAATCATTGCTCGAACCATCTCTAGTACGGTTTGTAACACCGATACGGTTGCTCGTTTTGCGGGTGAAGAGTTTGTGCTTATTATGCCAGAACAAAATGACGCACACTGCCAGAAAATAATCAAAGAAATTCAACTTAAAATCAGCAGCTTACCATTCAAATTTCGCGATCAGCTGATCACGATTACCCTCTCTGCGGCCAGTACTTCATTTAATCAAAATGATACCCCTGACGAGGCTCTAGGACGCCTACACAAAATCTTAAGGCAATCGAAAAAACAAGGGCCTAACCAGTTTGCTTGGGAACGATAATCCAAACTGGTAATTTATAAATAATCTATATTTCATACGGTTATATTTCAAATAACCATAGCAAGTTGTCTTAACTTTGCTAATCTATAATTGTACTCCATCGTGACACTTTCAAAGAAATTAACGTGTCGCCGTTTACAGTGGTCAAGTGAACGCCGCTCATTGACCGTAACTAGACAATACGAATTAAGACGATCGCGTTACCCTTCCTGCCCATTCTAGTAGCCCCGTCCATAAAGATATGGCTCAATCCAAAAGGTGGGTATTCGCTTCCCTTTCTAGACTAAGGAAATGCCATGATTACGCATATTAGCCCTACAGGCAGCATGGATCTTCTCTCTCAACTTGAAGTTGAGCGCCTTAAAAAAACCGCCGCCAGCGATCTTTATCAGCTCTATCGTAATTGTACGCTTGCCGTTTTAAATTCAGGCAGCCACACCGATAACTCCAAAGAGCTGCTCGATAAAAATCGTTCGTTTGATGTCAACGTTATGCGCCGAGAAAGAGGGATAAAACTCGAACTTGCGAACCCTCCTGAGCATGCCTTTGTTGACGGTCAAATTATTAAAGGCATCCAAGAGCATCTTTTCTCCGTGTTGCGCGACATTGTTTACGTCAACATGCACCTTGCCGATAGCCAACGTTTAAACCTCACCAATTCCACGCATATTACAAATTTAGTGTTTGGTATTTTACGTAACGCCGGCTCACTCACGCCGGGCATAGAACCTAACTTAATTGTTTGCTGGGGTGGTCACTCCATCAACCCAACGGAGTACCAATACACTCGAGAGGTCGGTAATGAGCTAGGGCTACGTGAACTCAACATTTGTACCGGTTGTGGTCCTGGCGCGATGGAAGGCCCAATGAAAGGTGCCGCCATTGGCCATGCTAAGCAACGTTACCAAGAAAAACGTTATTTAGGTCTGACCGAGCCCTCGATTATTGCCGCTGAGCCGCCAAACCCAATCGTCAACGAGCTCGTCATCATGCCGGATATTGAGAAACGTTTGGAAGCCTTTGTGCGCATGGGGCATGGCATTATCATCTTCCCTGGAGGCCCAGGGACAGCAGAAGAACTACTCTATATATTGGGTATTATGATGCACCCGAACAATGCAGAACAACCAATGCCAATTGTTTTAACTGGGCCAAAGGAAAGTGAGGCATACTTCCGCTCGATTGACCAATTTGTACGTGACACATTGGGAGAAGAGGCGCAAAAGCATTACCAGATCATCATTGATGACCCAGCCAAAGCGGCGAGAGTAATGAAGGGAGCGATGCCAGAGGTGCGAGAGCACCGTAAAAAAAATGGCGACGCCTACAGCTTTAACTGGTCCCTACATATCGAACCCGAGTTCCAGCTTCCATTCGTTCCAACACACGAAAATATGGCGGGACTGGATTTGCATCTCAATCAACGACCAGAAAATCTAGCGGCTGCATTAAGACAAGCATTTTCAGGCATTGTCGCTGGGAATGTGAAAGCGGAAGGTATTCTAGAGATAGAGAAACATGGGCCATTCTTGATCGATGGAGACAAAAACCTGATGACCAAGATGGATAAATTACTCGGTGATTTCGTCCAACAACAACGAATGAAACTGCCAGGCTCAGAATATATACCTTGTTATAAGATAACTAACAACGAATAAAATTCTGAAACTCGCAAGTAGATTTATTACAATAAGACCATGTTATTCCGTGGTCTTTTTTTATGTCTATCCATCTTGTGATTATTGATGCTCTTAACCTTCTACGACGTGTGCACGCTGTACAGCCTGACCCAGAGGATATTGAACGTACAATTCTGACTACCTCGAGAACGCTAAAACGGATCATCAAAGAGTCGGAGCCCACACACATCATTGCTGTGTTTGATCACCATGAACAAGACCGTGGCTGGCGAGGTGACATCTTACCTGGGTACAAACAGAACAGAAAACCAATGCCCGAACCACTGTGTCGCGGATTAGAAAAAGTGCAAGATGCATGGTGGCAATTAGGGATTGATTCATTATTGTCGGAGGGCGATGAGGCTGATGACTTGGTGGCAACACTCGCGGTAAAAGTCGCCAGTCATGGTGAAAAGGTCACCATTATCTCGACAGATAAAGGCTACTGCCAACTCCTATCACCCACACTACAGATCCGTGACTACTTCCAACACCGCTGGTTAGATGCGCCATTTATCGAAGCTGAGTTTGGTGTTAAGCCAACGCAGCTTGCTGACTATTGGGGACTGACGGGCGTCAGCTCTTCTCAAGTTCCAGGAGTCCCTGGGGTAGGACCAAAAGCAGCAAAAGAGATACTCACTCAGTACGAGACGATTGAAGCCGCCTTCATCGGTGAAGACCTGCCGAAGAAATATCGAAAAAAACTCGATGAGCACATCGAGCTAGCACGAAAATGCCAACAGATTTCTGCGTTAAAAACAGATATTGAGTTAGGGTTTAACCTACAAGATATTCGGTTTGACGAAACGGAACATCTAGGCTCGAAAGCCTAGATGTGAATACGTCATCATTAATATGGCGAGATATTTGATAGCACTTGGATATGCACCGTAATTTCCTCACGGTCATGGTATAAGTGCTTAGCTTGCAGGGTGTACTTCACTTTATTGTCATTGAGGAAAATCTTTAGATTCTCAATGTCTTGAAGTACTTCATCATAGCGACCTTTCATTGGGAGCTTAAGATTGAAGATGGTTTCTTTCGCCCACCCCTTGATAAGCCATTCGCCCATCAACTGTGCCACGCGAGCCGGCTTTTCAATCATATCGCAGACTAGCCAAGTAACATTTTTACGAGGTGGTTCAAATTTGAAACCATCTGCTTGGTGGTGTTTAACCTGACCGGTATTCATTAAACTGTCAGCCATCATGCCGTTATCAATAGCATGAACGAACATAGAGCGACGTACCAGTTGATACGTCCAACCACCAGGGCAAGCCCCAAGGTCAACCCCCCACATACCAGACGCGAGTCGTGTATCCCACTCTTCTCTTGGAATAAATACGTGAAACGCTTCTTCCAATTTTAACGTAGAACGACTTGGTGCATCGGCAGGAAACTTAAGTCGCGGTATGCCCATAAAAAACGCAGAGTTGTTCAACGGTAATGAGTAACCAATATAACAGTGACCTGGTTCAGTAAAACAGATATGCAGAACTGGCTTTTTTGCGTTGTCTTTATTGTAGAGCAAACCTTTACCACGCATCGCTTGACGCACTGGCACTGTAAATTTACGACAAAACTTTAACAGCTCTTTCGCTTCATTGGTGTCTGGGGTTTCAATACGAAGATCACCACACATTGGCAAGCCATCAACGTCATTCAACGATTCAAGAATCGGTGAGATACGATCGTCTGTTGGCAGTGACTCAAGCTCACTCGCAATAGCAAAAATCTGGCGAGCAAAGATCAGCGATTTAAAGTCAATATCGCGTACTAGTTTTGCTGCATCACCTTCTTGGTAGCATTCAAATAACACATACCCTGAGTTATTTTTTACTCTTGGAAAACCAAAAACCTCAAGCTGATTCGCTTTGTCTTGAATTTCACCAGCACACTCTTTTTCGAATCCAGAGCGGCAATATAGCATTAACTGTTTCACTGATTGACTCCATCTTTGGTCGTATCGTCAGTCATCCGATATCCAGCCAGAGCAAGGAATCCCCACCCGACTATGAACATCACACCACCTAATGGAGTGATTGGCCCAAACCATTTCACTCCTGTTAGCGCTAGGGCGTATAGACTACCGCTAAAGAAAAGGATGCCGATGATAAAGCAAATCGCAGCCCGATGAAATGTCTTTTGTGAATTAGCATCACCCGTGCTTCGAATTAACAACGCACAGAACAGCAAAGCGATGGTATGAATGAATTGATACGTCACGCCGGTTTGAAAAGTACTCAGTAACGAAGGCGAAAGTATTGCTTTCAACCCATGAGCCGCAAACGCCCCTAACGCTACACTGAGCATGCCGGACAAGGCCGCTATAATAATAAAAGCTCGGCTCCATGTCAGGAACGGTTGGATACCCAAGGCATTATTCGACATCAGTAATCCCTTTTACAAACAGCGCAAGGCGATCAACGGCCATTTGGCGGTTTTGTGTCTCAGTAAAACCAGAGGCTTTGCGCGGTTTTAAACTATGGTCGCCATCAGGGATAAAGGTCACCACAACATCATTTGAAAACTCAAAATGCTCAAACTCTTCACGCTTGCCAAATGTATCTCGCTCGCCCTGCAAAATTAAGCACGGCTTCGCGATACTGGCAAGCTGTTCACCTTTATAGTTTTCAGGTTTGCCCGGCGGATGAAAAGGAAACCCCAAACACGCTATTGCTTTCACATTAGGGTGCTCTGATAACAATGAGGCCATTCTTCCGCCCATAGATTTGCCACCAATGACTATCTGACTATCGCCTGCGATGGCATCAATTACAGCCGTCATCGCGTCTAAGAGCTTGGGAGCGCGATCGGGTGGGCGCTTTTTTCCATCTTCGGCACGTTTCACCATATAAGGGAAATTAAAGCGAACAACTCGAATGTCTTTGGCTGCTAATCGTGTTGCCATATCTTGCATGAATTCATGATCCATTCCTGCCCCGGCACCATGTGCAAACAAAAACAACGGTGCCCCTTCAGGACCGTCGATTCGTAAGGTGTCCATCAATTGGCTATCTATCGATACCTTATCCATCAAACAATACCTCTTGCTCTCGTTGAGCCTTCGCTAGCATCCAATCTCTAAATGTTGCAATTCGTCCCATATCGGCTTGTTTCTCGTGACAGACGACATAAAACGCGTTTTTGCTCACTAAGACCTCATCAAAGGGAGCAATCAAGCGCCCTGCATCCAACTCAGGTTGCGCAAGCACGTTATTACCGAGTGCAATACCTTGGCCATGAGCGGCAGCCTGTAACACCATCGTTGAGTGGCTAAAGATAGGACCGTGGTTCACATTTACGCCATCTAACTCATTTTGCTTGGTAAATTGTTTCCAATCTTTACGAGACGTATCGTGCAGCAACGTATGTTGGGACAAATCTGCAAGCGTATCGAGTGGTTTACTGCCCAGTAATAACGCGGGCGCACACAAGGGGACTAAAAATTCTTGGTACAGTTTATCAGCCCGCAAACCAGACCAATTGCCGCGACCATAATAGATGGCCACATCCACATCGTCCGTCAGCGACCCTTCATCCATATCGACCGCTTTGATACGAACATCAATATCTGGCTCTTGTTGATTAAAGTCCGCTAAGCGAGGCACCAACCATTGGATAGCAAAACTTGGCGGCAAACTAATGGTCAGAGCGCCTTTCTCACTGCGTTCCAACACCTTATCTGTTGCTTCAGAAAGAGCCGTGAAAATATCTTTGATATCAAGAAAGTAACTTTGCCCTTCTTCCGTTAGTAATAACGAACGATTTCGGCGACGAAACAGCTTTAAGCCAAGAAATTCTTCTAAGGCTTTTATCTGATGACTCACCGCAGCTTGAGTAACAAAAAGCTCTTCCGCAGCGCGAGTAAAGCTGAGATGGCGCGCCGCAGCTTCGAAAACTTTCAAAGAGTTAAGTGGGGGTAAACGTCTAGACATAGCGCTCTCTCAAATGCATTAGTTTTTTTTATCTGAAACATTATAAATTGTCCATTGCCGAACGGCCAGAGAAATTCTATATTTCATCCCGCAAGCACAAGTCTGAACGGCTTGATTCTCTCTAGAATCAATTGACTTGTGATTGCGATGTTGTGTTTGCAATCTCGATTTTCGAGTTCGGTAGTTTCTACCACCATGCTTTGATTAGTTATCCCCTATTCGAGGCATGTACTTCCTGTTTTGACCTGTCTGTCAAATTTTCTTACACCGCCTTTATGGCGGTGTTTTTTTTGCCTTCTATTTAGGTTTACCGTTACAACTTAGGTTTTCCGATACAACTTAGGTTTCCGATGTAACTTAGTTTTCCAATACAAGCAACTCGACATGTGAACAGTAAACGCAGGCATAAAAAAACGGCCACATATTGTGACCGTTTTTTACATTTTTACAAATAGCTGAGCTAATCGTTAATTATAGTCCAGCTTGAGCAAAGACTTGGTTAACTATCTCTTGCGCTTCGGCTTCAATCAGCTTGAGATGAGCTTCGCCTTTAAAGCTTTCACAATAGATTTTGTAGATGTCCTCTGTCCCAGAAGGACGGGCAGCAAACCAGCCATTTTCAGTGGTTACTTTCAGGCCACCAATCGCGGCACCGTTACCTGGCGCATGCGTTAAACGAGCCGTGATCGCATCACCTGCTAGTGTTTCTGCCGACACCATCTCAGGAGACAACTTCTTAAGTACATTCTTCTGCTCGGTATTCGCAACCGCTTGAATACGGTTGTATTGGGATTCGCCATGTTTTGCGGCTAGCGCTTCATAGTACTCTTGAGGGTTTTTACCCGTTACAGCGGTAATTTCTGCCGCAAGCAGGCATAAAATAATACCGTCTTTATCGGTTGACCATGGCGTTCCGTCTTTACGTAAGAATGACGCTCCAGCGCTCTCTTCACCACCAAAGCCAAACTCACCGTTGTACAACCCATCAACGAACCACTTAAAGCCCACAGGCACTTCACACAAAGTACGACCAAGATCCGCGACGACACGGTCAATTAACGCGCTTGATACTAAGGTTTTGCCAACAGCGACATCCTCACGCCATTGGGTACGGTGGCGATAAAGGTAATCGATACACACCGCTAGGTAATGGTTTGGATTCATCAAACCTTTTGGTGTCACAATACCATGACGGTCGTAGTCAGGGTCATTACCAAAGGCAAGGTCATAGTCATCTTTTAACGCAAGCAAGCCAGCCATCGCATAAGGTGATGAACAATCCATGCGCACTACACCATCTTTGTCCAATGACATAAATTGGAAAGAAGGATCAATAGCGTCACTGACTAAAGTGAGGTCAAGGTTGAACGTTTTACCAATTTGGCGCCAATACTCGATACCAGAGCCACCTAATGGATCAACGCCAATTTTTAACTTCGCTTTTTGAATCGCTTCCATGTCGATAACGTTAACGAGATCGTCGATGTAAGGTTGAACTAAGTCACGAGATTCAACTAAGTCTGATTTCAGCGCCGTCGCAATCGGCAGACGTTTTACGTCTTTCAATTCATCAGCAATAATCTCGTTTGCTCTATCTTCAATCGCTTGAGTCAATTCAGCTTCAGCAGGGCCACCGTGAGTAGGGTTGTACTTAATGCCCCCATCTTGAGGCGGGTTGTGCGAAGGCGTGATAACAATACCATCAGCTTTGGCATCATTGACAAGGTTGTGAGTCAGGATAGCGTGAGAAACACCAGGAGTTGGCGTATAACCGCCATCTTCTTGAATGACGACTTTGACACCATTAGCCACAAGAACTTCAACCACATTGGCAAACGCAGGCTCTGACAAGGCATGCGTATCTTTACCAATGAACAATGGGCCTGTGGTTCCGTGTTGTGCGCGGACTTCAGCAACCGCTTGTGCGATGGCTAAAATATGGTTTTCATTAAATGTCCCTTTATCTGCGCTACCTCGGTGACCAGAGGTACCAAACTGAACTCGATGCGCTGAATTCTGCGGTTCCGGTTGAATGAGAAAGTAGTTAGATACTAATGCGGGAATGTTGTACAAATCTTCTTGCTGAGCCTTTTGGCCCGCTCGAGGATGGATAGCCATAACAGACGTCCTTTTAATATTAAGCCTAAAAAACAAAAAAAAACCTCATAATTACCGTTAGTTGCCGGTTCTTATGAGGCTTGAATCGAAACTCTAAATGGATACCGTCACTTTCTCGACGATATCGGCAGGCATTCCCATCACAGTCATGACCTGCTCCACCATTTGCCGTTTGCGGCTGGTGTTCGTATTCGTTATTACCCAGAGTGGCGTATTAGGAATGGCTTTAGGTTTTGTTGTAGTGCCACTCTCTAACAATGTATTTTCGTTATCTGCGAAATATACGCGTTTGCGCCCTTTTACCTGCGTCGCTTCAGAAAAGCCTTCTGGGTTTAAGCGATGAAGGGTTGATAACACCAACATAAATCTATCAATCGCTTTCTTTAACCCTGCAAATTCGTCAGAGATAAGCAAAGTGCGCATTTCTTTAACAAAATCAACCTGTTCAACTTTTGGCGCTTCTTTGCTGACAACGATAGTTTTAGCGGCGGCCGGTTTCTGTTCCGTTTTTGACGCATCCACATCAAGGAGTCGCCTCAAAATATCAGAAGCACTCTCACCTATATGGTGGGTTTGACTGGCAATGTAACGGTATAGATCCTCATCAACCTCAATTGTTTTCATTCGCTTTTCACAATCTCTATGTTTAAACTCTGATTGATTATAACGAGTTCCGCCGTGAACCTCTACGATAAACGCATCACGAATAACAGAAAAATGTCAGTACTATTAAACTATAAAAGAGAAGGGACCGGCCAGCCCGTTGTATTAATCCATGGCTTATTTGGTGACCTGAATAATTTAGGTGTGCTTGCGCGCGACTTAAAACAAGATTTTGATGTCATCAGTATCGACCTCAGAAATCATGGTAGCTCCTTTCACAGCGACATTCACGACTATCGAAGCATGGCCCAAGACGTGAGTCATTTACTCACCACTCTCAGTATTGAGTCGCCCATCGTAATTGGGCATTCAATGGGAGGAAAGGTGGCGATGGCGGTTAGTGAACACTACCCTATCGCCAAGCTTGTTGTGTTAGATATGTCACCCGTGAAATACACGTCACGGCGCCATGACAATGTAATAGCAGGGCTTGATGAAGTGCTCAAGCACCCGCCCTCTTCCCGTTCTGAGGCTATGGCGCTGTTAGCGCAGCATGTTGAAATGGAAGGGGTACGCCAATTTTTGGGTAAATCACTGTTCAAGCGAGGCGACCACCTAACGTGGCGATTTAACGTTGAATCACTCAAGTCCAATTATCTGGATATACTCGATTGGATACCCATTACCAAAACCAACGTACCTATTCTCTTTATTAAAGGTGGCGACTCTGATTACCTTACCGCCGAACACCAGCCACTCATTCAGGCGCAGTTCGCACACCCCAAAGCACATGTAATCGCCAACACTGGACATTGGTTGCATGCAGAAAAACCAACCGAAGTACTGCGAGCAATTCGAAAATTCATTTAATTTGACATCAAACGAATGCTTGTTCACGAGCTTGGATTAACTTTATCTTTTAACAGTGGTATAGTTTCGCGCAAGCATATTGGCATAAAGGAATAGCATGCTTTACGACTACATAGACAAGTTGGAATCTATTGGATTAGATTTGTTGTTTGCATCGATTTTCTTCTTAATCGGTATGGCAATAAAAGACGTTCTCAAGCAAGGTAACGTCCCAACGTTTGGTCGCCGTATTGTGTGGCTAGTGCTCTTTCTTGGTTGCGCTGGTTTTGTTGCCAAAGGCATCATCCAACTCAGCTGGGAAGGCTCTGGGATAAGTTAACTATCCCCACTTCTTTAGTCAAAAATAGACAATGAAAAGGTACTGATTCTATGGCAAGTGTAGGTCTATTCTTTGGTAGTGACACTGGTAACACAGAAGCTATCGCAAAGATGATCCAAAAACAATTGGGTAAACAGCTCATTCACGTTCAAGATATCGCAAAAAGCAGCAAAGAAGATATTGATAACTTCGACTTGCTTCTTTTGGGTATCCCGACTTGGTATTACGGTGAAGCTCAAGCAGATTGGGACGATTTCTTCCCTGAGCTTGAAGGCATCGACTTCTCAACGAAGCTGGTAGCGATCTTTGGCTGTGGCGACCAAGAAGACTATGCTGAGTACTTCTGTGATGCTATGGGTACAGTACGTGATATCGTTGAAGCAAAAGGTGGCACCATCATCGGCCACACTTCGACAGAAAGCTATGAATTTGAAGCATCAAAAGCTCTCGTTGAAGGCGATGAGTCTCAGTTTGTTGGTTTGTGCATCGATGAAGATCGTCAGCCAGAGCTAACGGATGCTCGCGTCTCTACGTGGACGAAGCAACTTTATGAAGAAATGTGCTTAGCTGAGCTCGAAGACTAATTCGTTGCTCCTAGCCATATAAAAAATGCCTCCAAATCGGAGGCATTTTTTATTGTGTTTACGGATTATTATGCGGCTTGTTTATTGAACTGAGTTGCTACAGATTCGAGTTTTAGACGCGGTTTGACCATTGTCAAACTCAACCGTTTCGGTCGCAGCTATTTGCGCAACGTTACTGAATTTCCCCTTCAGCAAAGGCGTGAGTTGCTGACAAACCTGTTGAATCATGGTCTCCAACATCCAGCTCGTCATTGATTCCGTTTCTGGCTCCCCTCGGGACTGATACTGAGTGGTCCGAAATAAAATACCATCGGCAAAACTAAGGCGCATGTCCACCACTGAAATATCAGGATTCGCTTGCTGAAAATGGCTTTTTTCGAGGTCGCGATTCAGCTCATCAAGCACTTGTGGTGTTAATTCATCGGCAAAAACCACCCCACTTAATAGACAGCCCAGTAATGCCATTGTCATTCGCTTCATACCTAACCCTTCATCTACTTTTTACTTTCTACTAATAATAAACAAAAAAAGACAATGGTCATCGTACAGTCGTTGAATCTAAGCTTGCACCGATGGCGACTCACCATCGCTTATATCGCGAAATTTTGGTTTCTTGCGGATGTAAAGTTTACGCTGAATCGTGGCAACCACATCACTATCTTGGTTGCAGATGTGTGTGATAAATTCTGGAAAACATTTATCGCCTGTGGCGGTACTTTGTAAGATTTGTTCAAGCGCATCTTGGCTAATGACGAACTCAGCGTTTAAATCTGAAAAACCCGGTTTTAGGAAGTCGATACTCGCTTCTTTATCCCAAACATAATACTGCTCACGCAAGATCCCCATTAACATCAGAGAATAAATAGGGTCTGTCATAGCAAAAATACTGCCCCCAAACTGAGAGCGGTTAGCGTTTTTATTCCACCATCTGAGCTTTAGACGAACCTTAACCGAGCGGAAGTCTTCACTAATATCAACAATTCGAATACCAGCCCCCCAAAATGGTGGCCATATGTTAAGTGCAAACTTGACGTATTTGGGCTTATATATCTTTTCTAATCGTCTATCCATCAATCGTCGCTCGTTACGAAATGTAAACAAATTGTAACTGGTCAGATGTGTTTGTAAAGTGACGAAGTTCGACTTCTATGTTAATAGTTAGTAACCCCTTGAAGTTCGTGGTTTATTGTTAAGCCTTAGTGCCCTATAATGATGGGATTATTGACATCTGTTTATTGCTGCAGATCATCACAGGAACGTATATGTCAGACAATAACAAAGCACTCAAAGATGCCGGCCTTAAGGTCACACTGCCTAGACTTAAGATCCTAGAAGTCTTGCAGAAACCGGAATACCAGCATATCAGTGCTGAAGATTTGTATAAGAAACTTATCGATTTAGGTGAAGAAATTGGTTTAGCGACCGTTTATCGCGTATTAAACCAATTTGACGATGCGGGTATTGTCACTCGTCACCACTTTGAAGGTGGTAAGTCTGTATTTGAATTATCAACCCAACACCACCATGACCATCTTGTATGTCTAGATTGTGGTGAAGTGATTGAATTTTCTGACGAGATGATCGAGACACGCCAAAAAGAAATTGCCGCTCGATACAACATTGAGCTCACCAACCACAGCCTCTATTTATATGGAAAATGCGTTGGCGGTGCGTGCAAAGAAAACCCAAAAGCGCACAAACCAAGTTAGATTATAATTCGAAACAAAAAAAACCAGCCGAGTGGCTGGTTTTTTTATAACTAAAAAGCGCCTATGGTAAGGCGCATAGTATTAGTTTGTCTCTATTTTTGCCCAAGTATCACGTAGCCCAACGGTACGGTTAAATACGAGTGCTTCAGGCTGAGAATCTTTACCATCCACGCAGAAGTAACCGGTACGTTCAAACTGATAACCTTGATCGGCTGTCGCTGCTGCTAAGCTAGGCTCAACAAAGCCATTAAGCACAACCAAAGATTCTGGGTTGATCGTAGCAGCAAAATTATCTTCTGCCGCAGGGTTGGCAACCGTGAATAAACGGTCGTATAGACGAATCTGTGCCGGTAGACCTTTATCAGCAGAAACCCAATGAATAACGCCTTTTACTTTACGACCATCTGCAGGGTTTTTGCCTAAAGTTTCATCATCATAGTTACAGAAAATCGTTGTGATATTACCTTCAGCATCTTTTTCGATGCGTTCCGCTTTGATCACGTAAGCACCGCGCAAGCGTACTTCTTTACCCAATACCAAGCGCTTGTATTTTTTGTTTGCTTCCTCACGGAAATCATCACGCTCAATCCACAACTCACGAGTAAATGGTACCTCACGGCTACCCATTTCAGGTTTGTTTGGATGATTGGCAATATTCAGCGTCTCGACTGTGTCTTCAGCAAAGTTTTCAACAACCACTCGGATTGGATCTAATACCGACATGGCACGTGGTGCATTTTCATTAAGATCATCACGAATACAGGATTCTAATGAGCCAAATTCAATCATGTTCTCTTGTTTGGTCACGCCAATGCGCTTACAAAACTCTCGAATAGAAGCCGGTGTAAAGCCACGACGGCGCAAGCCCGAGATCGTTGGCATACGTGGATCATCCCAGCCATTAACCAATTTTTCAGATACCAACTGGCTCAGCTTGCGCTTTGACATAACGGTATATTCAAGGTTAAGGCGGCTAAATTCATACTGACGTGGTTGGCAGTCAATCGTAATGTTTTCCAAAACCCAGTCATACAGACGACGATTATCTTGGAACTCAAGCGTACATAGCGAGTGAGTAATCCCCTCGAGTGCATCTGAAATACAGTGCGTAAAGTCATACATCGGGTAGATGCACCACTTATCGCCTGTTTGATGGTGCTCAACAAAACGGACACGATATAACACAGGATCACGCATCACCATGAACGATGAGCTCATGTCGATTTTTGCACGTAAGCACGCTGTGCCTTCTGCAAACTCACCCGCACGCATCTTCGCAAACAACGCTAGGTTGTCTTCAACGCTACGATCACGGTATGGGCTCGGCTTACCTGGTGCGGTTAACGAACCACGGTATTCACGGATTTGTTCTGGGCTTAACTCATCAACATACGCAAGGCCTTTATTGATTAGCTCAACCGCATAATCATGCAACTGATCGAAGTAGTTCGACGAATAACAGATCTCACCAGACCAATCAAAGCCTAACCAGCTTACGTCATTCTTAATAGATTCAACGTATTCTACATCTTCTTTTTCAGGGTTAGTGTCGTCAAAGCGTAAGTTGCACTGACCTTGATAATCCTGAGCAATACCGAAGTTCAAACAAATAGATTTCGCGTGACCAATGTGCAGGTAACCATTAGGTTCCGGCGGAAAACGAGTATGCACGCTAGTATGTTTGCCATCGGATAAATCTTTATCAATGATTTGGCGGATAAAGTTCGATGGACGAGCCTCAGCTTCACTCATCTATAACACCTCTATGTTTTAGTATTGTCAGATTGTATGGGCTCCAATGATCCACAATTCCTCGCAAAACCACAACAAGAACTCGCACTTTATAGAGATTATTTTTGGTTATCACGCCACCTCAAACTATTCAGGATACATAAAACAAAAAAAAGCCTCTCCGAAGAGAGGCTTTACTTGTCAATTGCGCTTAAATGATAGCCTAAGGAAGTTTAACTTCTGTTAGGTCTTCACCTGCACCAATTGCTTTCATTTCACCAGCAACGATTTCGGCTAGAGGGCCTAGGATAACCTGCAGGTTATTTTCACCTAGCTTAACCACACCTTTCGCGCCGAGCTTCTTAAGAACCTTTTCGTCAACGATAGAGCGGTCTTTCATTGCTAGACGTAGACGAGTGATACATGCATCGATAGATGTCAGGTTATCGTGTCCGCCTAGTGCTTTAAGGTATTGGCGAGCAACGTCACCCTTAGGTGCGTCAGCAGATACATCGGCTGCAACTTCGTCATCGTCTTCACGACCAGGCGACTTCAGGTTGAATGCGCGGATAGCGAACGAGAATGTGAAGAAGTACAGAGCACCAAAGCCAAGACCAATAAGTAGCAATACGAATGGTTTAGTTGCTAGACCCCAGTTCAACACGAAGTCGATAAGACCTGCAGAGAAGCCGAAGCCGTGCAGCGTACCAAACATGTTAGCAACAACTAGTGATAGACCAGTGAACACAGCGTGCATTGCGTATAGAGCAGGAGCAAGGAACACGAACATGAATTCAAGTGGCTCTGTAATACCCGTTAGGAATGAACAGAATGCTACTGAGAACAGTGCGCCACCAACTTGGCTGCGTTTTTCAGCAGGCGCCGCTAGGTACATAGCAAGAGCAGCACCAGGAAGACCGAACATCATGACAGGGAAGAAACCATTCATGAATACGCCAGCGCCTTTATCGCCGCCAAAGAAACGGTGCAAGTCACCAGACTTAAGTGTTTCTGTTACTTCTTTTACTGTTGCTGTGATTTCTGGTGTTACAGAGTTAGCAAACTCAAATGTGTGTGTTTGGCCAGCCACTAGCGTTTTCGCAAGAGCAGGGTCAATACACAATTGTTGGATAGAAGGAAGTGCTTGACCAGCGGCTTGAGCGCCAGTGATTAGGACTTCTTGACATGTACCCATACCAAACCAGAAGTAAGAGTTAAGAACATGGTGAAGACCAACAGGGATAAGTGCACGGTTAAGGGTACCATAAACGAATTGACCAACTGCGCCAGACGTTGATACAGCGTGTGCTAGAGAATCTAGACCAGATTGAATGCCAGGCCAGATCACACCAGATAATGCACCAGCGACTAGAGCAAATAGACCCGCCATAATTGGAACAAGACGTTTGCCAGAGAAGAATGCTAGCCATTCAGGTAAACGCGTCGCGTGGAATGCGTTGTATGAATGTCCCGCGATGATACCTGCAAAGATACCGCCAAAGAACGACATATTAACGTCTGCGTTAATCGTTGCTGCTGTTGCCGTTAATACGAAGTAAGCTACTGCGCCTGCAAGACCTGCCGCACCGTTGCCATCTTTAGATAGGCCAATCGCGATACCCAAACCAAATAGCAAAGGTAGTTGACTGAAAATTGCGTTACCCGCCGCCGCCATAAATGCAATGTCGAGTAGGTCAGGTTGACCCAAACGAAGTAGAAGTGCTGCGATTGGAAGCGTTGCAATAGGAAGCATCAATGCCTTCCCGAGCTTCTGTGCATATCCTAATATATTCACCGTGTGTTCCCCCTATAGGAATTTTAATTTTGGACGACTTATTTTAGCCGTTCAATTTAGTCCTCCTCAGTTTATGAAATTAATTTTGCTCCGCAAATTAAAACCTCCCTATTTGTGATCATAATCACCAGTTTTTGTCAAAATAGAGGCTTTTTGCTAGCGAGATCATAAAACTTATTTTATCATACGAAAAAATGGTGAGATCTCGGTAAGATTTCATTGGTGAGAGTTGCAGTACGTGGTCACGTTTTTATGAGCAATGCATAAATAAACGTCCACAAAAATTAAAAATAATAACAATAATTCTCATTTTATCATTGAGTTAACATGAAAAGTGTAACTAATTATAACTTGCTAAATAAAAAATTGAATTCATTGCTAAGTAACACAAACTAAGTTTCAAATACGACGATGTCGAGAAGTCAGTTTGGTACTTGCGGTGAGGTAAATAGAATTAAAACACAAGGATTCGCTAACTATGTATGCATTAACCAATTGTAAGGTCTTCACGAGTAGTGATGTTCTCAATAATCATGCTGTTGTTATCAACGGTGACCAGATTGAAGCGGTATTACCATTATCTGAACTTCCTGAGTCCATAGAGCGTATCGACCTCAACGGAGCCAACGTCAGCCCAGGTTTTATTGATCTGCAACTTAACGGTTGTGGTGGTGTTATGTTCAATGACGAAATCACCGCTGACACTATTCAAACGATGCACCGTACCAACATCAAAACAGGCTGTACGAGTTTTCTACCAACCTTAATTACTTCGTCGGATGAAAATATGCGTCAAGCACTAGATGCGGCGCGTGAATACAATAATAAATATAAAAATCAATCTCTTGGTCTTCATTTAGAAGGCCCGTATCTAAATGTTGAGAAAAAAGGCATCCATAGCCCAGACTTCATTCGACGTTCAGATGATGCAATGATCGATTTAATCTGCGAAAATAGCGACTTAGTCGCAAAAGTAACACTCGCACCAGAACAAAATGCCCCAGAGCATATCGAAAGACTGCATAAAGCTGGCATAGTAGTGTCTATCGGGCACACAAATGCGACGTATGAACAAGCTCGTCAAGGGTTTGAATCTGGCATCACATTTGCCACGCATCTTTTTAATGCAATGACACCGATGACAGGTCGCGAACCTGGTGTGGTTGGTGCCATTTATGACACACCCGATGTATACGCTGGTGTTATCGCCGATGGCTTCCACGTTGATTACGCGAATATTCGTATCGCGCATAAAGTGAAGGGTGAAAAGCTGGTATTAGTGACCGACGCCACAGCTCCAGCGGGTGCTGAGATGGATTACTTTATTTTTGTCGGTAAGAAAGTATATTACAGAGAAGGGAAGTGCGTTGGCGAAGACGGAACGCTAGGCGGTAGCGCACTGACTATGATAGAAGCGGTTCAAAATACAGTTGAACACGCCGGTATTGCTTTGGACGAAACGCTACGAATGGCAACACTCTATCCTGCTAAAGCGATGGGACTGGATAATAAACTCGGTCGCATCAAAAAAGGCATGATAGCTAACTTGGCCATATTCGATCGAGATTTCAACGTCCAAGGTACAATTGTTAACGGACAATACGAGCAAAGTTAAGTATGAATGGCGGACAGATAGGTAACGTAGATTTAGTAAAACAACTGAATAGCGCAGCGGTTTACCGTTTAATAGACCAAAAAGGGCCTATCTCGCGCATTCAAGTTGCCGATGTAAGCCAACTGGCTCCAGCCAGCGTTACCAAGATCACCCGCCAGCTGCTAGAGCGTGGCCTCATCAAAGAGGTCGCCCAACAAGCGTCAACAGGTGGACGACGTGCGATTTCATTGACAACCGAAGTCGCACCTTTTCACTCGATTGCTGTAAGACTGGGGCGAGATTATGTCCAACTCTCCCTATACAACCTGGGCGGCAACGAGCTGGCCTTTGTTCAAAAAGAACTCCATTACGCCGATCAAAATCAACTGGCAAAAGGGTTAGTGTCTAATCTTCAAGCCTTCTTAAATGAGCACAGCCGTCGTATAGACCAATTAATTGCCATTGGTATCACGCTTCCTGGCTTAGTGAATCCGACCACCGGCGTGGTCGAGTACATGCCCAATACCGATATCGATAAACTGGAACTGGCCGATCTCATACGCACCCAATTTAACGTTGAATGTTTTGTTGGTAACGACGTAAGAGGAATGGCCCTCGCTGAACATTACTTTGGTTCAAGCCGAGACTGCCAAGATTCAATCCTGGTCAGTGTTCACCGAGGAACAGGCGCAGGCATCATTGTCAATGGGCAAGTATTCTTAGGCTTTAATCGCAACGTTGGTGAAATCGGTCATATCCAAATTGATCCACTCGGCGAGCAATGCCAATGTGGTAACTTTGGTTGTTTAGAAACGGTTGCCGCTAACCCAGCGATTGTTCACCGCGTAAAAAAACTCATTGATCAAGGCTATGAGTCAACATTATCACTCAAAGAAGACATCACCATCGAAGATGTATGTTCGCATGCATTAAATGGCGATGAACTGGCAAAACAAAGTTTAGTTCGAGTCGGGAACCAACTCGGTAAAGCCATCGCAATGACAGTGAATTTATTCAATCCGCAAAAAATCGTGATTGCTGGCGATATTACCATGGCAAAAGACATCGTCTTCCCGGCAATTCAGCGTAATGTTGAGAACCAATCGCTCACCACATTCCATACCGGGCTACCTATCGTTGCCTCTGAGATCGACAAACAACCTACCATGGGGGCATTTGCGATGATCAAACGAGCCATGCTCAACGGTGTTCTGTTACAAAAATTGTTAGAAGATTGAGAACTTGTATCGAATTTATCAACTAATAGTTTGATATACTTTGAATAAAGGGATGACCACACTTCGGTGTGGTCTTTTTTATAGACCAACATTAGTTGAATTATGGAACTTATACTCGTTACCGTTGCTTTCTTAGCTGGCTTTCTAGCATTAAAATGCCAACTACCGCCTATGGTAGGTTTTCTACTCGCAGGTTTTGCTCTGCATAGCGCTGGCTTCGAATCTTCAGATACCATGGTGACTCTCGCCGATCTCGGTGTCACACTGTTGCTGTTTACTATTGGCTTAAAGCTAGATATCAAAACCTTGCTCTCCAAAGAAATTTGGGCTGGCGCCACCATCCACAACATACTGTCCACCCTTTTGTTCGCCATACTATTACTTGGACTTAAGGTGCTCGGTGTTTCTAGCCTTGCCACGTTAGAAGTGGAGCAACTGATTTTGCTCGGCTTTGCACTTTCTTTCTCGAGTACTGTTTTTGCGGTTAAAACACTGCAAGAAAAAGGCGAGCTCAACGCGACGTATGGCACTCTCGCGATTGGTATTCTCGTCATGCAAGACGTGTTTGCCGTCATCTTTTTGACCGCATCAACAGGAAAGATACCCGAGTGGTACGCCATTGGCCTGTTCGCTCTGCCTCTCGCTAGGCCATTAATGTTCAAACTGCTTAATAAAGCCGGACATGGTGAGATGCTGGTGTTAAGCGGGATCTTTTTTGCCTTAGTAATGGGCGCTGGGTTATTTGACCTTGTCGGTATGAAGCCCGATCTCGGCGCACTGATACTAGGCATGTTGCTCGCCTCTCATCCAAAGGCATCCGAGTTATCCAAATCACTATTCAATCTGAAAGAGCTGTTCCTCGTTTGCTTCTTTCTTAACATCGGCCTCTCAGATCAACCCACCATTGAGGGCTTTATCCTCGGCGTCTTATTGTTGTTCTTGCTGCCTCTAAAAGGCGTACTGTATTTTGCGGTCATCAACGCCTTCAAGTTCCGTGTCCGTACCAGCTTATTGACAACCCTCACCCTGTTTAACTTTAGTGAGTTTGGCCTGATTGTCGGTGGATTAGCTTACAAACTTGGCTGGATCTCCAGCGATATTCTCGTCGCTATCGCGATCTCTGTTTCCTTATCGTTCGTCATATCCGCGCCGCTTAATCGAATCGGACACCTGATTTATTTGCGCTCGTCAAAATGGCTAAAAGAACAAGCAGCAGAAAAAATAAATCTGCGTGATCAGTTCATTAACCCTGGCGAAGCACAGGTATTGATTCTAGGCATGGGAAGAATAGGGACAGGTGCATACGACGAACTCTATGAGCGCTACGGCAAAGTCAGTCTCGGCGTTGAGGTTCGTGAAGATGCGGCGCTTGTTCATCAGCAAAAAGGACGAAATGTCATTTCTGGCGACGCAACTGACCCCGACTTTTGGGAGCGCATCTTAGATACAGCGCATGTGAAATTAGTTTTATTGGCGATGCCACACCATTTAGGGAACCAAACGGCTCTATCACTGTTGCAACAAACCAACTTTAAAGGCCAGGTCGCCGCTATCGCAGCCTACCCTGATCAACTAGAAGAACTGGAGGCGATGGGCGTCAATGCTGCCTTCAATATTTACAGTGAAGCGGGCAGCGGTTTTGCACGACATGTCTGTGAACAGCTTAATCCCACGCTAAAATAGACGTTACGTCCCTTTACGCTGATGGCATCAGCTTAAGGGGACGGCCACCAAATGCTCACCTAACACACCAAGATTAGATAATATTTACAATAAAGCCACTATCATTAAATTTTATCTAATGTTAGTCGGGGTTTATCTTCTTTTTCATTCATTGCGGTTGCTTTTTTTTGAGCAGATGGCAAATTGAATCCAATAGATTTAGATTTCAATGAAAAGGAAGTTGTATGTGTTCAATATTTGGCATTTTAGACATTAAGAGTGACGCGGCTGCGCTACGTCCAGTGGCATTAGAAATGTCGAAAAAGCTTCGCCATAGAGGCCCGGATTGGTCTGGCATTTATTCATCGGATAAAGCTATTTTGGCACATGAGCGTTTGGCAATTGTTGGTTTGAACAGTGGCGCTCAACCATTATACAGCCAAGATAAAAAACACATCCTAGCGGTTAATGGTGAAATCTATAACCACAAAGAAATCCGCGCTCGTTATGAAGACAAGTACGACTTTCAGACCGACTCCGACTGTGAGGTTATCCTTGCGCTGTACCAAGAGTTTGGCGAAGACCTATTAGAAGAACTCAACGGTATCTTTGCTTTTGTTCTGTACGACGAAGAGAAAGATCAATACCTCGTCGGTCGTGATCACATTGGTATTATCCCGCTTTATCAAGGCTACGATGAACATGGTAACTACTATGTCGCATCAGAAATGAAAGCACTCGTACCTGTTTGTAAAACCATCAGTGAATTCCCTCCAGGTAGCTTTTATCGCTCACAAGATGCTGAACCACAACGCTATTATATTCGTGACTGGAATGAGTACGCTGCAGTACAAGGCAACTCCACCAGCAAAGAAGACCTAACAGAAGCGCTAGAAGCGGCGGTTAAACGCCAGCTAATGACGGATGTTCCATATGGCGTGTTGCTTTCCGGCGGATTAGATTCATCGATTACCTCAGCCGTTGCCAAACGTTTTGCAGCAATGCGTATTGAAGACGATGGTCAGTCAGAAGCATGGTGGCCACAACTGCACTCATTCGCGGTTGGCCTTGAAGGCGCACCGGACCTAATCGCTGCTCGCCAGGTTGCCGACCAGATTGGTACCGTTCACCACGAAATGACCTACACCATCCAAGAAGGTTTAGATGCTATTCGCGATGTGATTTACCATATTGAAACCTACGATGTCACGACCATCCGCGCATCAACGCCAATGTACTTATTGGCTCGTAAGATTAAGGCGATGGGGATTAAAATGGTTCTTTCTGGCGAAGGTGCTGATGAAATATTTGGCGGCTACCTTTATTTCCATAAAGCACCAAACGCAAAAGAGTTCCATGAAGAAACCGTTCGTAAGCTACTTGCACTCAACATGTTTGATTGTGCCCGTGCAAACAAATCACTTGCCGCTTGGGGTGTAGAAGGCCGTGTACCGTTCCTCGATAAAGAGTTTATCGATGTGGCAATGCGCCTAAACCCTGAAGACAAAATGTGTGGTAACGGTAAGATGGAAAAACACATCCTACGTGAGTGCTTCGAACACTACCTACCAGAATCCATTGCATGGCGTCAAAAAGAACAGTTCTCTGACGGCGTAGGCTACGATTGGATCGATACACTCAAAGCTGTCGCTGAAGAAAAAGTAACGGATAAGCAGATGGAAACCGCTGCCTTTAGATTCCCTTACAATACACCGACAACAAAAGAAGGTTACTCGTACCGCGAAATCTTTGAGGAGTTGTTCCCGTTAGAATCCGCTGCACAATGTGTACCTGGTGGCCCTTCAGTAGCTTGTTCATCTGCAAAGGCTATAGAGTGGGATGAGTCATTCCAAAACTGTGTTGACCCTTCAGGTCGTGCCGTACAAGCCGTTCACAACGATGCTTATTAACGACGCTAATACTAGATGCTAAGTTAATACAAGTGACTGAAACCAGCCTTTAGGCTGGTTTCTTTTTATCTAGGTGTCGTTACCGATTGATAACGTGTTCAAATAAAGGTGACGCCGTCCAAAAAAAGGTCACGAAATCGTGACCTTTTTTTTGTAACTGGATTAACCCTATGGGAAATATTGCAGTATTAGCCTGGATAGCCGTCGATTCTTGCCGTCACCAGCATCTTACCAAAGTGATAAACGTACATTGAAAAAGCGTACGCCCATAGCGCGGCACTGACATCAACCATAACGAACAGATGCTCTGGCCACATTGCAACACCAATACTGCGTAAAACAGCGGCTAGCGTAATGGCAATGAAAGGCAATGTCATATTAGGGCCTTTATAAATAGCCCGACCGGTATGCCCCATCGTCACACGACTAATCATCGCCAGAATCAAACCACCAAGTGCTCCAACGGCAAACAGGTGTAACATGGCATGCGCGGCAAATGCATCCGTTAATAGTCCTCGATACAACAAGCTAAGTGGAATACACATGTACGCTAACATCAACGACCAGACTAGTGGTTCTGACAGTGTTAACCATGGCTTCCAACGCAGCCACTTAATTAACTGAAAAGCGCCCGCGATAAGCATTAATGGTTGACCAAGAGTCGCAAAAGACAATGGGAAAAAGCTCAATGCAAACAAGCCAATTAAGGGCAGTGTTGCGCCCCATTCAATCCAAACCTTAGGTTGCGGTTTTTCATACTGAAAGCGCTTCGCAGCAAAGAAGGGAATCACCCTTCCTCCCATCACCGACAGTAATATCGTAAACCACCAAAGCATAGCCTGCCACACTGCGCTACTGCTAAAAGGAGGCATACCTTTGATTGTTGCGTAACTGGCAAAGTTTGCGAAAATAGCCAATAAAAACAGAGGGACAAAAAATAAATTTTTCCAGCCTTTCGACGCATAGACCCGAATTCCAATCTCATACGCGGAAAGTAAGATGAACATTGACTCTATCACTGATGTGAGCCAAAGCGGAGCCGGCGTCCAGAAGAGTATTCGAGGTGCCAACCACAATACAACAAGAAGAAGTAAGCGATAGTGCTTGGTTCCATTGACCCCCGTCCATGTTTGTACAGCAGTCAGCACAAATCCAACGACAATTGCCAATGAAAAACCGAAAATCATTTCATGAGCATGCCACCACAACGCCGGCACATGAAGAATGTCGGGTTGACCTTTTTGAAACATGACGACCCATGCAACCACAGCAAAAATGGCATAAACGCTGCCCATTAAAAAGAAAGGACGAAATCCAAGTCGTAACCATGGTGGGATTTTTTCCTCAACTTTTTTATCAGTAATATTTAGCATATCAACTCACTTAATACAGAATACTCACCCACATCTGCACAAATCATACCAACAATAAAAACGAATAATAATCATAAAGTTAAATGCAAAAATCAAAAAATAAAAGTCATATAGACACAAGCTGAAATATGTCATTAGGACATCATAAGGTCAATTTTCACTTAGTAAATTTGCACTCAAACGTATACTCGTTATCAACAACTTAGTACTCTAATCACTTAATAATCTAACTAACTTATTCAACTATGGTTGATATTACAGAGATTAGACAATGAAAATTGTAGCAGTCACAGCGTGTCCCACAGGAATCGCTCATACATACATGGCGGCAGAGGCGTTACGAAAAGCCGCGCTGAGAGACAACATCGGTATAAAGGTCGAGACTCAAGGGGCAATGGGGATCGAAAACCTATTAACCGCGCAAGATATCGCGAATGCTGATTTAGTCCTAATTGCTTCTGATATAGAAATAGAAGATCGTGCCCGGTTTACCGGCAGTAAGATCCACTGTGTAACCATTGAAGACGCACTGACGGATATTGATGCCGTCATTCGTCGCTGTTGTGACATCGTCAAACGCTAATATTATGATCGAACGACGCATTACTTTTGCTTTACCCGAAGATGGCTTTTCCGGCTGGAAAATTAACAGGCTGAAAACCCTAAGTGCCATGTTTCGCTCCGTCGTCATCGTGCACAATTTAACGTGCTGGGACAACGCGAACATCGAGCACCCACTCCACATTCTTTCATTGGCGGGCAAGCAAGACGATTTGTGTCAGTTGCATATCGAAGGCTCGGACGCCGAGTTGGCTTGCATGGTTCTCACCGATTTTATCGCTGAACACTTCATGCTCGTCAACACGGCGCATCGCAGCAATAAAAAGGCTAACCTTCCCCTACTAAAAGCGCTCACTACATTTCAGTTGCCCTTTCCTATCGATTTCCACTTTGCTCACAACGAAAGCCAGGATAAATCGATGATTTTAGAGCAAATAGCTCAATTGACGTCCATCCAACACCATCGTGAGATCATGCTTGGTTTACGAGACCGAGAACGTCATTCATCAACTGCGATCGGCCATTCCATTGCACTGCCGCATTTAATTTCGAATAAAATAGAAACGGCCTCGCTGACTGTAATTCAAAGCCCCCAGCCCGTTGATTGGCAATCAATAAAACTTGGACCTGTTAAACTCATCATCACATTGGTTTTACCTTCCCCGCCACAGCGCGCTTTACTTGTCAGCTTCACTCACCTAACAAAAGCGCTGCTTGACGATGAATTTTGTTCTTTATTGACCACCAGTAGAGAGCCAGAGGCGATCAAAGCGATCTTGATTCATCAATTGGTTAAAGGCCAAAGAGCATGTTCTTCATCATAGCGCTTGCCGATATTCGCTTGGGGTCTGCCCAGTTCGAGACTTAAAAACACGGAAAAAGTAGTTCACATCTTGATAGCCGCAACGTATCGCCACCTCTTTCAAGGTGAAATCATATTTTTTTAGCATGAACTTTGCACGATCTAGCCTCACCCAAGTAATGTAGTCCGCCAACGTCATATGGCCTTGCTGTCGAAACAAGCGAGATAGGTGATTGGGGCTAATATGAAAGCGATGGGCGATGCTCGATCGTGTAATTGAACGATGAAAATTCTCTTGGATATAAATACATATCCCTTGATACAGGTCGCCACTGCGTAAATTTTCTGAAGGTTCTGATACCATTGATTGGCTATAGGACAATAAAGCCATCAATAAGTGCTCATCCATCGGAGACTTCTTCGGCTCTTCCGCCAACGCATTCAAGGCATCAAGAATATGATCAATGGCGTGACCCGTTCGAGTGGGGACACTATGCTTTTGTATGTCATAAAACCCTTGCTCTCCCTGTCGCTTACTCACCAAGCTAAAGCCTAATTGCCGCTTACCAAACAACAAACTTAGTACTGAACAATCCCCCTGCCAGTTCGGTTTGTTCCAGCAGTTTGGTGGAATGTAAAGTACATCTCCCGACAACACTTTCACCGTTGAAATGCCTTGCTCTGGATCTTCAAGCTCATTCTCATACTCACCACTGACCACAAGCTCTAACCTAGGAAAGTTTACTTGGTAGCTACAAGGTGGCGGAGTCTGTTTATCAGAAGCAAACCAAATCCGATTGATGTGCTCTCTCTCTGCTACCAATACTTCAATTAGGTTGTAAAACATCGAAGACAATTCTCCAGCGAATGGCTAAGTATGAGGCAATAGTTGTGATATAAATCATGGTATTTCGGCTCAGCAACTAGGTTACAAAGTTCCAGCCAAGTTTAGCATAGTGATAATTACCACACTAATAAATCACAAGAAAAATACCATAAGTAATTAATTAAAAAGAATTTTAATTAAAAATAACTAACAGTAGATACCAATATAAAAAACAGATCCAGTTCACACTAAAAAAGGGTTGTTACAAAAATCCAGTAGATGTCTCTGTGGTGCACTAAAAAATCAAAGGATTCACGCTCATAATTACCCTATCGACGCACTGCATCGTGACATTATCTATCAAGGCCGTCATCGCCCACAGATAGGCTAAACACTATCATACGTATCGCTACTACATATTTAGCTATTACGCATAGTTGGTGCCCATAAAGCGATGACATATATAGATACCATGCAGGCCCCACTCCACCTGGTAATAGGACAATCATTATGATCACGGATCTCATCAATGAACAATTGATCTGCCTAGATTTAAAAGCAACCAACAAAGATGACGTTTTTGCTGAAATGGCCGATCTACTCCATCATCAAGGCAGAATAAACGACAAAGCTCAATTCCTGGCTGATATTTACGCTCGTGAAGAAATTGGCAATACAGGCTTCGAAGAAGGCATTGCCTTACCTCACGCAAAAAGCGCAGCCGTGATTTCGCCAGCCGTCGCCATCGGCATCAGTAAGTCCGGTATCGAATACGGCGCAGAAGACGGTCAACCATCAAAACTCTTTTTTATGATTGCCTCTCCTGATGGCGGCTCTGATCATCACATTGAAGTGCTTGCCGAGCTTTCCTCTAAACTCATTGAAGATGGCTTTATTGATAACATCTTAAAAGCGACGAGCACCACGCAAGCTCTCGAATTACTATTAGCAAAACCTGAATCTAATGAGGACCAACCGGAAGCCAATAAAGGTTTCTTGATTGGCGTCACAGGTTGTCCAACTGGCGTAGCACACACCTATCTAGCCGCAGAAGCGCTTGAAAAAGGCGCGGCAGAGCTTGGCTATAAAATTAAAGTAGAAACAAATGGTTCTATCGGCGTGAAAAACAGCCCCACGGCAGAGGAGATTGCACAAGCAGACGCCATTATTGTTGCATCAGATAAGCCAGTCGACATGAACCGCTTTGCCGGCAAAAAACTCATTGAAACGGGTGTTAAAGCGCCAATTAGTAATGCTAAAGGCGTCATTAGTGATGCGTTAACATCACCTAAGTTCGTCGCAGATGGGAAGGCAACCAAAGCTGATAGCAATAATTCTAAGCGCTCCGATCTTTACTGCTACTTAATGAATGGCGTTTCTCATATGATCCCATTTGTTGTGACTGGCGGCCTACTTATCGCGCTCGCTTTGGCTATTGGTGGGCAACCAACAGAAGCTGGCATGGCTATTCCTGAAGGCAGTATGTGGCAAAAAGTACTCGATGTTGGTGTCGTCGCTTTCACATTGATGATCCCGATCCTGTCTGGTTACATTGCCTATGCCATCGCCGACCGCCCTGGTCTTGCTCCGGGTTTAATCGGCGGCTGGATTGCAAATAATGGGTCATTTTATGGCGCTGAAGCTGGGACAGGTTTCATTGGTGCGATTGTTGCAGGTCTACTCGTGGGTTACTTTGTCAAATGGGTGACCAGTCGTAACTATCACAAATTTATTCAACCACTTGTTCCAATTATGATTGCGCCAATTACTGGCTCTCTATTTATCTCGGCGTTGTTTATCTTTGTTATCGGTGCTCCTATTGCCAGCCTAATGGACGGTCTGAACGCCATGCTCGTTAGCATGAGTACGGGGAGTGTGGTTCTGCTGGGTATTGTTCTTGGTGGCATGGCAGGGTTCGATATGGGTGGTCCATTTAATAAGGTCGCATTCTTATTCTCTGTCGGCATGATTGCAAGCGGTCAAACTCAGTTTATGGGCGCAATGGCTTGTGCAATTCCTGTCGCACCACTTGGTATGGGCTTGGCAACGGTATTGGGACGTAAGTTCAATCTGTTTGAAGAATCGGAGCTAGAAGCAGGAAAAGCCGCTGGAGCGATGGGCCTAGTCGGCATATCAGAAGGCGCTATTCCGTTCGCCGCTCAAGACCCAATGTCGGTCATTCCAGCTAACGTTGTAGGCTCAATGGTGGCAGCGGTGATGGCTTTCTCATTCGGCATAACAAACAGCGTCGCACACGGTGGTCCAGTAGTGGCACTTCTAGGTGCGATGAACAAACCTCTGCTTGCGTTAGTTTGTATGGCAGCTGGTACTGTGGTTACGGCTTTAGTTTGTATCAGTTTGAAAAAAATGCGTTCAGCAAAAGCTGAGTTAGTGACTGCATAAGAAGACACAAAGTGACTAAATTGCGCAGTAACTGAGTAGTACATAGTAACTGAATAGTACATGGTAACCCTCGCACAGAAACCTGATGTTTCTGGTAAATCTAAAGCCCCGTTGAGGGGCTTTTTTTGTCTACTCACACCCTCGCGGTGTGTAACGTTTACATTTAACCTAAAACCACACAGGGCAAGCCATCACACATCACATAACGTTCAATTTTGTGAAACATTGATTGCGATATTTACACGACAGGCGTTTAATAACTCTATAAATAAAAAGAGGTGTCAGATGGCAACGATAAAAGATGTCGCAAAAGAAGCTGGGGTGTCAGTCGCCACCGTTTCTCGAGTAACCAATAACTCACCCAAAGCGAGTGCCGCTTCGATTGCGTCAGTCACTGCTGCGATGAAAAAACTTGGTTATCGACCAAATGCCAATGCCAGAGCCCTCGTCAGTCAAAGCACTAAAACCGTGGGTGTATTGGTAAGTGATGTCTCCGACCCATTTTTCGGAACGTTGGTGAAAGCGGTAGATGATGTGGCTCACCAGCATGGTAAACATATACTAATTGGTAATGGCTACCACAACGCCGAAGAAGAAAGACAAGCGATTGAGCTGCTGATTAACAGCCGTTGCGATGCATTGGTCATTCACTCGAAGGCACTGCCTGATGAAGAACTCATTCGCTATGCCGAAGAAGTGAAGGCATTGGTATACATTAACCGAAATATTCCAGAGCTTCCTGGTCGCTGTATATCCTTAGACAATTATAAAGGGGCTTACCTCGCCACTGAGCAACTCATCCGTCACGGTCATACCAACATTGCGTGCATCTCTTCATCTCATCAAATTGAAGATGTGGATCAACGCCTTGCAGGTTATCTTGAAGCGCTCAAAGCCAATAATATCGAGCTTTCGAAAAGCTATATCGAATATGGTGAGCCGGACAGTGATGGTGGCGAAAAAGCCATGACAAACCTACTCACCAAATCATTGCCGATAACGGCCATCGTGGCCTACAACGATAATATGGCGGCAGGTGCGCTATCGGTGCTCGAAGAAAACCAATTTGAGCTGCCTAATCAAATGTCGATTATCGGCTTTGACGATGCATTAATTGCAAAATATTTATATCCACGCCTCACGACGATTCGCTACCCAATTAAAATGATGGCGGAAAAAGCGGCGCAAATTGCAATTTCTTTGTCGAACAATGAAACCATCGATAAAGATCTGCTGGTTTACTCTCCAACCTTGGTTCAGCGCAATTCAGTCGAAAGAATCAAATAAAAGAACCCCAGCTCAAATTAAGACGAGCTGGGGTTATTCTTATTCTGTTCCCCCCTTACTCAAACGAGTAATAAGTAAAGGCAACGCGCTACCTCTATGACTCCTCCCCCGAGATGTCAAAGCGGTAGCTCGTCGTATACCAGTACTCCTGATCTGGCTGGAGAATACAGCTAGGCTGCGGCCATTCAGGATGGTTAGGTGAATCAGGTAAGAATTGAGTTTCTAATGCAAACCCTGCGTAATCGGTATAGCACCCCTTGGAGCGATTTGGCGTTCCAGCAAGGTAATTTCCCGTGTACAACTGCATCGCAGGTTTATTACTAAATACCTGTAGCGTTAAAGCGCCATCAGGAGAATGGACATAGGCGACAGGTCTGTCATCCAAGCCATCATGGTTAAGCAAGAATGAGTGGTCGTACCCTTTTGCACGCTGTTGATGCTCGTCTTGCATCCAATGCGTGTCAATACGCTTTGATTCGTTAAAATCAAAACTCGTGCCCGCCACCGATTGCAACTCACCCAGTGGGATCCCCTTTTCATCGGACGGCAAAAACTGATCAGCGTTGACCATCAAACGATGTCCCAAACAGTCTTGTCCGCTCTCAGCACCAAGCAAGTTAAAATAGGCATGATTGGTTAGGTTCACCACGGTTGGCGAATCGGTCGTCGCTCGATAGCTGATCACCACCTCATTGTCATCGGTCAGATCATAACGGGTAATGACAGTAAGATTTCCAGGAAAGCCTTGATCCCCATCAGCGGAGCAAAGTTTCAACTCAACGAAACTGACTCCCTGCGCCAACACTTGCCAACGACGCTTATCGAAGCCGTCGCTGCCACCATGCAACGTATTGCCCGCTTGGTTCAAAGCCAATTGATAAGTATCCGCTTCGATAGAAAACTGCCCAGCTTTGATGCGATTGGCATAGCGGCCAACCGTCGCCCCCATGTAGCTGACTTGCTTAGTGTAATCCAAGCATCCCAGCAAGACCTCTCGACAACCATCAGGCTCACCATCAAGGGGAACCTTGCAACTGACCCACGTCGCGCCAACATCAAGCACGCCAATCACCATCCCGTTGACATTACTTAATTCAATAAGCTCAACAGGATTACCGTCAGGTACTTGCATAGCCGTCAACGTATCAACCATCGAAATAGACATGACGCTTCCTTATGAGATAACACCAGCACCATTTTTTGCTTGGCACACGTAAATAGACTCTTTGAGGCCGGTTGCGGCTTCATACTGTTCATCCAGTGCTGCCACTATGTCATCAACAAGAGAAGGCGGAACTAATGAAACGATACAGCCCCCAAAGCCTCCTCCCGTCATGCGAACACCACCTTGGTCACCAATCACACCTTTAACGATATCAACAACCGTGTCGACCTCTTTTACTGTGATTTCGAAATCATCACGCATCGATACGTGAGACTGTTCCATCAATTGCGCCATGCGCTTCATATCACCGCGACTAAGTGCATCGGCAGCCTCGACTGTGCGGTCGTTTTCAGTAATGACATGGCGAGCACGTTTAGCGACAACAGCATCAAGTTCATCAATGCGGTCATTGAATTGTTCAAGCGTGACATCTCGCAATGCTTTCACACCAAAAATACGTGCGGCTTCTTCACACTGCTCACGGCGTGTATTGTATTCACTATCAACAAGGCCACGCTGTTTATTGGAGTTAATGATGACGACAGACATATCTTCTGGCATTGAAACCGCGCGTGTTTCTAAGCTTCGACAATCAATAAGCAAGGCATGATGCTCTTGACCTTCTGCTGAAATAAGCTGATCCATGATACCGCAGTTACAGCCCACAAACTCGTTTTCAGCCTGTTGACCATTCAAGGCTATGTCAGCTTGAGAAATGTCTAAATCATAAAGAGTTTTAAACGTTTGCCCTATCACGACCTCTAACGCAGCGGAAGAGCTTAAGCCAGCGCCTTGCGGTACATTACCTGACACCGCAATATCAGCACCGCCGATCTTATAGCCGCGTACAAGTAAGAACTTCACCACGCCACGGATATAGTTCGCCCACATTTTATTAGGCTGAAACGAAATCTCCTGGGTGATATCAAACTCATCAACCGCATCTTGATAATCAACGGAGATAACTCTTACGATATTGTCATCACGCTTAGTCGTTGCAACCATCGTTTGATAGTTAATGGCACATGGCAAAACAAAACCATCATTATAGTCGGTATGCTCACCAATTAAGTTCACTCTACCAGGCGCTCGTACAAAGTGAGCGGGCTTATGTCCAACAACTCGAGTAAAGGCATTCGCTACGTTTTGGATTAAATCATTCATAGATAATAACTCTCAAATATCAGAGGCATCGCGCTATGCTCGATGCATCAAACTTATAAATTCATGGGTTTATTGTTGTTTATAGTGCACATCACTTAAAGAACGAAGGCGTTCAGCGGCTTGCTCTGCAGTCAAATCACGCTGTGATTCCGCCAACATTTCGTAACCCACCATGAACTTACGAACTGTCGCAGAACGTAATAATGGCGGATAAAACATGGCGTGCAGCTGCCAGTGCTCAATCCCTTCTCCCTCATCAAAAAACGGCGCGTAATGCCAGCCCATGGAATAAGGGAAAGAACACTCAAACAAATTATCGTAACGTGCGGTCAATTTTTTAATCGCTACAGCGAGGTCATCTTTTTGCTCCTCACTCAGCTCACTCATCCGGCGGATATGTACCTTAGGTAATAGCATCGTTTCGAATGGCCAGGCCGCCCAATAAGGCACAACTGCTAACCAATGCTCGGTTTCAACGACAGTACGTGCCCCATCTTTCATTTCGGATGTAACATAATCAACCAACAGGTTGCTACCTTGCTCGGCGTAATACTCTCGCATTAGACGGTCTTTACGTTCGATTTCATTGGGTAAAAAGCTGTTGGCCCAAACCTGACCATGAGGGTGCGGTTGTGAGCAGCCCATCGCCTCGCCTTTGTTCTCAAAGGCTTGAACCCAGACATAATCTTGTCCCAATTCTTCGATTTGTTCATTCCATGTATCTACAACGCAACGCAATGCAGAAAGCGGAAGCTCTGGCAACGTCTTACTGTGGTCGGGAGAAAAGCAAATCACGCGACTTAGACCACGCACCCCTTGAGTTTTAAATAAAGGGTTTGTCGATTCAGGGGCATCAGGTGAATCAGGCATCAACGCCGCAAAATCATTTTTAAAAACGTACGTGCCCTTGTAATCAGGATTGATATCACCTGAAATACGCTCATTAGTTGGGCACAAAAAACAACCAGCATCATAGTGAGGAATCTGAACATTCGACACCTCTTCGCTCTGGCCACTCCATGGTCGTTTGGCTCGATGAGGAGAAACAAGGATCCACTGCCCAGTTAATGGGTTATAGCGACGATGTGGATGATCAACAGGATTAAATTCAATATTCGACATTATCTTTACTCAATACGTCAGCGCCGAGCGCTTTGAAAAACACAAGATTTATAACTTTGTTCAATCTACCGCAGTCGTTACTCCTCGTAACCGTTCGGGTTATTCGATTGCCAGCGCCAAGAGTCAGCCGTCATATCTCGTAGAGAACGGCTTGCTTTCCAATTCAAGTCAACCTCGGCTTTTGCCGTGCTCGCCCAGCATTCTGCGATGTCACCAGGACGCCTTGGGTGCAGCTCATACGGGACAGGCTTACCACATGCTAGGCTGAATGCCTCGACCATATCTAAAACGCTGCTTCCTTTACCGGTACCGAGATTATAGATATGTAGGCCTTGTTTTTGCCCTACCGCTTTTAATGCCGCGACATGCCCGTCGGCTAGGTCCATAACGTGGATGTAGTCACGAACTCCCGTTCCATCAGGTGTGTCATAGTCGTCACCAAATACGGAGAGTTTGTCACGACGACCGACGGCGACTTGAGCAATAAATGGCATGAGATTATTTGGGATACCTTGCGGGTCCTCTCCCATCGTTCCTGACGGATGCGCCCCTACTGGATTAAAGTACCGCAGCAACGTAATGCTCCATTCTTCGTCGGAGGTGAAGACATCACTTAAACAGCGTTCAACCATGAATTTACTCGTGCCGTAAGGGTTAGTCGTCTTACCCACTGGTGAATTCTCAGTAATCGGCACAATCTCAGGATCGCCATAAACGGTTGCAGAAGAGCTAAATATGATACTTTTAACCCCTGCATTTCGCATCGCATTGGCTAACACCAGCGTACCCGCTACATTGTTATCATAATATTCAATAGGCTTAGCGACTGATTCACCCACCGCTTTTAAACCAGCAAAATGAATGACGGATTGGATATCATGTTCGGAGAAGATTCGTTCAAGCAATTCGGCATCGCGGACATCGCCATGATAAAACGTTGGTGTTTGACCACTGAGCGCTTTAATTCTGGAAATAACGGATTGCTTGGCGTTACAAAGATTGTCAATAATTACCGGTTCAATGCCACTCTCTAGCATTTGCACACATGTATGGCTACCGATGTAACCCATTCCACCTGTCACGAGTACTTTCACATTCCGCTCCTAGATTTTATCTGCCTTTAATTCACGATGTTTGAGCCGTGAATTCGCGCTATTTATTTAAACTAAGCAAATTGTAGCAACAGTCATCAAGATCGTTCTGTGACTAAACTCTCAAAGTGTAAACGTTTACACTAAAACTTAAAAAAACAGGCTCATTAATAATGATTCGAGAGGATAACCGCTTAAAAATGAGATCACTGTCACTCCATTTAATGTAAAACGGTTACACACATTCATTAGCACGTAAAAAAAGGGCTATCAAATTGATAGCCCTTTTATAGATCGTTACTTTTTATTCGCGTACTTCATCGAATCTAAGGCCACCGCAAAGATGATGATTGACCCCTTGATAATGTACTGCCAATAAGGGTTAACACCAATGTAGGTCATCCCATAGTTAATAACAGTAAAGATAAGCACCCCGGTAACCACACCAGCAATACTCCCCACACCACCAGCAAAGGAGACACCACCAACCACACAAGCCGCGATAGCATCTAACTCATATAAGAAGCCGAGGTTATTAGTTGCACTGCCAATTCGGCCCGCTTCTAACATACCGGCAAACCCATAGAATACACCCGATAATGCATACACTTTAAGCAGTGTCACAGGGACATTCACACCCGATACTTTGGCTGCTTCTGGGTTTCCACCTACTGCAAAGATATTTTTACCAAAGACCGTTTTGTTCCAAAGAACCCACATGAAAACAATGGCGATAATGGCATAAAAAGTGATATAGGAAAGCCTGAAGTCTCCCATACGAATAAACCCTTGGGTAAATTCAGAAAAGCGCTCGTCGAAGCCAGCGATCGGGGAAGCCCCAACGGAATCATAATAAAGCGAGTTCACACCGTAAACGATGATCATTGTGCCCAAGGTCGCGATAAATGGGGTCACTTTTAAGTAAGCCACAATAATACCGTTAATCAAACCGATGATCGCACCTAACGCACAAACCACAACGATAACCGCTACGATAGGGATATCACCTAGACCAGGGAATACCTTATTCACGTTGTCCACGGATTGTAGCAAGGTTGCGGATACAACGGCAGCGAGACCAACCTGACGACCTGCCGAAAGATCGGTACCTTGCGTAACAATTAATCCAGCAACACCCAATGCGATAATGACACGAACAGAAGATTGCGTCAGGATATTACTAAAGTTTCTTAAACTTAAAAAAGAGGGTTCTTGAACAATAATAATTGCCAATAATATAAATAGAACCGCATAGATCGCACCTTCGGTTAAATGCTTCTTTGCGTATGATTTAATAGCGTCCATAATAATTTCCCTAGAGGTAACGTGAGGCCAGCTCTAATATTTCACTTTGTGTTGTTTCTTTCGTATCCACGACACCAGCCGCTCGACCATTACTCATCACTAAAATACGGTCAGTAATACCTAGTAACTCTGGCATTTCAGAAGAAATAATAATAATACCTTTATTTTTCTTAGCTAATTCAAGAATCAATTGATAGATTTCAAATTTAGCCCCGACATCGATACCTCGAGTAGGTTCGTCAAGCATTAATATTTCAGGTTGTGTCAATAACCAGCGACCAATAATCACTTTTTGCTGGTTACCACCTGACAACGATCCTATTGAGGTGTCATGAGATGGAGTCTTGACGCTCATTGAATCAATAACCCATTGGGTATCACTTTTCATTTTCTTATTACTGAGTAACCCCGACTTAGTCTTATAATTATCGACGTTAGCCACAAGGGAGTTAAAAGTGATATCTAGATTGCCGTATATCCCAGTAGAGCGACGTTCTTCCGTGACTAAAGCAAAGCCATTATTAATCGCTTCGTGGGCGTCTCGGTTTCTCATTTCTTTGCCGTTAAGAAAAATCTGGCCTTCACTTCGCTCACGTACACCAAATATCGTCTCAACAATATCTGTGCGTCTTGAGCCAACCAAGCCAGCAACACCAAGAATCTCACCTGCTTTTAGGTCAAAAGAAACATCTTGAATTGATGGTTGATTCACAGCTGTGAGGCCTTTAACCTCAAGGACGGTTTCTTTAGGTGTATTGCTCTTCTCTGGGAAACGTTGCGTCAGCTCACGTCCCACCATCATCGATATAATGGCATCCATATCAAGTCCCTGTAGAGGACGAGTAATGACCCATTGACCGTCTCGTAGGATGGTAATTTCATCGCAAATCGCAAAAATCTCTTCCATCTTATGGGAGATATACACCACACCGCAGCCTTTCTCTTTCAGCTTTTTGATGATGGTGAATAGATGGTTGACTTCTTTTTCAGTTAAAGAAGAGGTCGGCTCATCCATAATGACTATTTTGGCGTCATAAGAAAAGGCCTTCGCGATCTCTAGCATCTGCATTTGAGAAACAGACAGTGTACTTACTTTAACCTTGGGATCGATATTGATATCCAATTCTTCAAAAATTTCTTTTGTGTCACGATACATTTTATCGTGATCGACAAAGAAGCCTTTTTTAGGATATCGCCCAAGCCAGATGTTATCCATCACCGTACATTGAAGTACTTGATTTAGTTCTTGGTGAACCATTGAAACACCGGATTCCAATGCTTCTTTTGATGATTGAAAGTTAATATTCTTTCCTAAAAAGACAATATCACCTTCATTTTTTTCATATATTCCGAATAGGCATTTTAATAACGTCGACTTTCCAGCTCCATTCTCACCCATAAGAGCATGAATAGAATTAGGTCGAACTTTTAAATTAACTTTATCTAATGCCTTAACCCCAGGAAACTCTTTACTAATCCCTGTCATCTCTAACAAGAATTCATGTTCTTGATTAACCATGGCATCACTTTCTTATTGTTACAATAAACCACAAGACACAACTTACCAAAAATAAGTAATAACTACTCAGTTACCTATTTCAATTATATAATTTCTATATTATTTAGGGAGAACATTGTTCTCCCTAAATATAAGGTAAGTATTACTCTAACGTTGACTTATCAACACCAACATAAGGGACACGAACGACTTTATCTGTCATTTCCCATTGTGTGCCTTCTGTCGCTGTTTTTCCGTTTGCAAGGTTACGAGCTAGCTCAAATGTTGCTTTTGCTTGTGAATCCGCATCGTTTAGAACCGTACCAGCCATTGCGCCAGATTTAACTAACGCCAATGCTTCAGCAAGGGCATCAACGCCAAACACAGGAATGTCGGTACCCGCACCTTTCAGAGCTTCTACTGCGCCCATAGCCATGCCGTCATTATTCGCGATAACGACTTCAATGTTGCTACCGTTAGGGCCAGACAACCATGCATCCATCTTATCTTTTGCCATCGCGGTATCCCACATGCCTGTATCCATGTGTAATTCTTCGGTTTTAATTCCGTTGTCGTTGATGGTTTTTACTGAATAAGAAGTACGCGCCTCTGCATCTGGGTGACCAGGTTCACCTTTTAACATAACGTATTGAATGACGCCGTCGCCATTCTTATCCCAAGATGAATTCGCTTTCCACTGCTGGGCAATCAAATCGCCTTGGATAATGCCTGATTCTTTTGAATCGGTACCGACATAATACGCTTTATCGTAACTATCAAGTGCTTTACGGCTTGGTTCTTTGTTGTAGAAAACAATTGGCACGTCGTCCATTTTCGCTTTCTTAATAATGCTTGGTGCTGCTGCTGGGTCAACGAGGTTGATTGCCAACGCCTGTACACCACGAGCAAGCATGACATCTACTTGATCATTTTGCATTGATTGACTGTTTTGAGAGTCATTCATCAATACGCGAGTATCGCTGTCATTGTCTGCTTCTTTCACAATCGCCTGACGAACAACCGACATAAAGTTATCGTCATATTTATAGATTGTAAAACCAACAGTAGTGCTTGCAACCGCTTGAGTTCCGAAGCCCATACCAGCACACAGTGCAGCCAAGAGTGTTAACTTTCTCATTGAACAAGTCCTATTTGTTAATATTATAATTGAGTTGTAGGGGTAAAAACGTTCTAGTTCAGCTTACAACTTGCTCAACGTGAAAACGTTTAACCCAAATTATAGTGACAAATTGAACAATTAATGTGAGGAAGTTAAAAAAACTCACAACCGTAACAAAAAGTGTCAATTGGGATTCAAATTGTTTGAAATAGTTAACAAACGAAGAAAAAACAAGCATTCTCAATGTTTCACAGTGTAACATCGAGATCTATATCTCCTTTTTTTCGTGACATCTCTGTTTTTATGATTATAAAATGCACACCAAATAATGGTAACGTTTACATCTCTATATTAACTAGCCAAAACTATTCATTCACCAAGTATTGTGTTTGATTATTTTCTGAGTACACTTGCCAGCCCTTAATTTAGTCTCATGAACCACTAGGCGTCATCTCATGTCTAAAACTGCTTCAACGCTCAATAAACGAATGAATATTGTTGCGCTTACCTGGCCAATTTTCGTTGAAGTTCTTTTACGTACCGCACTCAATACCACCGACGTGTTTATGTTAAGTGGCTATTCAGATCTCGCGGTATCTGCGGTGGGCGTCATTACTCAGATAACCTTTTTCCTGATTGTTGTCTCTATGATGGTTAGTAGCGGAACCGGGATTTTAATCGCCCAATTTAATGGCGCGTCACGTTTCATTGATTCAGCCCAAGTAGGCGTAGCCAGTATTCTCTTGGCTTGCGCAGTGGGTAGCTTTTTAAGCTTGTCACTCTTTCTGGGCGCCGAACAATTTATTTCACTATTTGGGCTTGAAAAGGAAGTGGCTGGCTTTGGCTATGACTATCTCATCATTAGTGGCTCGATGACCTTCAATGTGACGATTGGTATTGTTCTCACTACGATACTACGCAGCCATGGTTACTCTCGCTCACCAATGGTGATTAACCTCATCGCAGGTGTGATTAACATTGCTGGTAACTATATTGCTTTGTATCAACCCTTCGGTCTGCCTGTATTTGGTGTGAGTGGTGTGGCTACTGCTACCGTGGTCAGCCAACTCATTGGGACGTTGTTGATGTGCCAAGTGGTACGATCGAAAAACATTGATTTACCTTTCTCACAATGGCGTATCATTCCTAAGGCGCTTTATAAGAAAATAGTTAAGATTGGCGCAATGAATGCAGGAGAGATCTTATCGTATAACCTAGCGCAAATGACCATTGTGTATTTTGTTGTACAGATGGGCACATCGTCACTCGCCGCCTATACGTATTCGCAAAATATCACTCGCGTCTCGTTTGCGTTTGCGCTGGCACTAGGACAAGCAGGCCAAATCCAAACCAGCTACTTTATAGGGAAAGGCTGGACCGATGATATTTTGCATCGAATTCAAAAGTACTACCTCGTCGGCCTTGCGGTATCTATTAGCATCATTTTAGCCATATTTTTATTCCGCTACCCACTCATTGACCTATTTACGCAAGACGATGAGATTGTTGCTCTGGTCGCCATGCTTATCGCAGGCTCTCTCTTTGTTGAATCAGGGCGAGTCTCTAACTTGATTTTTATTGCCGCTTTAAAAGGCTCGGGCGATATCAAATTTCCAGTGCAAATGGGTATCTTGAGCATGTGGGGTGTGGCCGTCTTATTTAGCTACTTGTTTGGCATTCATTGGGGCTATGGCGTAATCGGTGCTTGGATCGCTATTGGGTTGGACGAATGGGTACGTGGTATCGTCATGATTCGTCGCTGGCGCTCAAAAGTCTGGACGCGTTTTCAGCTGACTTAGAGCACTCATTTACTTATGTGACCTGATAGTGTTATCGGAGGACAATAACGTTTGTTCAGCGCCAGTAAAGTCTGATCATTTACCATAAAGATTGATCGTTTTGGGGCGATATCAAGTCAGGTGAGCGGGTGAGTTAAAGTAATTCTCTCCTGTCGGGGTTACTTACCGTAAATATCCAAAACCCCAATATAGTCATTCCAGCGCAGGTACAATGCTGATCGTTTAAGGAAAAATAACCACTTGAACGATCCTACAGTTCAAGCAGACTAACTCTCCAAAGCCAGAGGAGTTAATCTGCTTACCAACGAATTAAATGACCTTTCTACAAGCTACCCGCTAAATACCGATTACCTTGAGGTTTTAAATGCGTAACTACCGATAGAATGGGTAAACGATGCATTAAGCATGACAACCCATGCCACTGTTCGTCGTCACAAAATTCAACCTCAAGATGCACTGCGCTTGGTTATTGGTCTGTCACTCCTAAGGCAAGAGCCCATTAACAACGTCGCTGAGCAGCTTGCTCAGTCATCAAAGCAACTTGATAATGCACTTCTCTCTGCTAAGAGTTCTTTAACGGCGGCCAGACAAAGGTTAGGCGTTGAACCCGTTCAATGGCTATTCCAATAAAGTGCCAATAGTTGGGCAAACAATATAGAAAGTAAAAAATGGAAGGAACTAAGGGTTTATGCCATTGATGGCACTAATTTTCGTACAGAAGATACCCCTGAATGTAGAGAGCATTTTGGCTCTGCCAACACCTCTTCAGAATATCAGTCAGGCTATCCGGTTATGCAGATGACCTGTCTCTAGTCACCTCATCATTAAAGCTGCGGTAGGCCCCTATAGAGAGGCCGGAATCTACTCACAGCGCTTACGGAATCAGCCACTTCCCTCAGAGTGAAGCTCATTTTTGGAGACCTCAATGTTTCGAGTATCGAATAAATAGTATTTTGACACATCGCTATTAGCGCTTGATCACACTAATTTTTGAACTTTAAAATGTGGGCATTAGTTGAACTACAAATAAAATTTGATGTATTTCACATTATCGTTCAAAACAAATGGGCGCGATTACGCTCATACAATTATTTAACACTCGCTTGAAAAAGAGGACCTCGGTCTAATAACCGCCCTGATAAATGTTAAATCCATTAACATCAAACAACCACATAGTGATCAGTGTCACACAAAATACGACCACGGAAGGGCTTCTAATCACCCAGCCCCAAGTTAAACCCACAAAAGTACGACATGAGTCACAGTTACGTTCGCGTTAAACAATGATACTTAATTCATCAAACGAGCAGTGAGTAATCTATAGATGAAGTTAGGAATAGTGGTCAGTGGTGGTGATGCAGTTGGGGTGAACAACTTCATCTATCAAGTTGCGAAGATGTCGAACTCTAAGATTGTTATCTATAACGGAGGCGTTAATGGCCTGCTGTCGAACAATAAGAAAGAAATTAGCTTTCGAGATCTAGCAGATTACAGCCTATCGCCAATGCCCGTAATTTCATCCGGTAGAACCTCGCGCCATCTCAATCCTGAAGAGTACGCCACCATTGCAGCTCATCTGCATAAGAGCAAAGTAGATGCTTTGATCTGCGCGGGAGGCGACGGTTCAATGCGTTTTATGAATACATTGAGTGAGTATGGCGTCAACTGCTTTGGCGTTGGGATGACTGTTGATAATGATATAGCTGGCTCAGCTCATACCATCGGCTTCTCTACTGCGTGTGAGCAGGTTATGAGAGAAGTGTCCAAGCTGCGGAATACAGGTAGAGCCTTAACAAATCGAGTGTTTCTAGTCGAGGTTTTGGGTGCTTACTCTGGCGAGTTAACCTTACAGTCTGCAATTAAGTCTAATGCGGATATCGCTTTAATACCGGAGCATCAAATTCCAGTAGATGAGCTAGCGGTAAAAATTCAAGAGAAACTGTCGGTGCAGAATAGTGTCGTAATTCTTTGCGCTGAGAGTTACACAAAGGAGTATTCACCTGGCTTCCAAGGTGCGATTGATACTCTGAGTCAAGACCTAGAACCCAAGGTAGGCATTCGTATGCGTAAAACCACGTTGGGTTTCGGTTTGCGAAGCGGTGAGCCAACAACTGAAGAAATTTATCAAGGTACGATAGCAGCTACAGAAGTGGTTCGATGCATTCAAAGTGGTATGGCGAATAAGGTGATTATCATCAATTCATCGAATAACCCGATACCACTAGATTTAGGCGGGGTCGAGAGTCGTACGGTTGATAAAGATGGGCATTATTTCAAATTAGCTCAGCAATTGGGCATGGTTTGGTAATTAAACAATAAACAATAAACAATAAACAATAAACAATAAACAATAAACAATAAACAATAAACAATAAACCAAATTAGTGAACGGAAGGAATAAGTAAATGACGATGAATATAATGTGCGTATGCGGTTGTGGTTTGGGTTCTAGCTTTGCTTTGGAAATGACAGCCAAACCTATCCTTGAGAAAATGGGTATTGATTTTAATTTAGGTCATACCACTGTATCTGAAGTTCTATCTCTAAAACCTGACATGATTATTACTTCTGGTACGTTCTCTGATGCGATTAAAGGCGGTGCTAGCGTTGAAGATGCAGCGAAGGTAGTCACAATCAAAAAATTCACTGACTCTGTAGAAATGGAACAGGCAATATCAGAGTTTTTAGATAAGTAACACCTAGAAAAACACTTTTTCTTACTGCTGAATAAGAGATATAGATAGGTAGAAATACCTATCAAGGTACCTCTACACCTTGAGAAAATAATTTAATTAACATTGAAATGGAATCAAATTAATTATGAATGCATTTTTTGAATTTATAGTAAAAGATGTATTGGGGCAGGCCTCAATACTGATCGCGTGTATTGCAATGCTCGGTCTTATTTTACAAAAGAAACCCGCCGGTAAGGTAATCGAAGGAACGTTTAAGACGATGCTTGGTTTCTTGGTCATGATGGCAGGTATAAACATTGTCGTTGAGACATTGACTTACCTAAACAGCATCTTTACAAACGGGTTTGGTATGACCGGCTACATTACTGATGTAGCGGCTATCGCTGGTATTGCGAACCAAACGCTGGGAACGGAAGTTGCACTTACCTTGATGGTGATTTTCGCAACGAATATCGTCATTGCTCGCTTCACGCCTTGGAAGTACATCTTCCTAACAGGGCAGGCGCTACTGTGGATGTCTACCATTGGCGCGGTCATTTGTTACAAAGCCGGCCTATCAGGTGCAACACTAGTATTAACAGGAGGCATCTTCGGCGGTATTTTAGCTGTTGCAATGCCTGCTATTGCTCAACCAGTGGTTCGCAAGATTACTGGGTCTGACAATGTTGCACTTGGGCACTTCTGTACGATTGGCTATATGGTTCAAGCCGCTGTCGCAAAGGTTGTTGGTAAGGGTTCTAAATCTACGGAAGAAATTGAGCTTCCAAAAGCGTTTGCGTTCTTGAGTGATACCTACCTGTCGATGGCAGTAGTTATGGTACCAATGTTCCTAATCCCTGCAATTGCGGCAGGTCCGGAATACATTGCTCAGTACAGTGGTGGCATGAATTATTTGATGTACTCGTTTATGCAAGCAATCGTGTTTACTGCTGGCGTGTTCGTTCTGTACTCAGGTGTTCGTCTATTGTTACAAGAATTAGTACCAGCCTTCCAAGGTATCGCAATGCGCCTAGTGCCAAATGCAAAACCTGCTTTGGACTGTCCGGTTTTATTCCCTTATGCACCTAACGCTGTAATTCTAGGCTTCCTATCAACAACTGTAGGTTCGGTGATCGGTATGTTGCTGTTCCCTATGTTTGGGTTGGCAATGATACTACCTGGTCTGCTGACTAACTTCTTCGCAGGTGGCACTGCTGGTATTTTTGGCAACGCTATGGGTGGTCGTCGCGGAGCAATCATCGGCGGTGTAGTTCACGGCCTATTTATCACTTTCCTACCAGCAATTCTAATCCCTCTACTAGAGACTTATGGTTTCGTAGGTGTGACGTTTAGTGATTCAGACGTAATCGCGTCAGGTCTCCTTTTGGGACACGCATTCAACGGTAACTGGATCTTCGTAGCAAGCTTCGTAGGCTTTGCGGCGGCAATTACTTGGTATGTAAACAAAAGTCTTAAAACTGAAAGTGCTGAACAAGAGGAGCTAAACAATGCTGCATAATTTTAAACAACTAGAGGTCATTGCAAAAGAACGCGGATTCAATGCTGTAGGTTCATTCAATCTTCACTGTATTGAGATGTTACCAGCGTATTTTGAAGCGGCAATGGATACAAACTCACCATTAATGATTCAAATTTCAACAGGTACGGCTCAGTACCTTGGGTATGATTTGTTGGTGGCGTCAATTGTCGCCTTAGCTAAAGAACATGATGTTCCTACATGCCTTCATTTAGACCACTGCTCAAATATTGATGATATTAAACTAGCGATCGATAAAGGTTTTACTAGTGTGATGTACGACGGTTCTCACCTTCCGTTGGCTGAAAACATCACTAATACTAATATTATTATTGAATACGCTCATCCTAAAAATGTGAGCGTAGAAGCGGAACTCGGTGCAATCGGGGGCGCAGAAGATGGTAAGCAAGTTGCAGATGAAGATATTGCATTCACAAAAGTATCTGATGCGCTTGAGTTTGTGGAGAAGTCTAATGTCGATATGTTGGCTGTCAGTATTGGTACTGTTCATGGTTCATACACGGCAAAGACCAATATTCAGCATGACCTACTGATAGAACTAGCTGAACAAACTAAAGTACCTTTGGTTCTTCATGGTGGTACAGGGGTGTCAGATGAAGATATGAGATTTGTTGTATGCAATGGTATGGATAAAGTAAACGTTGGCACGGAGATGAACGTTCAGTGGGTTAAACACTGCCAAGACACTCATGCGAGTGGCAAAGTGAATGATTCAGTGCGCAAGTTCTTCATTCCAGCACGTAGTGCTGTGCGTCAAGTGATTGCAGAGAAAATTCGTCTTTTCCAATAGTAGTTTGATTAATCCTGCTGGGAAACCAGCAGGATATTTAGGAGTCGAAAATGGGTATATTCTCGAAACTATTTGGGCATAAAGAGCCAGTAGCACCAGTCGATGAAACGCAAGCTATAGAGCTTGATGAGGATATAAAGAAGTTAGAAGCCATTCTTGAGTGCGATACTTCCAACGTACAGGTACAGCAAGACCTTGTTGCAAAATACAGTAAGGCAGCCTCGGTATTTTCTCAGGCACCAACGTATCGAGATAGAGTGAATGATGTGTTTACTCGAATGAATGAATTAAGAAATATGGCTAGAACAAATTTTTAAACGGAGGTGGGGATGCTAAAGAAACTATTATCAGAAGCAGATGCAGTACAACTTCAAGTCGATGAGTTGGATTGGGAGAAGGCGTTACAGGTAGCCGCCGTTCCTCTTGTCACGAATGGGACCATCTCACCGGGTTACCTAGATGCAATCATCACTGGTACAAAAGAGTTGGGCGCATACTACGTCTTCGAAGATGAAAAATTTGCACTACCTCACGCAAGACCAGAAGAGGGAGCAAATAGACTCGGTTTTAGCCTAGTAACGCTGAAGGAGCCGATCTCAATAAACGGTAGCCCTGATGTCAACATCATCATCATGCTCTCCGCAGTCGATGGTCATAGTCATATCGAAGAAGGCTTAAAGCCCATCTTTGAAGCATTAATGGAACCATCTGTACGAGATCAGATAGCTTCGGCCAAAGTAAAAGAAGAGGTTCTAGCCTTATTATGAAGAAAGTCATCATAGTGAATGGAATCCCCGCTTCGGGGAAAAGTACCGTAGCAACGAAGATAGCAAAGTACTTCGGGTGGCCTTACCTTTCAATTGATACCATCAAAGAGCCGTTTATGGGTTTACATGGCAGCATTGACCGAGAGTTTAACCGAGAACTAGGTAAAGCTGCTTATAAGGCTATTTGGGATACGGTTGCTAATGCCCCAGATGACTGCGTATATGTAATTGATGCGTGGTTTGGGTTTCAATCCAAAGAATTACTAGAGAGCTATGTCAAGCACTCTGATGTGGTCGACATAACCGAAGTCTGGAATAGTATTTCGCCTGAATTGGTTTCTGCTAGATACCGTTCACGATTGTCTATTCGTAGAGAAGGTCATCCAGGTGAAGAGTACATTCCTGAGTTAATGGCGCTGGCTGAAAGGGCGTCGCCAATGAATATAGGAACGGTTTACTGTGTGGACCAAGATACGGGCGGTGAAGTACATGAGGTGCTTGCTGCCCTTTCAGGCCAACCAAAGGATCCATCGTTAGTAGAACTATCAATGGCGAAATAGATTCGGTCATCACAGTGTTTTAATGTAAAAAACAGTCAATACCATCATTGGTGTGACTGTTTTTTTTATGAGAAAAGTCAGTCTTGATTATTTATATTTATACGCTTCAAGAACGTCTATTATGCTTTCTTAAACAGTATTTCAGTTAGTGTATAGATATGGAAAATTCATACGATATAGTTAAAAACTAATTTTACTGACCATCCAAGATACGACAGAATTGCTTGGTGATCACACAGCCACTCCCCGTACGTTGAAACACATTTGGACATTTCTGAGTTAGAACTTCAACCCTATGTGTGTGAAGACAGATTAGGAAAAGTATCGTAGCCGTATAAAGGTATGAGAAACGCTGCCATCAAGCCAAAACCATTGTACTTTAATCCGAAAATACTAAGCGTTGGTTGTTTCAAAGGCATGGTTCATCTAGTAGCCATTTGACCAAATGGGCTTACTGGATGTAAGGTCGATGATGACTATATTAAAAGCAAAAATAACACGTTGATTAAAGGGGACTTATGCACATTAAAATCATGGAAGAGAATGACTCGTTGGCATCAGAGACTTCCACGTTCCGCAAATGGATTAGACAATCATATCCTGATGTGACAGTTTCAACTCCCGAAAACAAAGCAAGATACCAACTCAATGATCACTCATTGCTGTTACCGTTCGTTCAACTCGTTACATCACCTGACCTTGTCAACTATCTAAACCTTGTCCGTGAATACATGAACTTCAAATTCCGTGGTTCAATGAGGTCAGATACGAACACTATCGAAGTATGTGCTGAGGTTACTAATGGGCCAAATGGAGAGTCCAAGCGATTCCACTTTAAAGGTACAGCTGATGACTACTCGCAGACAGTAGAGAAATTCGACCCTAATGCATTCTTCAATGGTGGCTAGATTGAATTTGGTTATTAGCAGCATGAAGGGTTGTGATTGCGAGAATTACCAAGGGTACAGTGAACATCATCAACGGGTGATATTAGACACTATCAATCAGGCTGAATTTAGTAAAGCCGTTGAAATGTCTAGCACTGTTATCTCACAACTGGATAAAGTCAAAGCTGAAGCCCTACGTCATAAAAGAAACAGCATCTTTATCGAAACCAGTAAGTTCCATGTCTTGAATCACCTATCGAGATTTTGGGAATTTGTACTTCATGGACAGTACTACAAGTCGTGGTGTTCACTTCAAGATGCGTTGGACAACCTTCGTAATGTGAAGAGGTTCAGTGACCATGATTCTGCGTTGGTGGGCTTCTTGGAAGTACAATTAAAAGCGATTGAGTCAGTTTATCCGTATCAGTTGTTTGCTAGTACTGGAATCATCTTCGAGGGTTGTAATTGCAACATCTGTGGTGAAGACATTGACTCATTTGAGTGCTGTCATATTCAGGGTGAATTATACGATGGTGAAGTTGCAATTGGTATCGTACAGAACATCAAGGAATTCGACCATTGTGCACTTGTTGAACATCCAGAAGACAAAAGATGTGTTGTTGGTGCTGATGACAACCATCCAAATATGCTCGTATTGAGAGACCTTGGACAGTACGCTCTTCAAGGTAAGCTAAAACCTCTTGGGTTCAAGGATGTACTTAAAGTTGAATTCGATAAGGCAAATGATGCCTATGTTGAGTTAAAGCCTAATCAGAAGTGTTTTTGTGGCTCTGGAGTCAAATTCAAGAAGTGTTGTCAAGGCAAGAGAACTGTTCGGCATAAACATTATGAGTTCATTGGGATAGGTCTAATTCACGACTAGGCATTCCGACCACATTAGGAAAATCAACCCCAAATTAACATCCTCAGAGTAAGCTGAGCATTGGCACTAACAAGCTTTGGGGCAAAACTAAGCTAACATATGATACTGTTGTGGTTCAGTGAGCGCTGCCGCTAGATTCCTTTCTTAAAAGGAATGACGCATTATTGGATGCTTTGGTTGCTGATTAAGGATAGTTTTTCCAGACACGTTTTTAACATTGATCAAACCTGTATTGTCATCGTTTTAGGTTGGCATTGGTGATACACAAAGAAAATGATCAAACCTTAGTATTCACATTGATAAAAATTGCATGAAAAACCCACACTTTCGATCGAACCATTTTGTCCTATGACAAGTGTCGATATACAAAAGAAACGTATCAGTACAACAAAGAAAGACTCTATATTATCCCGAGTCTTTCTTTGTTGCTTAATTTTGGCTGTTAACTCAGTTTCGGTGGCTCCATATAACTCGTGCACTTGCCTCACTGGTGCGTCTAGCCATTAGAAATACACAGTGAATCAAAGAAAAGATGGCAGTCACTTAGGTTGAAGCTCAGAGTCAGTTCATCTTGTCTCGCGACTTCTATATCACCCGATATGTGAACACGATAGTTATCAAACCCTGCCGCCATCCCAAACAGGTAGGTACTATTTCCTAGGCGCTCGACCGCATGAGTAGTGAAGTGAAGTGTCGCCTCACCGCTGCCATCAACCGCAATATGTTCGGGCCTCAAGCCAAAGCTGACTTTATCCCCTTCCGATACCGCTCGACTGTCGGCTTTCATACTCACAGATTGCCCATCAGGTAATGATATCGTCACGTTGCCTTCATCGGCGGCAGTGACTAAGGCAGGTAACATGTTCATCTTTGGAGAACCAATAAATCCAGCAACGAACTCATTGGCAGGATGATTATATAACTCCAATGGCGATCCCACTTGCTCGACTTTACCGTCACGCAATACAACGATTTTATCGGCTAACGTCATCGCTTCCACTTGGTCATGTGTCACATACACCATCGTCGTATCCAGCTCACGATGCAGGCTTGCTATTTGTAGGCGCATATCAACACGAAGCTCAGCATCCAAGTTAGACAGTGGCTCATCAAACAAGAAGACTTTCGGGTTACGTACAATGGCACGTCCAATCGCAACTCGTTGACGCTGCCCACCAGACATATCTTTCGGCTTTCTATCCATAAGATGATCAAGTTGTAGCGCTTTCGCGGCGCGATCAACGCGTTGTTTGATTTCTGCTTTTGGAAAGCCATTCATCTTCATGCCAAACCCCATATTCTCTTCCACGGTTAGGTGTGGGTAGAGAGCATAAGATTGAAACACCATCGCGATCCCACGCTCAGCGGGATCGACATGGTTCACTACTTGGTTGTCAATTTCCATCACACCGTCAGTGATTTCTTCTAGCCCCGCAATGAGCCTAAGCAGTGTTGATTTTCCGCAACCAGACGGGCCAACAAAAACAACAAATTCACCTTTTTTAATATCAAGGTCTACACCATGAATCACCGTAGTGTCGCCATAACTTTTGACCACATTGGAAAGCTTAATATCCGCCATGCTTTATCCTTTAAAAATTCTGTCACTCACCTTGTCGTTACAAGGCAAAAAATACGGGTTAGCGCGTGAGCGTTGTGGCTTGTATTCGCCTATCGCTCACGATTCGCTCAATGAAAGTTACGCTTCTATATGTCTGCCATTGTCAGCACGAACTGGTAACGGTATTGCCTAGCCAGTAGTTTGAACTCGTCATGGACACTTGGCGTCCATGAATCATCGCCACCGACGCCCATATGGAAACCATCAAGGCGCACAAATAGGCAACCACTATCCACCAGCTCATTGGTATGCTTTGCCATTTTTAGATTGTCCGTGGTATAGCGACTGACTGATAGCTGATGGTCACCTCGAACCTGAAGTGCGCCGATTTGGCTCTCTTTTACATCACTGCGTAATCCACAATCTGTCGGAAAGATATAAGGAGTATGCATGTCGTCGACCGAGACGTGGTAGCGCCCTATGTGAGCGGCCAGTTTTCGATCTGGGTAGTTTTCAAACGGTCCTCGTCCATACCAACTTACCGACTCACTCGTGTTAGCAAGCGCTAACTCCATCCCGACTCTAGGAAGTGAAGGCAACCCTTGGGCTGCATTGACAAGGACATCAATCTGAACTTCACCATCTTGATAAATAGACATCGTCCATACCGTCTCAAAGACTAATGTTCCTTCAAAGGTATAGGCTCGACGAGCTTCGACTTGGTAATGCTGCTGACGAGCAAAGTGCTCAAAGCCAATACATTGAGAGTGCAGTTTCGACAAACCCGCCGCATCCCAGCTTGCCATCCATGTATTGGGATCAATGCGATCGGCTTCACTAGTACCAATATCATTATCAAGCGGCGCGCGATAAAAGTTATCTCGCAGCGCTTGTTGTAACTTCTCATCGCCTGCCACTATCCAAGACGTCAACTCTCCCGTCTTCATATCAAATTCGATCGACTGTTCATTGGCATGCAACGTCAAGCTATCGCCTTTAACCAGCGCTTCTGGTACGCCCGACTCATTGCGCGTGTTCGCTTGTAAACCAAAGCAGCTCGGCAGAATGATTTGCTCGCAAGACACGATATGGTTTGAGTCTGACCAAGCCGTCGCGTGAGGCTTAACAATCTCAATATTTAGGTGATACTCGCACCCGGGTTTAGCCTCAGGGAGACTCGGCGCAAGCTGCATGTCCATGTGGCCCAGCGCCTCTATGTCGATGCTGTTTTCACCCTGTGTAACCGCATGACCATTCTCAGTAATCGTCCAACGCAGAATTTCATCTTGTGTCGTGGTAAATAGGTACTCACTCTCAATTCGGATGCACAATGGTGAGGTCGTTAGCAAAGATACACTATGGAACTGCTGAGCTTTTTTAGCCTCAAAAAGTGTTGGATGTACCGTTCTATCAGGGAAGATTAAGCCGTTGATGCAAAATTGGCGATCATTAATTTCGTCACCAAAATCGCCGCCATAGGCCCAATATTTTTTGCCAGTCTCATCGGTTTTAGTCAGCCCTTGATCGACCCAGTCCCAAATGAACCCGCCTTGCAAACGTGGGTGTTCGCGGAACGCCTGCCAATATTTATCAAAACTGCCGAGGCTATTCCCCATCGCATGCGCATATTCACATAAAATAAGTGGTCGCTTCTCACCTGGCATTCCTAACCATTTTTTAATCCCCAGTTTAGGGGTCACACTTGGGTCAACTGGATGACGTTGGTCGCTGTCTACTCTTGCGTACATCGGGACGATAATATCTGTCGCTGCAGTGTCCGATCCTCCGCCTTCATACTGCACTGGGCGAGAAGGATCGCGCTGCTTAGTCCACTGATACATGGCATGGTGATTGTTACCAATGCCCGATTCATTACCTAGGGACCAAATAATGATGGAGGGGTGGTTTTTATCGCGCTCCACTAGGCGGGTCATACGACGCAGGTAGGCATTCATCCATGTTGCATCGTTCGACAATCGGCACATAGGAAATTGACCATGTGTTTCAATATTAGCCTCATCGACGAGGTAAAGACCAAACTCATCGCAAAGCTCATACCAAAGAGGATCATTAGGGTAATGGGCAGTACGCACCGCATTGAAGTTGTGCTGTTTGAGCAGTTTAATATCTTCAATCATCCCTTCACGAGTCAGGGTATGACCCGTTTCTGGGTGGTGTTCATGTCGATTCACGCCTCGCACTAGAATCGCTTTTCCGTTCACTTTCAATTGGCCTGCCGTGATCTCTACGCAACGAAAGCCAACATTGTAGGCCTCGCAGTCAAGTAATTGACCAGACTCATCTTTGAGTGATACAACCAATCGATATAGGTTAGGCGCTTCAGCACTCCACTTTTTAGGATTGTCGATAGCAACACTATGTTCTGCTACCTCTTGCCAAGGGCCTTTTTCATCAATAATACGTTGACCAAAACTCGATGCTTGTTTACCAAAGACACTCTGTCCTTCAGCATCAAATAACTCGATTTCGATGATGGCTGACGCTTGTTCTAGCTTAGAGGTCATACTAAGTTTGGTCGACACGTTCAGTTTCGCGTCTCGATAACAGGCATCAAGCTCGGTGTTAACCTCTACATCAGAAATCGCCATGTTAGGCTTACAGCATAGGGTCACATTGCGGAAAATGCCGCTCAACCACCACATGTCTTGATCTTCTAAATACGAACCATCCGACCAACGAAGGACCATCACGGTGAGCTGGTTTTCACCTTGTTGCAGCACGTCAGAAAGGTCAAATTCAGCCGCTAAACGACTGTCTTGCGAATACCCAACCCAAGTGTCATTCACCCATAAATGAAACGCTGAATTCACACCATCGAATGTAACGGTATGACGCTTAGCATTGTCTAAAACGTCCATATCAAATACGACGCGGTACACACCGGTTGGGTTATCTTGTGGGACAAACGGCGGCGTATCGGCGAACGGGTACTTAACATTGGTATAAATCGGTTTATCAAAGCCTTGCAACTGCCAGTTGCTTGGTACGGTAATCGGCGACCATTGACTGTCATCAAAACCACGAGTAATGACGTCTTCTTGGACTAATTCAGGCTGCGAGAACAACTGAAACTTCCATTCCCCATTGAGGGAACGACGATTTGTTGATGATTGATTTTCTCGTGCTGCCAGCTCACTGTGAAACGCATGTAAAGGCGCATGGGCATCAAGAACATTATGATGTGTGACATGCTGATTTTCCCACTCACGCGCGGACAAAATTTCACTAAAAGTTCTCATGGTAAATTCTCGCTATTTCACAGAGCCAGTCATGCCGGCCACAAATTGTTTCTGCATTAAAAGGAATACGGCTAGGGTGGGTATCGTTGCCACAACGGTCCCTACCATGATGATGCCAAAATCAGGAAAGTAAGCGGAAGAAAGCGACGACAATACAAGGTTGATCGTTTTCAACTCGGCTGACTGTAAAACAATCAACGGCCATAAAAAGGCGTTCCAAGACGTCATAAAGACAATAATGAATGCGGCTGCATACGTTGTTTTCATTACCGGCATGTAAACAAAGAGGTAAATCTTCCAATCTTTCACGCCATCCACTCGCGCTGCATCAATGAGTTCAGACGGAAAGGCTTTGGTGCACTGACGGAAGTAAAACACAATAAAAACAGAAGCAATGGTCGGCAGCATCACCGCCAAGTGCGTGTCTAAAAGTCCGGCTTTTGCCATTAGGGTAAAGAGCGGAATCATGACTGCGGCAAAGGGAATCATCATCGTTAAGAGCATCGCACTATAAACGCGATCGCGGATCTTGCTTTTATAGATCTCAAACCCATAACCAGCCATGGAGGACAGCAACAACGTAAACAAGGTGCTAATAATGGCGATTTTTGACGTGTTGTAAAAAATCTGCCAGAGATCCACCTGCTCATTCAGCTTCATTAGGTTGACGAATAGCTGATCACCAAACGTAAACTTACCCGTGTTGACTTGAGTCGCGGTATTGGTGCTTGATACAACCATCCAATAAAATGGAAACAATGACACTAAAGAGAATAATGACAAAAATAGATACATTAGCCAACGTAAGGCTTTATTTTTATTATTCATTATTTGTCCCTCGCAATTCTAAATTGTAGCATCGCTAGAATCGCAGCAAAAAATACAATGACGTAAGATACTGTCGCCGCATAGCCAAAGTTAGGAACAAATTTGAAGGACAGATCATAAATATACATCGACAACGTTAACGTTTCATTAGCTGGCCCACCAGCCGTTATATTTACCACTTCATCAAAGAGCTGTAATGTCCCTATTGTTGACATGACGGTTGTAAATAAAATAACAGGTTTTAAAAGTGGTACCGTAATAAAGAAAAACTGCTTAATTGGGCTAACCCCTTCAATGCGAGCGGCTTCATAAATAGATTTATCGATATTTTGCATTGCAGACAAGAAGAAGATCATGTTGTAGCCAGTCCAGCGCCACGTGATTGCAATAATGATCGTCACCTTGGCCCAGAAAGGATCCGCCATCCATGGGATTGGACCATCAACCAACCCCGTCCAAAGTAGGAAGGAGTTTACAATGCCTTCGTAAGAAAACATGCTTTTGAACAAAATGGAATACGCCACGAGTGAGGTCACACATGGCAAAAATATGGCCAACCTAAATAAACTTCTAAATTTAAGGTTTGGGGCATTTAAGCACGATGATAAAGCCAACGAAAGTAATATCATCACTGGAACTTGGATAATTAAAAATATGAAAGTGTTCGATAATGCCTTAAGAAAAACCGGATCATTAAATAGACGAACAATATTTCCAAAACCTACAAATTGCGTAACAATACCGCGGCCAGAATGCAGTGATATCCATAACGAACTTATGATTGGGTAAATCATAAACAAAGAAACCAATATTACTGCAGGTAATACAAATCCCCAGCCGTTTATATCATAGAATCTTTGAAAGCTATTTTTATTATTTTTTTTAGTGGTTTTAACCGTCTTAGTTAATTCACTCATACTCTCACCAATAAAAGAAGAAAAGGCCCCCACCCTGACTCGCAGCAGAAATGGGGGCAAAAGAAAAGCGGTTATTGGATCTGATATTTTAGTTGTTGCTCTACGCTCTCTAGCACTTTCTCAACGGGTGCGCCTTGCATGATAGATGGCATTTGCGCTGCAATTGCTGCATCCACTTCATAGGTAAACATACCGTAGTTGACTGATGGGATTTCAGCAGCCCATTTATTGAAGTCTGCGTATATTTTCTGACCATTGAAGTAACCATCTTCATGTTGATACGCTTCTGTATTACCAGCGGGTAAGTAAGAGCCTACCGCACCTTGTTGTTTCAAGATCTGATTATAAAACTCTTTATCTGTCCCAAATGTCGCGTTAAGAAAATCAATAGCAGCCGCCTTCTCTTGCGATGCATTTAAGACATACCAGCTTGATCCCCCAAGGTTAGAGCTGTTCACCGCGCCTTCAATATCCAATCGTGGCGTTGGCGCGACTGCCCATTTACCTTCTTGTCCTTCACCCGCTTGAACCGATGCGGTAATCCAAACACCTGAAGTAATAGAGGCAACCGCACCACTATTTACCGCTCCTACCCACTCAGACCAACCTATCGTTGGACGAGCAATATCCTTAACATGGAAATCGCGGAAAATTTTGATGCCTTCAATCAATGCTTGGTTATCTTTGATATTCAGGCTGCCATCTTGATTAAAATACCAGCTTCCAGCACCTTGAATCATCACACGTAACAAACCTAGATCAGACGGGTTATTACCCAGCATCGCGATACCGGTTTTCTCTTTAACTTGTTGACCAATTTCAATGAAACGTTCCCAAGTAATATTCTCAAGATCTTTCGCAGTAAAACCTGCTTTTTCAATGATATCAGTACGGTAATATAGACCCGTCACACCAGTATCGAACGGTAAACCATACACCTCGTCATTGAGTGTCATTACGCTCACTTTATAAGGGGCAAACTGGCTATAATCGATAGCATCAGTCATGGGAGCAAATGAACCTGGATAGGATTGCAGGTATTTTTGTGCGTTATAGTCTTCGATCAACACCACGTCAGGTAATGCCGATGTCACGCCTGAAGCCAGCATGGTGTGTAGCTTTTGTTCAATATCGGCCTTAGCAAAATCGACCACTTTAACATTCACGTCTGGGTGCTTTGCCTCGTACTTCTCCGCGGCTTCTTTCATGATGGCAACGTTAAAATTGGGATCCCACGCCCACACGGTTAGATCTTTGGCAAACGCCGTTTGACCTAAGCAAGCAACGCCAACAGCGGTAGCGACCAATCCTTTAATTAAATGCTTCTTCATAATTATTATTCTCTTTATGTAGGGAGTTCATTTCACATTGGAAACGTTTACATAAAGAATCTAACATCTATTTTTTACAAAAAAACCGATAAATTAATAAATTTGACGTACGTGCACTGACAAAATTTCTACGATGTGGAATCGGTCACTAAATTCACCCTACCAATATCAACACTCTAATTATGGCTTCTACAAATAACAGAGGCTACGCTTGGGTTTTATCTCTTCATAGGGGGGTGGTAATGATTACACTACTTACTACTTACTACTTACTACTTACTACAGAAAATACTCACGCCATTCCATTGAGTAAAAATGCTCGAAGTGACGTTACGATAACTGTTCAACAATCGACTCATACAAAGCATCTCTTAACCAAGAAACTTTATGATTCATGTGTAGGTGCGCTTTCCATATCAGTGTGATATCAAAATCGGCGACAGGTACTGGTGGGGGAACGGCCGTTAAAGTCGCCTGCATAAGACTTATTTCGGCCATCTTTTTAGGCACAATAGCAAACATTTCTCGGCCATGGACCAGGCGCCCAATCGTCAAGAAATTTCTTGAGATAGCATTGACGATACGCTCCTCTCCAATCGCATCGAGGTATTTATCAACAGGTGAGTGAAATTGTCCATTAGGACTGACGAGACAATGTGGCTTTGACACAAAAGTGGCGATATCGAGGGTCGTAACGTCACAAACCGAGGCATCATAAATACAAACATGTTGTTCGGTGTATAAGATTTGCGAAGAAAACGAGCTATCTAAGTCGGTAATGCTACCGATCATAATGTCTAGATTTTCTTGTTCATATATCTGAGTATAGTTATCCCGGTTTACGTTAATGAATCGAAGCTTTGCCTTTGGGGCTTGGGACATCACGGCATCGTAAATAATAGGCGCAAAAATAAACTCGGCATAATCAGTCAAACCAATCTTACAAACACCGTCATACTCTTTTGGTAGGAACTCCTGCTTGGGTAAGACCTTAAATTCAAACAGGTTCAGTATTTGTTGAACGGTAGGAAATAATTCGCTGGCCCGCTCCGTCGGTACCATTTTATGGCCTTTTCTTTCAAATAACGTGTCGTGGCACAACACGCGTAACTTTGAGAGACTGTGGCTCATCGCAGACTGACTAACATAACTTTTGGCCGCAGCATCGGATACACTCTGTGTTTGGTAAAGATGATAAAATGCCACAAGCAGATTAAGGTCGACACGCTTCCAATCCACCACATCTAATCCTGTTTTAATCATAGTTACTATCCAATCTATTAATTTGAGTCATTATACTGCAGTCCGTATTATTTGCATTAATTGAAAACCTTAGCTAAAGGCTACCTTGTGAGCACATTAACCAAAGACTCAGCCCCAAATACCTCCTTTTTTGCCATATTTAAATTATTCTTTGCCCTCGGCTGGGTAAGTTTTGGCGGCCCTGCCGCCCATATCGGATATTTTAGGCAAACATTTGTCGAAAAACTGCAGTGGTTGTCTGACGAGGAATACGCTCAATTGGTCGCCCTTAGTCAGTTCCTCCCAGGGCCGGGATCGAGTCAGGTGGGCTTTGCCGTTGGTTATCAGCGAGCGGGTTTAGGGGGCGGGATGATGGCCTTTCTTGGCTTTACTTTGCCTTCTGTCATTCTCATGCTCGCGCTGGCGCTACTCAGCAGTCAGCTAACCGAGTCGAGTTATTTCCAAAATATCGTCCATGGTTTAAAGCTTCTCGCCGTTGTTGTTGTGGCAGATGCAACATGGGGGATGTATAAGAATTTCTGCCAACAAAAACTCACCGTTACCATTTGCATCATTACTGCCGTCGCATTGTTACTATTTCAAAGTATTGCGACACAAATTATTGTATTGATTGCCGCCGCAGCGGTGGGCATTTATTACTTAGCCGCCCCTGATTTGCGCTCGTCCAATGCCAAGCTCAAACTCTCTTATACTCCAATCATTCTATTTGTTGTTTTATTAATTGGATTACCGTTGCTTTCCTGGGTATCACCATCGTTGCAACTCTTCTCTGAATTTTATCAAGCAGGTAGCCTAGTCTTTGGTGGCGGTCATGTTGTCCTTCCTTTATTGCAAAATATTGTTGGCGACCAGATCACTCAAGATACCTTCCTGACCGGTTATGCGGCCGCCCAAGCCGTTCCTGGCCCTATGTTTACTTTTGCCACCTTTATCGGCTACGAACTCATGCCAAGTGCACCCATTTGGGGAGCTATCGTTGCAACATTAGGTGTATTTATTCCTGGTTTCCTATTATTGATTGGGGTACTCAAAAACTGGCAGCACTTGGCTACAATACCGGCTATTTCAGGTGCACTTAATGGCGTGAATGCCTCAGTCGTTGGACTGCTGCTTGCCGCGCTCTATCAGCCAGTATTTACCAGCGCAGTAATGGCACCCATCGATCTTGCTTGGATCATGGTTGGCGCGTTATTAATGAAGCAATTTAAGCTCCCGATCGTGTGGATGGTGGCCTTTTTTGCTGTTGCCGGTGTTATAAGCCCAATGATGATAAACTTAATTTAAATCAATAATTGCTCTGATTTTAACCAATTTAACTCGTCATACTATACGGCAAGTCTTACACTGAATTAGGGGTAGGCTTGCCAGCATTGTTGCCTTTCCATCAATATCTTAAGCTTATCCCTCAACAGTTCACCACATTACTTTTACGCCGTATTCATTAACGCTAGTCATTACATAAGGTCACGCCATAGAAGTAACACACGTTTAGGAGATCAGTATGAGAATGGAATATGGAGCTCATAATCAAAACGCTCGTCATCACATCTACTCTATCAACCACGAATTAGAGACGATTCATCATACGTTACGCCATGATGTCCCTGCACTAAGTCGCATGTCGATAGCCCTATTTGACTCCACACATTCACAGCTGCATACCTTTGCCCACAGTACAAACGAAGGTCAGCCATTAGTTCGGTATCGTGCGCCTATCTCTGTATCGACAAAGCTTGGCCAACTCGCTTACAAACAAACACATCGCGTAATCAATGACATTAGCAATAGTGTGGAACCGACTTCCCCTCATTCAAGCTGGCTACTGGAACAAAACCACTTGGCATCTCTAACAATGCCAATCATGGATGGCAACCAATTCACGGGTATGCTGTTTCTAGACGCCAATCAAAGCGGCTTTTTCGATAGCCTAACCACAGACGAACTGATCATGCGTACGCAACCGATCAGAGATCTCGTGTGCGAACAAAGTACGTTAATCGAAGCAACAGAAGCTCTGGGGCACTCCGTTCGCACCACATCATTATCGGGTAAAAAAGACAACATTGAGCATGCGTATCGAGTTGGTCAATATTCCAGAATAATTGCTAATCATGTTGCGGCTTTATACCAACTCGATGATGAAAACATCGACCATATTACCCGCTTTGCATCCTTGCATGATATTGGTAAGTATTCGACGTTGAGTTCAAAGCAATGCTCATTATGGTTACAAGACTGGGATAACTCCACACTGATTGCAGGCCGAGTTCAGCAAGGCGTTAACTTAATCAGCCAACTCGCTAACCAAATAAGCGAACGAAAATACGCTTGCACGACCCTGCTTAAAGATATCATTCGCTACCACCATGAGTATCTAGATGGATCTGGATACCCATTCGGTTTAAAACACGAGCAGGTCCCTGTCGCAGCGCGAATCGTTACCATCGCCAATATTTTCGATGCGCTCACTAGTTGCCGCCACTACAGCGAATCTTGGTCACTCATCCATGCATTACTTGAACTCGAAAAAATGGTAGCCCAAGGGCAGCTTGATGGTAATTGTGTCCACTCTCTTCGTTGTAATCAGAGTAAGGTTAGGGACATTATGTTAACCACGAGCCTCTACGATAGCTAATTCGTCCTGTTCAGCCGGCATTTTACAAGCACATATTTTGAGTATTTACTCCATTTATGTGCTTAAGACCACGAAATATCATCACTCCCAGCTTGCAGTAAAAACATCATAAGGCTAATATTATATTTGTTAACATTAACTTAACAACAAAATAACTATAAATTATCGTTCTACACGAAAACGGAGTTCAAGAATGATACTGCCTAACGAAAGCACGCTCTCCAGTTGCACACTACCGCCGCCTAATGAAATGATCCTTAAATGGGCGAATGAAAGACCCGATGAGATCTATCTAAAACAGATTATCAATCGCGAATTTGTTGAGTTTACCTATGCTGAGGTCGCTGACAAAGCGCTACGACTCGTATCGTCGCTTAGAGCACTCGGTATTCAACCCGGCGATAAGGTCGCTCTAATTTCGAAAAACTGCGCCGAATGGTTCATCTGTGATCTTGCCCTTATGTTGGGTGACTACATTAGTGTTCCAGTATTTCCCACTGCCGGTGCTGATACCATTGAATACTGTATTACGCACAGTGAAAGTAAAGCGCTCCTTGTTGGTAAGCTTGACGATTCAGCCGCCACTGCTCAAGTTATCGCTAATCTGCCTGATGTGGTCAGCATTGCCTTGCCGTATGATACTGCGCCGCCATGCCAGCATACCTTTGTCGATCTCATTGCCCAACATGAACCGAGCGAAGATCGCCCTGTTCACCACGACGATAAGCTGATGTCTTTAGTGTATACCTCGGGTACATCCGGATTACCCAAAGGCGCCATGCTGACTTATGGGGCATTCAGTTGGTCGGTACAGATGCTCATCGATCATATTGGTATCGAAGCCAACGACCGCTTGTTTTCCTATCTACCTCTCGCTCATATTACCGAGCGGGTCTACATCTTTGGTTCCTCGATTCAAGGTGGCGTACAAACCGCTTTCCCGGAATCTCTTGATACCTTTATTGAAGATGTCAAAATGCATCGCCCTACGCTCTTTATCTCAGTTCCTCGTTTGTGGACCTTATTCCAACAACGTATTCAAGATAAATTGCCGCAAAAGAAACTCAATCTTTTACTGAAGATCCCCTTCGTTAATTCTCTGATTAAGAAAAAATTAATTGATGGGCTAGGGCTTGATCAAGCCCGTGTATTGGGGTGTGGTTCTGCCCCAGTGTCACCCGCATTACTAGAGTGGTATCACAAGGTTGGCTTGCACATCACCGAAGCATGGGGCATGACAGAAACCTTTGCCTATAGCACCATCAATCATCCGTTCAAGGCAGATAAAATTGGTACTGTGGGTAACGCAGGTCCTGGTATCGAACTCAAAATTGCTGCCGACGAAGAGATCATGGTTCGAAGTAAAGGGTTATTTTTTGGGTACTATAAAAACGACATTGCGACTCAGGAATGTTTTGATAGTGACGGTTGGTTGCATACCGGAGACGTGGGTGCGATTGACTCCGACGGCTATCTAACCATTCAAGGGCGTAAGAAAGATAACTTTAAGACAGCAAAAGGTAAGTTTGTTGCGCCAGTGCCAATAGAGAAAAAACTGTTCGAATACAGCCGAGTTGAAATGATGTGTTTGATCGGCTTAGGGCTACCTGGTCCAATTTTATTGGTTGTGCCACATGACTTCCCTAATTTTGATAAAGATCGTTATGAACGCACTGCGACACGGGTCGTTAAACGTATGAATCAAGAATTAGAGTCTCATGAACAAATCAAGGGCGTACTTATGATTAAAGACCCTTGGAGTATCGAGAACGGCATACTCACGCCAACGTTGAAGATTAAGCGACACCTTCTCGAACAGAAGTATCATGAAATGGGTCATAACTGGCCAAAAGGAAAACTTGTGGTTTGGGAAGAATAACACCCACAATTTTCTTCGCTATGTACGCCTAACGTATAAAAAGAGACGCTCATCGCGTCTCTTTTCTATTGTTGCTAACCACACTACACCCACATCATCGGCTCCTAGGTTCATTATATATCCCTACTGCCAAAACCATTTTCGATACTCTGAATCAACATCGTTTCGAGTTAGACCGATATCCCTTAATGCATGATCAGTCATACCATCAAGTGATTTTCTCGTTGCATAGTTGCGTTGCCATTTCTTTAATATGAATAAGAATTGCTTACTCCAACTCACCTTTCTGACCATCATATCGTGTCGACCAGTGTGAGCATTGTCTGCTGCATCTTGGCAATTCGTTATATTCAAGCTACTCATTGTCTTCCCCTCCTCGCTTTTGATTAAGTTTCGTGCAATTCTTATCGTGTGACAAACGATCAAAACTGACATTGAGTTAAGGAAAACTTACGTGAAAGATCGACTCCCTCCCATGCAAGGGTTGTACTATTTCTATATGGCGGTAGAAAAAGGTAGCTTTAAAGCCGCAGCACAGTCATTGTTTGTGTCGCCTGCGGCCGTCAGTCAACAAATACGTTTACTCGAAGAAACCTTGGGCGCTACTCTGTTTCATCGCGAACATAGGAAGGTTAGATTAACAACTGAAGGGACGTTACTTTTTGAACATACTCAGAAAGGAATTAAGCACCTTCAGCAAGGAATACACCTTATTAATCAAGATCCTCACCCCACTCGGTTATCCATTTCAACGCTTCCTTCCTTTGCCCAGCATTGGCTTGTTCCTCGCCTACAGGCGTTTCGTGAGTCTCATCCAGACATCGCTATCTTATTAGAACCAACAAATCGGCTCGTGACGTTTCAAGATTCTTCTGTCGATATCAGCATTCGCTATGGCGAAGGGCAATACCCAAGTATCAAGAGCGAACATTTAATGGACGACATTATTTATCCCGTTTGTCATCCTCTCTATCAAGAAAAACATGGTATTTATGGCGTAGACGATTTATCTCAAGCTGATCTAATTGAAGATACATGGCCAGATATGGATTGGAGTTTATGGTTGAATCGCGTCGGTGGAAAGCTGGGTAAGCCAACCCTTCAATACAACGGTTCTCATTTTGTCTTGGAGGGGGCGCTAGCGGTACAAGGTGTTGCGTTGATTAAGCACAGTCTGGCATGTCGTTACCTTCAGGAAGGGACACTTGTAAGAATAGGCCACCAAGCTTTAAGGCCACGATTTTCCTATTTCTTATGCGCCCCAGAAAACTACTTTAATCGAGATAAAATAGTGTTGTTTTCTCGCTGGCTCAAACAGCAAGTTGCCGAGTTTCAGTCTCTTCCACTTGATGATCTTGAGATAATAGAAACGGATTACACATTAGTTTGGAACAATCAATAAGAGGTTTGGAACAGCCAATAAAAAACCCGCCAAAAGGCGGGTTTTTTTAAAGATTAATCAAACAATTACTTGTTCGCTTTCTCTTCTTTAACTTTAGCAATAACTTCTTCAGCAACGTTCATTGGACACGGAGCGTACTGTGCGAATTCCATAGAGAATTGGCCACGACCAGAAGTAATTGTACGTAGGTGACCGATGTAGCCGAACATCTCAGAAAGAGGTACGTCAGCTTTAATACGAACACCAGTTACGCCAGCTTGTTGATCTTTGATCATGCCACGACGACGGTTAAGGTCACCGATAACATCACCAACGTGATCGTCTGGAGTAAATACGTCAACGTTCATGATTGGCTCAAGAAGTTGTGCACCAGCTTTAGGCATAGATTGACGGAATGCACCTTTCGCTGCGATTTCAAATGCGATTGCAGATGAATCGACTGCGTGGAAGCCACCATCGAATAGTTCAACTTCAACGTCTAGTGTAGGGAAACCAGCAAGAACACCGTTCTCCATCATGCCGCCGAAGCCTTTCTCAACTGCAGGCCAGAATTCTTTTGGTACGTTACCGCCAACAACTTTTGAAGAGAACGTGAAGCCAGAACCAGGTTCGCCAGGCTTGATACGGTAATCAATCTTACCGAATTGACCAGAACCACCAGACTGTTTCTTATGCGTGTAGCTATCTTCAATTTCTTTCGTGATAGTTTCACGGTAAGCAACTTGAGGAGCACCAACTGTAAGGTCAACACCGTAAGTACGCTTAAGGATATCAACTTTAATGTCTAGGTGAAGCTCACCCATACCTTTAAGGATGGTTTCGCCAGTTTCTTCGTCAGTTTCAACTTGGAAAGATGGATCTTCAGCAACCATTTTACCGATCGCGATACCCATTTTCTCAGAACCGCCTTTATCTTTTGGAGATACAGCGATAGAGATTACTGGAGTTGGGAATACCATTGGCTCAAGTGTTACTGGGTGCTTAGGATCACATAGAGTGTGACCAGTTTGCACGTTCTTCATACCTACGATCGCAATGATGTCACCAGCTTGTGCGCTAGTTAGCTCGTTACGGTCATCAGCTTGCATCTCAACCATACGGCCAACACGCTCTGTTTTACCAGTGTAAGCGTTAAGAATAGTGTCACCTTTGTTCAATTTACCAGAGTAAATACGAACGAAAGTTAGGGCACCGAAACGGTCATCCATAATTTTGAATGCTAACGCTTTAAATGTTTCGTCAGCAGAAACAATCGCGTGCTCGCCATTCTCTTCACCTGCGTCATCCATTAGAGGCTGAGGATCAACTTCTGTTGGTGCTGGAAGGTAATCAACAACTGCATCAAGGATGATTTGAACACCCTTGTTTTTAAACGCAGAACCACAGTATGTTGGGAAGAATGCTAGGTCACGAGTACCTTTACGGATACAACGCTTGATGTCTTCGATAGAAGGCTCTTCACCTTCCATGTAAGCTTCCATTAGGTCGTCGTCTTGCTCAACAGCCGTTTCGATTAGCTCTTCACGGTACTGTTCAACTTCGTCAACCATGTCCGCAGGAACATCTAGAAGCTCGTAGTTTTCAGGAAGACCTGTGTCATCCCAAACGTATGCTTTACGGCTTAGAAGGTCTACAACACCCACGAATTCATCTTCGCGGCCGATTGGTAGAACCATAACTAGTGGGTTTGCGCCTAGAACGTTTTTAACTTGGTCAACAACGTTAAAGAAATCTGCACCCATACGGTCTAGTTTGTTAACGAAGATCAGACGAGATACTTCTGATTCGTTCGCGTAACGCCAGTTAGTTTCTGATTGAGGCTCAACACCACCAGAACCACAGAATACACCGATACCGCCATCAAGTACTTTAAGTGAACGATATACTTCAACTGTAAAGTCAACGTGTCCAGGAGTATCGATAACGTTTAAACGGTGATCGTTCCAAAAACAGCTAACTGCCGCTGACTGGATAGTAATTCCGCGCTCAGCTTCCTGTTCCATGAAGTCGGTAGTTGATTCACCATCATGAACTTCACCAGTTTTGTGAATCTGGCCAGTAAGTTTAAGGATACGCTCAGTTGTAGTGGTTTTACCCGCATCAACGTGCGCGAAAATACCAATATTTCTGTATTTTGATAAATCAGTCATCGTTTTACTCTGTTAATAGGATATAAAATGCGCGCAGAGTATATCACAATCTGCTAAGACGGATACCATTGCGTGCACTTGCATTAAAAAAAGTTATACCCATAAGCGTCGACTATGACGCAACTTCATCTAAATTAAGATGAAAGCCTGCCCCACTATGCCTCATGCTCGAGAGTACCCTTCATAAGTTTGCAGTTAATTTTAGCTGCTCTTTGTGATTTTTCGATGTCATTTCTAGAAATCACAGCTTTAGTAGGCGACATTCTACCTAAAATTTCAGAAAAGCCACTACTAAAAATTGCAAAAACGCTGTTATTTTAAACTCACGGGTTTGATTCATTACAGTTCATCAAAGGCAGATATCGCTTCTGACAACTTCTTAACCCCATGAATTTGCATACCTTCAATGCCACCTTTCGGCATATTCGCGGCGGGAACTATGGCCCTTTTAAAGCCGTGTTTAAAGGCTTCCATCAATCGCTCTTGTCCACTTGGGACAGGGCGAATCTCACCAGCAAGGCCTACCTCACCAAATACCACGACATCTTTTGGAAGCGGGCGGTCTTTGAAGCTCGACAACAGAGCCATTACCAAGGCTAGATCGGCACTCGTTTCCGTAACCTTGACACCACCAACGACATTCACAAAGACATCTTGATCCGCCATTTGCAGGCCGCCATGCTTGTGCAAGACCGCCAGTAGAAGTGACAATCGATTTTGATCGAGACCAACAGAAACACGCCTTGGGTTAGCCAATTGACTGTAATCCACTAGAGCCTGAATTTCGACGAGAAGCGGGCGCGTGCCTTCCCACACCACCATCACTGAACTGCCTGATGTTTCCTCTTCCCCTCGTGAAAGAAAAATAGCGGAAGGATTACTGACTTCTTTTAAGCCTTGTTCCGTCATAGCAAAAACACCCAGTTCATTAACTGCGCCAAAACGGTTTTTGTGGCTGCGCAGCGTTCGGAAGCGACTGTCTGTTCCACCATCAAGCAATACTGAACAATCAATAATGTGCTCTAGTACTTTGGGCCCGGCCAATATGCCATCTTTGGTCACGTGTCCAACCATAAAAATGGCTACGTTATTTTGTTTGGCATAGCGAGTCAGCGTGGTCGCCGATTCACGCACTTGCGCAACGCTCCCTGGTGACGATTGGACGTCTGAAACATGCATCACCTGAATGGAATCAATGACCATTAATTTAGGTTGCTCTTTTTCAGCAACTTGGCAAATGCGATCCACATTAGTTTCAGATAACATCTTAAGATGTTCTTTAGGGAGACCTAAACGGGATGCTCGCATAGCGACCTGTTGCAACGACTCTTCTCCGGTGACATAGAGCGTCGGCATCTGCGAAGACAAACGACACATAGCTTGTAACAATAATGTCGATTTACCCGCCCCCGGATTACCACCAATAAGAATGGCCGCCCCCGGCACAACACCACCACCAAGCACACGATCAAGCTCTTTAAAGCCACTAGAAAAGCGAGGGACTTCTTGAAGGTCTATCTCGGACAAGGTTTGAACACCCGAATCGGTCACGCCCCCAGCATAACCTGCCAATCGTTCATTGCGAGCAACTTGCGGTGATGCGGCTAACCTGACTTCAGAAATTGTATTCCACGCGCCACACGCATTACACTGCCCTTGCCAACGAGGAAAGTCCGCTCCGCAATCATTACACACGTAAGCTCTTTTCACTTTTGCCATATTTATTACTACCTCATTGACAGAAATTACGTAAAGAAATGCAACGGCTTGCATTTCATTGTTCATCAAAGCGACAAACGCTCACCTTGTACCACAAAATTATTGCCAAGACGCGACAACACACTAAGAATACTGCGTCAAAATGTCGTAGTATCGATAGCATATATCGCTAAGGATTGCGGTAAACTTGCCGATAAACATTATTGTGCTGTTATATCGATGATGGCACTGCCATCAAATAGGGACACTTTAACAAAACTCATGCAGCAATCTGAAATACTTTCTCTCGCAGAACGCCTAATACCCGCTTATCGCGCCGAAGATTTTGAATTTGTGTTGAAACAAATCACAGATGGCGAAACACCGTCGGCCAAGCTTCTCGTTAAAATGGAGCTGAATCGGTTGATGGCGCCATGCCACAAACGAATTGACCTTAGAGGGCGAGTCTCCTCCCCCTGCTACGAGTATCAATTTGATGGCATGACTCATTGGCTCGATGATAGAGCGTTCAATATGTACCACAAACTGACTAAAAAGTTTGGTGGATACACAGAAGGTGCATGGGAAGCGATCGTTAACAAACAGACGATAAGCTCAATTGGTAGCGAACAAAAACTCAAACATGAGGGGGAGCTCACCGACCCCAAAAGCCCCTATGCCGCTGAAGCCATCAATCTAGGCTACGACCTTAAACGGAAAGAAAATCGACTGAGGCTCGAGTCTCAAGTCTTAATTGAGCTTGAAAATGGTGAACAAGTCCACGGATTAAGCGTTGACCTTTCCAGCTCCGGCGCGAAATTCAAGGTGCCGGGTACCTTTGATTACGATCTAGGGCAAATTATCAAGGTACGTTTTGAAGAGCTTGCTCAAGGGAGTAATGTTAAAGACATTGACTTGCCTATCGAATACCGAGTGCTTGGCGTTGATGGTATTCATGGTGTTTCACCAGTTAAATATCTGCGCACCTTGCGGCTCACTCACACAAATGCGGTTGAGCTCGTCGTAGAAAAAACATTGAACACTGAATCAAAAAAAATCCGTCATGATAATCAAGACCGGATCACTCGCGCACGGACTCGAGGCTATGAACACACCTATCTAAAACATGCCTGTAACCTACCTGTCTTTTTTAACGGCAATGAACTCAAACTCTCATTACTCACGGAAAACAACAAAGATATTTGGAACTATTGGCATGATGAGCGCCACCAACAAGCACTAGGGTCATTATTTTCACCTGAGCGAATGGAGCTTTTGATCAAAACAGGGATAAAAGGATGCAGTAACGTTCTCTACACGTTCACCCATGAGCACAATGGCATGAAGCTCTTCTATTCAATGATGATGCCAGAAGCCAGCCGAGAAGAGCGCCAGCTTTTCTGGCATATCGGCGCCAGAAAAGAGAGTTGGAAAGCCTTTCGATTGTCTGTATTTGAACTGGCAGAACAAGACGTCACATCCATTTCCAAACACTATAGTCAGCTGCTAAATAAGTCTGAAAATCTGACTCATTTTGGGATCTTGCAAGAAATAAGCGATCATACTTCTGCAAGCGATTACTTATTTACTGAAAAACCACGAATTTCCGCCAACGGATTAAATCGTTTCCGACATCCTCGTAAAATTGCAGGTCAACCCCGTGGGCTTTACTTTGATGCGGAATCAAGACGAAAAGAGCCTCGTTATTCGTTTAAAACACCGGTTAGTATTGCTCATTCAGAAGATAGCTTACTCGAAGGCGTCACGCTTGATCTCTCCAAGCGTGGTGCAAGCATCGAGCTACTGAAACCAGCGACTTTAAACGCAGGTATGACGGTTTACGTCAACTATAAAGAGCTGCAGTTGTATAACAAAGCCCTTCCTTTGAACCAAGTTCCTTACACTGTCGTGCGCATGTCTGAGGATAAGAAAACGGCGTACCTCGCGATTACTGAATCTGGGAAAACAATTAAAATCATTGCGTTCTTTAGCGGCATGATTGAAAACAACCGAGATAAATTACAATTAAAAGAAGAAGTCCTACCGAGCTCTGAACTCCTAGAATCTTTGCACAATGTTTTACTCGGTAAAATGGTCAGTACGCCCATCTATATTGATAAACGTGGCACCTCAATAAAAAGCCGTGTGGTGGGTGTTAACTTTCCACTCCCAGGGTATCTACAGTTTTTTGAACGTATTGGGCACGATCAAAAGTTAGCTCTCGAACCTATCTTTAAAAATCGCAGTAATAGCCTCATTGCAGACCCAATGAAACGTCGGCCAGGGTCCAAGATTGTCTACCATGAACTGTATATTGGTGTATTGAAGTTAGGCGATCGAATCCAGTCAATACACACTCGGCTTCGTGAGGATTTTGATTCCACTCAAAAACGCATCAAATTCATTAAAGACGCTTTAATGATGGGGGAGTTGTATATTTTGAGAGTCTCTTCAGGCCCGGTTTTTGATGCACTGACAACACTCATGAAAAAAGACATCAACGAACTCCTTACGTTGAGCCTAAGTCATGCAAGAAATTTAGAAAATGAGATGACCGCAATTTGTGGTTACTCTGAAGTCACCGATATCACCGAAGAGGTATTGATTCGATTAGAGCTTAACCGCTAAATAAGCAGCACGTTAGGGAAATTGAATACTCGTCATGACAATGAAGGCGCAGTGTGCGCCTTCATTGTCATGAGTAATACCCATTTTTGAGTGGCCGAATTAACCGAACCACTCTGTCCATGGCGAGCCTATGACCAACTTACCCGTTTTTGCTTCGCGAGTAGACCCGATAGGATACAGATAACCCCACCTAAACCTGCAAAGCGAATCGCGACCTGCGCTGCCTCTTCAACCTTTGGTTTGGCGTGATAAGCAATACCTAACCCGGCCGCATGCATCATCACTAGGTCGTTGGCACCATCACCCACGGCTATCGTATTGTGAGGCTCAATATCATACTCTTCAGCAAGCGATTGTAGGATGTCAGCTTTCATTTCTGCATCAACAATATCACCAATTACTTCACCGGTAAGTTTACCGTCAATAATCTCCAGCGTATTCGATTGTGCATAATCAAGTGACAATTCTTGTTTTAAAAAATCAGAGAAATACGTAAAGCCACCCGAAGCAATCGCCGTTTTCCAGCCGCGAAGCTGGAAAGTTTTAATCATTTCGCGCAGTTCTGGCATCATTGGAAGGTCTGCACGAACGGCACTTAAAATCGATTCATCAGCCCCTTTCAGTGCGCCTACGCGTTGTCGCAAACTTTGTTCGAAATCCAGCTCACCTTGCATCGCTCGCTCGGTGACAGCTGCGACCTGTACCCCCACACCTGCGAGTGTTGCTATCTCATCAATGCACTCAATTTGGATTGCAGTTGAGTCCATATCCAACACAATCACACCCGGTTTATTAAGATCCGGCACATCACACAATGTTGCAAAATCCACCTGCAGTTCAGACAATATCGCTTCATGTCTTGGGGTTAATCGACCAGCCATCAAAGCAACTTCATATTCTCCAACCTGCCATGCATCTAACAGACGACTTGGGCTCCCCACATAAGAATCCATGTCATTAAACATGTCTACCGAGAGGTAAGGGGCATATACAATCCAAGAAGATTTGCTCTTTTCAAGTTGATGAGAAAGTAACGTCTCAGGAAAGCGCGTCTTTAAGGGAATGCGCTTAGAAATCGTTAAAGGCTTTACAGCGTCCATGTCTTATCCTTTATAAGAAAGTTACTAAGACGGTAACCTATTGCAATTTACTTGTGCAAGTCTCAATATGAACCAATCAGTAATTTCTTAGTACTTTTGTTAGATTATGGATGGTTCACTGTTTTCGTTTCGCAACTTTTTACGTATTGTCGCCTTAGGCTTAATTGGTGCGATGGTGTTTTTTATTGCCACGAATAGCTTTGTTATCAGCAAGGGCAATGAAAAGATTCAACACAATCAGCTCGAGGTATTGAGTAAGATCCTTATATCTCAAGCATCATTATCAGCAAGACAAATGCTCATCGATCAAGACCAAGAGCGATTAGGCGCATTGACGAACCAATTAGCCACAGAGCGATTGGTGCTCGATGCCACCGTATATAACGCCGAAGGTGTTAAGGTTGCCGCCAGTACTGATGCCATGTCGGCCAGAGAGGTATTAGGCCTAGATACGCCGCTCTCGACGGCCAGCATTGGCCGCCAGCAACTCATTGAACCCATCATCAACGACAACAGCATTATTGGCTTTGTGCGTATTACGTTTGAGACCGGTAAAGTGACCGCGATTTCCGATCATCACTATCGAAAAAGTGATCGCTACATGTACATGATGATCGTCATGAGTTTCATCTCCGGAATTTTGTTGCTTGTCATTCTTCGTCGTCCATCGAAAACGAAAGGTGAAAACCTGTTACTTAAGCAGCCTTAAGAATAAGCGCCATAAAAAAAGCCTCGCAAATGCGAGGCTTGTTGTTTCATATACCGTCCTGATAAAACTGAAGCACCTTTTTCAAAAACTAAAGCGCTCTACAGATTTACTCTTCGTCGCCCAGCAGTACTGAATCCAACGCAATTTCCATCATCTCGTTAAACGTAGTCGCACGCTCATCAGAGGTCGTTTGTTCACCCGTCTTAATGTGATCCGACACCGTACAAATCGCGAGTGCTTTCGCGCCATATTCAGCGGCAACACCGTAGATCCCGGCGGCTTCCATTTCGACACCGACGATACCGTATTTGTCCATCACATCGAACATTTCAGGGTCCGGCGTGTAAAATAGTTCAGCGGAGAAAAGATTCCCAACTTTAACATCAATACCACGTGCTTTTGCTGCCAACTCTGCATTTCTAACCATGCCATAGTCTGCAATCGCCGCAAAATCATGACCTTTAAAGCGAATTCGATTCACTTTAGAATCGGTACACGCTCCCATACCAATGACAACATCACGAACTTTAATGCTCTCATTTACCGCGCCACAACTACCAACACGAATGATCTTCTTCACACCAAAATCTTTGATTAATTCCGTCACATAAATAGAACACGATGGGATACCCATACCATGACCCATCACAGAAATTCGACGCCCTTTGTACGTTCCGGTGTAACCATACATACAACGAACGTCACAAACCTGAACCACGTCATCAAGAAAGGTATCAGCAATATACTTGGCGCGAATCGGGTCACCAGGCATCAATACAACATCTGCAAAATCGCCCATTTCAGCATTAATATGAGGAGTAGCCATTCGTTCATCCTTATCTATAAGTGGGAAAGTAAGTTCGATTAAAAACCGCTCAATGGCTTTTAATCAACAACAAGCTCAGACGACCATCTGGGCTTGTTTGCTCGATCTATAACGGGTGCGATGTCTCCACGTATTGTGACAATACAGCGCACCCATCGTTTGTTAACAAGTAAATCCGTATTAAAGAAAGCTTTTACCATAGTCCATATCAGACGTACCAAAGTACGTTGCTAAGCTTTGTCCAATATCTGCAAACGTATCACGCAAGCCCAATGAGCCTGCCGGTACCTTTTTCCCGTAAACGATAACAGGGATATGCTCACGTGTATGATCCGATCCCGGCCACGTAGGGTCACAGCCGTGATCGGCGGTTAAGATCATGACATCATCATCTTCCATCAAAGCGATCACTTCATTGATTCGGCTATCAAAGTACTCTAATGCCGCCGCATAACCGGCCACATCGCGTCGGTGACCATACGCCGAATCAAAATCAACAAAGTTAGTGAACACAATCGTGTTATCACCCGCCACTTTAATGGCTTCTTTTGTTGCGTCGAACAGCGCAGGGATCCCTGTGGCTTTGGTTTTTTGCGTGATACCACAACCAGCGTAGATATCAGAGATCTTGCCAATCGAATGCACTTGCCCTTGCTTTTCTTCCACAAGCTTTTGCAATATCGTCGCCGCCGGTGGCTCTACCGACAAGTCTCGGCGATTACCCGTACGCTCAAATTGACCTTTGCCCGTTCCAACAAAAGGTCGCGCGATGACACGGCCAATATTGTAGTCCGCTAACTCTTCTCTGGCGATCTGGCAAAGCTCAAGCAAGCGATCTAGACCGAATGTCTCTTCATGACACGCTATTTGGAAAACAGAATCAGCAGAGGTATAGAAAATCGGCAGACCGGTTTTCATGTGCTCTTCACCGAGATCATCCAATACTTGTGTGCCTGATGCATGGCAATTACCCAAGAAACCAGAAAGGCCTGCACGCTCAAGAATACGATCAGTCAATACTTTAGGGAATGCATTGTCTTTATCTGAAAAATAACCCCAGTCAAATAATACCGGTACACCAGCAATTTCCCAATGTCCAGAGGGCGTATCTTTGCCTGACGATAGCTCCGCCGCATGCCCATAGGCACCGATGATTTCAACCTCATCACTTAAACCAGCAGCAAGACGACCTGTTGATTCTTTATGCGCCATGGCGAAACCAAGCTTAGATAGGTTTGGAATCGTTAATGGGCCTTGACGGTGCTCATTGTCTGCTAGTCCTGAAGCACAATGCTCAGCGATATGACCCATAGTATCAGAGCCTACATCACCAAATTTTTCCGCGTCACCTGCGGCGCCAATACCAAATGAATCTAATACTAAAATAAATGCTCGTTTCATAATCTCTCTCCCACCCTATGCTAAGTCTTCCGCACGAATATGGCGGTACACACATGGGGTTGCTGAATAAGGTTTATCGCTCACTGTTATTGCCGCTTTCAGTGCGTTTGCCGCTTCTTGCCATTGCGCTTCACTGCGTGCATGGATAACCGCTAGTGGTTTGTCTGCGCCAGCTTGCTCACCAAGTCTAATAAATTGATCAAAACCGACCGCGTAGTCGATGGTATCCGTTGCCACACGACGACCTCCACCCATTCCCACAACCGCCATACCAATAGCACGAGTATCCATAGCCGATACCGTCCCTTCATTATCGGCATAAACCGGTTTGATCAGTTCTGCTTTGTCTAAGTAATTATCGTAGTTTTCTACGAAATCTGCAGGGCCACCTAGTCCAGCGACCATCATGCCAAAACATTGAGCCGCTTTGCCGTTGCTCAAGACCTCGTTTAACATCGCGTCAGCGTGTTGGTTATCATCAGCCAGCTTAGCCAACACCAACATTTCGCTACAAAGCGCCATCGTCACTTCATACAATCGTGGGTTACGGTATTCCCCAGTTAAGAACTGGACCGCCTCGCGCACTTCGACTGCATTGCCCGCAGACGATGCCAATACTTGATTCATATCGGTAAGAATAGCGGTTGTTTTCGTACCGGCACCATTGGCCACTGCGACAATTGAGTTTGCTAATTCTTCTGAAGCCTCATAGGTGGGCATGAACGCCCCAGAGCCGACTTTGACATCCATGACCAAAGACTCAAGACCAGCGGCCAATTTCTTAGATAAAATCGAAGCCGTAATCAAAGAGATATTATCGACCGTTGCGGTGATATCACGAGTGGCGTACACACGCTTATCAGCCGGCGCTAAATCACCCGTTTGACCAATAATCGCAACACCCGCTTCTTTGGTCACGTCACCAAACACCTCGTTTGTCGGCGTGATGTCGTAGCCAGGAATGGATTCCAGTTTATCGAGTGTGCCACCGGTATGTCCCAAACCACGGCCCGAGATCATCGGAACGAAGCCGCCGCAGGCTGCAATCATTGGACCCAACATTAATGACGTCACATCACCGACACCGCCAGTAGAGTGCTTATCCACAATTGGGCCACCAAAATTCATATGGCTCCAATCTATAACCATGCCAGAGTCACGCATTGCACACGTCAGTGCAATACGTTCTGGCATAGTCATTTCATTAAAAAAGATGGTCATGGCAAATGCAGCAATTTGACCTTCAGAGACCGTGTCGTTGGCGACACCTTGGATAAAAAAGTTAATTTCTTCTGCGCTAAGCACTTGGCCATCGCGTTTTTTACGAATAATTTCTTGCGGTAAATACATTAGTGCCTCCCCAGTCTAAGCTTGGGTTATAGGGTATAGAGGGAATGGTGGTGACAAGAGAGTCGTCACCACCTAAAAGCGTTAGATTAGTATGCAGATGGATCTGCAGTTTCGTCCGTTACTTCTAATGTATTCAGAAGGTTGGTTAGTAGGCTTGATGCACCAAAGCGGTAGTGCATGTTATCAGCCCAATCTGCGCCTAGAATATCGTCAGCCATCGCTAGGTAGGCCGCTGCATCTTCAGCAGTGCGTACGCCGCCAGCAGGTTTAAAACCGACTGTTTTCGCCACACCCATATCACGAATGACTTCAAGCATCATACGAGCATATTCTGGTGTTGCGTTAACAGGCACTTTACCGGTAGAGGTTTTGATAAAATCGGCACCAGCGTTAATGCAGATTTCAGAGGCTTTCTTGATCAATGCTTCTTCTTTTAGCTCACCCGTTTCAATGATGACTTTAAGAAGGATATCGCCACATGCTGCTTTACACTGCTTAACAAGCTCAAAGCCAACGTCTTCATTGCCAGCCATCAGAGCGCGGTATGGGAAGACGACGTCGACTTCATCCGCACCGTATGCAACCGCTGCTTTCGTTTCAGCAACCGCAATATCAATGTCATCATTACCGTGTGGGAAGTTAGTCACAGTAGCAATACGAACATCCGGCGTACCTTGTTCACGAAGCGTTTTCTTCGCAATCGGTACGAAACGTGGATAAATACAAACTGCGGCAGTATTACCTACTGACGTTTTTGCGTCATGACACAACGAGATCACTTTTGCATCGGTGTCATCGTCGTTAAGTGTCGTTAGGTCCATCAGTTTAAGTGCACGTAAAGCTGCTGCTTTTAAATCGCTCATTTCTATCTCCGGTCAATATATTCAATTAATTATCTGACATCTTGTCAGCAATAAATGAACGGACTTGGTTCCTTGAAGACTCGGCGCTTTGCGCCAATCGCTTTCCTTGTCGCCGCACAGTACCCGATTGCAATCCATCCACTACTTTCGTTTAGAGGAACGGGTTCTGGGCTAAGTGAGTCACGGTCAAAGACCTTTCATCACTGAGTAGCCTTTACATTATAGAACTCTTCCACAAAACGGTAGCAGTGAATAATACGCAAACGGTTTGTATCTCAAAAAAGTCCATTCTCATTTTTTTTCATCGCATGCGTGGATGAATATTCTGCGTTTCCTTGCTCCTAAAACCAAAAAAGCCCCGCAGCAATTTCTTGCTACGGGGCGATGTGTTATGGCGTCTATATACTAATAACCTTAACTAGCAATTACATTGCTGCAAGGCTAAGACAGAAGCCTGCAATCGTTGCTGCCATCAGGTTTGATAGCGTACCAGCGATTACGGCTTTAACACCCATGCGTGCGATATCACCGCGACGCTTAGGCGCCAAGCTGCCTAGACCACCAAGTAGGATTGCGATAGAAGACAAGTTCGCAAAACCACAAAGTGCAAATGAGATGATTGCTTTTGTCTTATCAGACAATACAACTGGTGCAGCATCTGTTAGGTATGGGGCGAAGTTTGCAAAGGCAACGAATTCGTTCGCAACGGTTTTCATACCGATGAACTCACCGGCCACAATCGCTTCTTCCCATGGCACACCGATAAGGAATGCAAGAGGAGCGAATACCCAACCAAGTAGCAATTCAAGGCGAAGTTCAGGCATACCGAACCAACCACCAACGCCACCAAGCATACCGTTCACAAGTGCGATAAGACCAATGAAAGCAATAAGCATTGCGCCAACGTTAAGTGCTAGCTGAAGACCTGCTGACGCGCCGCCTGCAGCTGCATCGATAACGTTAGCAGGTTTATCATCGCCTTCTGCTTCCATACCATGAAGCTGATCAATTGGCTCGTCAGTTTCTGGTTTCATGATTTTAGCAAATAGTAGACCACCCGGTGCCGCCATAAATGACGCTGCAACCAAGTACTCGATTGGCACACCCATTGAAGCGTACCCGGCAAGAACACCACCAGCGATAGAAGCAAGGCCACCACACATGACTGCGAACAACTCAGATTGAGTCATTTTTGGCACGAAAGGACGAACAACAAGAGGAGCTTCTGTTTGACCAACAAAGATGTTAGCCGCTGCTGACATAGATTCCGCACGAGATGTGCCCAGTGCTTTTTGTAAGCCACCACCAAGAATCTTGATAACCCATTGCATTACACCTAGGTAATACAATACAGAAACCAATGCAGAGAAGAAGATAAGTGTTGGTAGTACGCGGAATGCGAAGATAAAACCACCGCCACCAAACACTTCAAACATTTTGTCTGAAACTAGACCACCAAATAGGAACGATGAACCATCATTACCGTAGTTGATGACGTTAGAAATAGCGTCAGAGAATCCGCGTAGCACTTCTTGTCCCCAAGGAACGTAAAGTACGAATGCACCGAGTAAAAATTGAATAGCGAATGCGCCACCCACTGTTCTGATATTAATAGCTTTGCGGTTATCTGATAATAATACTGCGATTCCGATCAGTACTACCATTCCAACCAGGCTCATAAACAGGCTCATAGTTTATGACTTCCTTATATAATTATTTGGCGTGTAATAAAAAGTTGAAGCTCAAAAGCGGGGGCGATTATACAAACCCTCAGAAAAGAAAGTAGTACCCCCCTCACACTTTCGTCCTCAACACATAAGGCGTACATTCAAAAATGAGAAGCTTGTCACAAATGAACTCTGTAACAAAACCTAAATTAACAAATAACAGCAACTTTAATCACAAATTGAAAACAGTGATTTGCTATTAATTAGGACTTGTGACGTAACCGTTTGCGCACTTTCACTTCTAAGCATGATCAGAGTCGATAGGGTCAACTTCATCATTTTAGGTTTATTGATACGCCCTTGATAACCACTTAATGGCATATCTGGTGCGTCAGTTTCGATTAATAAACACTCTATTGGCAATTTAGAAATCGTCTCTCTGGTTTTTTTTGCACGCTCATAAGAAATCACACCACCGACGCCAATAGAGATGCCTAAATTGACGTAATCCATCGCTTGCTGATAACTGCCACTAAAGCCGTGTATTACCCCACCATGTTTAGGCGGACACTGTCGAAGCAATGCCACCATATCTTGATGTGCTTTTCTACAATGCAAAATCACCGGCAGCTGATGGGCGTTAGCAATGAAGATATGCTCTTTCAATAGTTGCTTTTGTTGCGATTTTAATACCTCAACGCTTTCCATACCCGCAATAGTATAAAAATCTAAGCCACACTCCCCTATCGCCACACACTTATTAGAGCCTTCGAGCGCTGCGGTCACTTGTGCGTCTAATTTTGCAATTGAATGTTCGGCCAGCGTATCAAGGAACGCGGGGTGGTAGCCTAGCGCATAATAAACATCATCATATTGTTGCGCGAGGTGGGTGACCGTCGACCAATTATTTTCATCGATACCCGGTACAATCATCGCTTTAACACCGGCTAGCCTTGCTTCACTGATCACCGCTGGAAGATCGGTATGTTTGGCAACAAGATCTAGGTGACAATGGGTGTCAATCATCATTAACGGGATCTTTTTTGTAGGGGACACAGCTGCGTTTATTTTCTGGCGTTAGACCCATCGACTGACACCAGTTATCGTACTTTTTTAACCAATTTCGCCACATTTTTAGCATGCAGTTTCTCTCTTCAAAACAATGTAATCGATTGCAACTTAAATCACTCAATAGCTTGTTATATAAAGGATAGCCAATAGTTAGAGTTTTATCATTAAGTTGTGATTTACCACTCAACGCTGTGATAGAAGCGGTTTTTTTTCCATCACGCAAACGATAAAATGTTTCTTATTGTTTGTAAATTCAGCAAAGCATGACGCGGTTGAGTTTACAAGCGAACAATTTCTAGGCACTTATAGCAGGACAGGCCTAGCCTATCGATTCGTCAATGGTATCCCCATCATCTGACACCACAAGGGAACTGAACGTGAAAAAAACTATTCTAAAACTCTCCGCACTAGCAGTGGCGGTCTCATCTTTCAGCGCATTCGCAGCCAAGCCAGCGGTGGTTTACGATACAGCAGGAAAATTCGACAAATCGTTTAATGAAGCTGTTTTTCAAAATGGTGTAAAACCTTTCAATGCCGATAAAGGCGTTAAGGTTCGTGAATTTGAGCCTCAAAATGAAGCGCAACGTGAACAAGGCCTTCGTCGTCTTGCTAGCCGTGGTTTTACTCCTATTGTTGCCGTTGGTTTCAATATGGCATCGGCGGTTGAAAAGGTCGCGACTGAATTTCCAGACATTCAATTCACTATCATTGATATGGTCGTTGATAAACCAAACGTTCAGTCTATCGTATTCAAAGAACACGAAGGCTCTTTCCTCGTAGGTGCGCTGGCAGCAAAAGCATCAAAGACCGCTAAAGTTGGCTTTGTTGGCGGTATGGACATTCCACTGATTCGTAAGTTTGAGTGTGGTTATCGTCAAGGCGCACAATACGCGAATCCTAACATTGAAACGTTCCAAAATATGACAGGCTCAACCCCTGCTGCGTTTGCTGATCCAGCAAAAGGCTCAGAGCTTGCTAAATCCCAGTTCTCTAAAGGTGTAGATGTTATCTACGCGGCAGCTGGCGGCACAGGTATGGGCGTCTATCAAGCTGCCAAAGATGGCGGTAAGTTCGCGATTGGTGTTGACTCAAACCAAAACCATCTTCAGCCAGGCACCATGTTAACGTCCATGGTTAAGAAGGTCGGTGTAGCGGCGTATAACTCTTGGGAACAAGCAGAGCAAGGTTCATGGGAAGCCGGTGTTAAGGTCCTAGGCCTTAAAGAAGGTGCTGTGGAGTGGGCTTATGATGACTACAACAAAGACCTCATCACACCAGAGATGAAAACCTACCTTGATGAGCTTCAAGCAGAAATCATCGCTGGTAACATCCAAGTGCATGACTACATGTCCGATAACACGTGTAACTATTAATCTGATAGCTATTAATCTGATAATTATCAGAACTCAGTAGCCCTAGGCACTGAGTAATAATAACAATTCAGGTTTAACCAATATCAGAATGAGCCGCTAGACCAAGTGTCTCGCCAATGATTGATACGCCGCTGCCTAAAAACAGCGGCGTATCACTCCATCACTCACCCAATAAACCATCATCTTAAAAAAGACACGACCTATTAAAATAAATTAATAATCTTTAGGTATTTCACAGTGAGTCAATAGTCGGCACAACCATCCGCCGCGCTAGAAAATATAAGGCAGTATCTCGTGACACAAGGACAATCGATTGCCATCGAACTCAAGGACATCAATAAACGCTTTGGCGCAGTACATGCCAATCGTGATATCGATCTTCGTGTTCCCAAGGGCACTATTCACGGCATCATTGGTGAAAATGGCGCTGGCAAGTCCACGTTAATGAGCATCATCTACGGCTTCTACCATGCCGACGAGGGTGCAATGTGGGTAAATGGTAAGCCATATAAACCAAGCAACTCCCAAGAAGCTATCCAATCGGGTATTGGCATGGTGCACCAACACTTTATGTTGGTAGAAACCTTTTCGGTACTAGAAAACATTGTACTCGGTGCCGAAGACGGCTGGAAACTAGAAGAGAGCTTAGGCAAGGCACGCAAAAAGCTAAAAGCGCTCGCCAAAGACTATGGCCTAGAGGTTCCGCTTGATGTAACCGTAGGAAGCCTACCGGTAGGCCTTCAGCAGCGAGTAGAGATCCTAAAGGCACTCTATCGCGGTGCCAAGATCTTAATCCTCGATGAACCGACAGGGGTACTCACCCCACAAGAAGCGGATCATTTGTTTCGCATTCTCGATAAATTAAGAGCGCAAGGCACGACAATTATGATCATTACTCATAAACTGCGTGAGGTCCTTGCTATTACCGATAATATCTCTGTCATGCGTCAAGGCACTATGGTAGAGCACGTCGTGACGTCTGAAACAAACAAAGAACAATTGGCTGAGTTCATGGTAGGCCGAAAGGTCAGACTCTCAATCGATAAAGCCGCTTCCTCACCAAAAAAACAACTGATCACGGTCGAAAACCTACAGTACTTTGACGACGCTGGTGTCGAGCGTGTCAAAAGCGTCAGCTTCGGTGTAAAGCAAGGCGAAGTAGTTGGTATCGCGGGTGTCTCTGGTAATGGTCAATCAGAAATACTCGGGTTATTGGCAGGGATCTTACAACCACACTCTGGTTCAATGCACATCAATAACCGTACCCTCGATAAACTCAATCCGCTCAATCCACAGCAAGTGCGAGCCATTGGCGTCGGTCATATTCCCGAAGATCGTCACAAACAAGGGCTCATTAACAAGTTTGATGCACAAGAGGCCTACATCCTCGGTTACCATCATCTTCCGCAATACAACAACGGATTGCTGCAAGATAAGAAAGCCATCAAACAAAGCTGCCAAGCCAGCATGGACAAATGGGATGTGCGTCCTAACGACACCACGTTAAAAACCGCCAACTTTTCTGGTGGTAACCAGCAAAAATTAGTCATTGCTCGCGAGATGGAACAAAATCCCGACATCTTACTCGTTGGTCAGCCTACTCGTGGCGTCGATATCGGCGCAATAGAATACATCCACCAACAGATCATCGCTGCTCGAGATGAAGACAAAGCGGTATTGCTCGTTTCTGTTGAACTGGATGAGATCCTGACGCTTTCCGATCGCATCCTGGTTGTATTTGATGGCGCAATTGTAGGTGAAATATCGGTTGATGAGGCCGATGAGAAAACGCTCGGTTTGATGATGGCCAACATTATGCCGGACCATCTAAAGACTAAAAAAGAGCAATCAACACAGGGAGAAGTGGCATGAGCCAAGCAAAAGTACCCGCTTGGGTAACCATGGCACTACTGCCCGCCATCAATGTGCTGGTCGCATTCTTGGTATCAGCACTGCTGTTTATGTATATCGATATTAGTCCAGTTGACGCAGCAAAAGTCATGTGGACTGGTGCATTTGGTTATGCCGAAGGGTTCGGTTATACCATGTATTACGCAACGGGATTTATCTTTACCGGTCTTGCGGTTTCTATCGCCTTTCATGCCGGTCTATTTAACATCGGTGGCGAAGGGCAAGCGTACATTGGTGGATTGGGTGTTGGCCTTGTCTGCCTCACTCTTGGCGAATATGCGCCTTGGTACATTACCTTCCCCGTCGCGATTTTAGCGGGTGGGCTGTTTGGGGCGGCTTGGGCTTTTATTCCTGCTTACCTGCAAGCCAAGCGCGGCTCGCACATTGTCATCACCACTATTATGTTCAACTTCATTGCTGCGTCATTCATGGCGTACCTATTAGTTGAGGTCCTCAAACCCGACAACACCATGGCGACTGAAAGTCGTGTGTTTGCGGTCAGTAGCTGGCTGCCAAAAATGCATGAGGTCCTCGCGGTATTTGGTATCCATATCGCGCCGAGCCCAATGAACCTAAGCTTAGTGTTTGCACTCCTTTGCTGCTTATTCGTATGGTTGTTCATGTGGCACTCTCGTTGGGGCTATGAGATTCGCGCTGTCGGAGCTAACCCATCAGCAGCAGGTTACGCCGGCATCAACTACAGCAAGACCATCATTATCACGATGTTGATCTCAGGTATGCTTGCCGGCTTCTTTGGCTTGAATGTATTGCAAGGCGAGTTACATCAAATAAAACTCAACTTTGTGGAAGGCTTTGGTTTTACCGGTATTGCGGTCGCACTGATGGGACGAAATCATCCAGTCGGTGTTTTGCTTGCCAGCTTACTGTTTGGCTTTCTCTATCAAGGCGGTGCAGAACTAAGCTTCGAGTATGGCGTGGACAGAAATATCGTTGTGGTATTACAAGGGTTGGTCATCTTGTTCTCTGGCGCGTTAGAGCATATGTTCCGACCATCACTAGAGAAAACCTACTTAAGGCTATTTACTAAGCCCAATGTCGACGCAGAGAAGGGAGTCGCGTAATTATGTTTGAAACGATTATTCTCATGCTCGATGCAACCTTAAGGGTAGCAACCCCCTTAATATTGGCGTCGCTCGCTGGCATGTTTTGTGAACGAGCTGGCATCGTCAATATTGCACTAGAAGGTAAGTTATTGGCGTCAGCATTTGCAGGCGCAGCAACGGCACATGTCACAGGCTCTGCATGGCTTGGCTTATTTGCTGGTGTTGGCATCTCGGTATTGCTCGCGTTACTGCATGGCTTTGCCTCTATCACACACCGTGGTGATCAGGTGGTCAGTGGTATGGCGATCAACATTCTTGCCGCAGGTTTAACGGTTACGCTTGGGCGTCACTGGTTTAGCCAAGGTGGTCAAACGCCATCATTATCAGGCGACGCGCGTTTTGCACCAATCACACTTCCCGGCGCAGACGCACTCGCGGACGTACCGGTCATTGGTTTGGTTTACTCAGAGCTAATCAGCGGTCACTCTGTATTAGTCTATTTGGCTATCATAACGGTACCGGCTGCCTGGTATTTGCTATTTAGGACCCGATTTGGTCTTAGACTTCGCGCAGTCGGTGAATCCCCTTCTGCAGTGGACACCGCTGGCATTTCCGTGGTGCGTATGCGTTATGCGGCAGTGGCTATTTGTGGGGTATTAGTGGGGATTGGTGGCGTCTACTTATCTGTGGCTCAAACGGCTCAATTTATTCCTAACATGAGTGCTGGTAAGGGCTACATGGCTCTCGCTGCGCTGATTTTTGGTAAGTGGCGACCGTTTACGGCTATGGGCGCTTGTCTATTATTTGGTTTCCTTGATGCATTGGCAATTCGCATGCAGGGCGTCAAAATTGGTGATTTCCCTATTCCAGTTCAAGCGATTGAAGCCGTTCCGTATATCCTGACCGTCTTCCTACTCGCCGGCTTTATTGGCAAAGCCATCGCTCCCAAGGCAATTGGTGTCCCGTACTCAAAAGAGCGCGAGTAGCAATATAAGCCGTCGTGTTCATTGAGTGAAAAATGAGTTAATCATTTTCGCTCAATGAACCAATCTAACGGGTTATTGCACGATTAAAATTTACGCATAAAAAAAGCGCTCTGGTGAGCGCTTTTTCTCTATACAAGCCGTGGTAACTAAAAAGCTATCCTATTAGTGTTCACGTGTGGCTCGGAATTTCACTTCAGGGAAGCGCTCTTGTGCTAGGTTTAGATTCACCATCGTTGGGGCAACGTAGCTCAAGTTATCACCGCCATCAAGCGCCAAGTTTTGTTGGCTCTTACGCTTGAACTCTTCAAGTATCTTAACATCATCACACTCAACCCAGCGTGCCGTTGCTACGTTAACACTCTCATAGATCGCCTCGACGTTGTACTCCGCTTTTAAGCGCGCCACAACCACATCAAACTGAAGCACACCTACCGCGCCAACGATAAGGTCGTTGTTTTGGAGTGGACGGAACACCTGTACAGCCCCCTCTTCAGAAAGCTGTACTAAACCTTTAAGCAACTGCTTTTGCTTAAGAGGATCACGTAAGCGGATGCGTCGGAATAACTCCGGTGCAAAGTTTGGAATACCAGAGAACTTCAGGCTTTCACCTTGAGTAAAAGTATCACCAATCTGAATCGTACCGTGGTTATGCAGACCAATAATATCGCCAGCAAATGCTTTTTCAGCTCGAGAACGATCACCGGCCATAAACGTCACCGCGTCCGAAATACTGACATTTTTACCAGTACGAACATGGTTCATCTTCATACCTTGGTTGTAAGTACCCGATACAATACGCATAAAAGCAATACGGTCACGGTGTTTTGGATCCATGTTGGCTTGGATTTTAAACACAAATCCTGAGAACTTTTCTTCTGTCGCTTCAACATCACGCTCGATCGCTTGACGCGTTTGAGGGCCTGGCGCCCACTTCGTCAGGCCATCTAGCATGTGGTCAACACCGAAGTTGCCCAATGCTGTACCAAAATAAACAGGTGTTAATTCACCAGCAAGGAATAAATCGAGATCAAACTCAGGACATGCGCCAATAACTAGTTCAAGCTCTTCACGCACGCTTTCCGCTAAGTCTTCGCCTACTGCTACGTCAAGTTCAGGGTTGTCTAAACCTTTAATGATTCGAACGTCTTGGATTTCATGACCATGACCAGATTCGTATAAGATCGTTTCATCACGGTGGATGTGGTAAACGCCTTTAAATTCTTTACCGCAACCAATTGGCCATGAGATTGGCGCACAAGCCATACCAAGCTCGCTTTCTACTTCATCTAGCACTTCCATTGGGTCACGAACATCACGGTCAAGTTTGTTCATAAACGTCACGATAGGGGTGTCACGTAGGCGTGTCACTTCCATCAATTTACGAGTACGATCTTCGACACCTTTTGCCGCATCGATAACCATCAGACATGAGTCAACAGCCGTCAGTGTACGGTAAGTATCTTCCGAGAAATCTTCGTGTCCAGGAGTATCTAAAAGGTTAACAAGACAATCGTTATATGGAAATTGCATCACCGATGTCGTGACCGAGATACCACGTTCTTTCTCCATCTCCATCCAGTCAGATTTTGCATGCTGGTTAGAGCCACGGCCCTTTACAGTACCCGCTTTTTGGATTGCATTTCCGAACAAAAGTACTTTTTCGGTAATCGTGGTTTTACCCGCATCCGGGTGAGAAATGATTGCAAACGTTCTACGTTTAGACACTTCTTGCTGAAATTGATTTGACATGTATCTCGATCTTCTTGATTTGTAGAACAGCTAATTGCAGGCACGGTAAACTGTGCGAGGCTATTCGAAGGCGTCGATAAAATAATGGGCGCTATTTTCACCGATCCTGTTGGTTTTCTCAATGAATACTTTTTTAAAGTCAACAATCCCTGGTGTTATCGGCTCAACGCTTCAGTCAAATATCGTGATTCGGAGTTATTACTTACCTGCCATCACTTACAATTACTCACTTCTTCTATAGCGACCAGGCATGGCCGACAGTGATGTAGTACGCCCACTCCTCCGGCCCTTTAGCGACATCAACCCCTGCTCGCATGTTGAGCTGACGAGCCACTAAATACCGAAATCCGCCGCCTACCATGGTTCGATACGTCGCATCGGAAAAACTTTGGCCTTCGTCAAATGCTTTACCCGTGCCAGTAAAACCGATCAATGACCAACGTGGCGTAATATCATAGCGAGCTTCTAGCTCAACCAATGCCATGTCATCACCTTGGTAACGCATAGCAGGGATGCCGCGCATGTTAATAAAAGGTCTTGCGTAGTATGGCGCATCATCGGTGACGGTCTGATAATCACCACGAAGGCCAATCACGACATCACGAATGACGGGCGCAAAATAATTCAATTGAAGTCGTGTCTTACGATAATCCAAATCACCGCCAAAAGATTGGTTGTGAAACTCAGTACCCAACTTAGCTTTTAAACCATCATTCGGTGTAAAGATGCTATCGCGGCTATCGTAGGTTACTTTGAGTTCAACATTTGCATCATTCATATCAAAATCGATAGGGGGGAGGTTGACGATATCGTTACCAAGATCAAAGGTCGTTTTTGAAGAAAGTATTGCGTACTTAGCACCAATAAACCAATCTGAACCTGCAATTCGATAATCGATATCCTGCATGAAATACAGACCATCAATATTAAAATCGAGTGGATAATCTCGAACATAATATTTGAGATTAAACGAACCATAAAACAGCCCACCTTGATAGCGCCAGGTATCTTCTTTCCATGAACCGAAATGGAACGCACCGGTGAGCCAAGTACCGTTTTCCGTCGCAGCGGCGGCCACCGCGGTCACGCTAGGTGGCAGACCAGCGACCTCATCTGGATGTTCTTTGCGCTGTCGCTCTCGCGCTTCCGATTCATGAAAGAACATCAGTGCCGCCCCGCCACCTGCACCGACAGCAGGATCGGTGATGATAATAGGAACAGGCATAAAGCCGACGGCATTGTCTAACACCCACGAACTAGCATCAAACATACCATCTGTTGGATCGATAAACTGGTCAAAAGCCATTGAGGGAGCGCAAATCAATCCTGCGCAGATAAAGCTCGCTGATGATATTCTCAAAAACACCTCCTTGTGTGCATTCAATGTTGAGACAATTGACTCTAAATAGTATCCGCACTCGTCATTTTGCTCTATTTTCTCAACGACTTATTGTTATCCAAACCACCATCTTTGACAATAATTAGAGAGATATGACATCGCACGCACACCTACTATTCAACATAAAGAACAGCAAAGCCCACTCATTAGCTATTATCGTAGACCATCGACAATCTTCCTTAACATGCATGTTGCAAATAAACGTACATGACCCATCCTTTTTACAAATGCTATTATTAAGGTCTCCACGTTTTCCCAATGTGAGCGATTAATCGAAGCACCTAGTCATTTTTTAGGCACCTATCGATTTATTAGTTACATTCGGCCTCTGTTTACGCATCAAAACAGTGAACTCATGGCTATTTTTGGATGTCTTAAAATGGCAAAATAGGCGGATCAATAGAGAAGAGAGTCGTTACTGTGTCAGAACAAGCTCCATTAGATATTCGAATTGAAGAAAATCAAACCCGAGTGAAAGATCAGTTAAATCGCATTCTTTCCAGTAAGGCGTTTGATCAAAGCCCAAAAATGAAAGAGCTACTGACTTTTGTCGTGGAGCAGACCTTGGCGGGTAAAGGCGATCGTTTGAAGCAGTTTACGATTGCAACAGAGGTCTTTGACCGTGATGCAGAATTCGATCATCAAGCCGACCCTATTGTAAGGATCCAAGCAGGGAGAGTCCGACGAACACTTGAGACTTATTACCTAACGGAAGGGGTGAACGATCCCCTTTTCTTAGCGATACCAAAAGGTCGCTATAGCCCTGTTTTTACCCCACAAACGCCGCAAGCCGTCCGACAAACAGCAACCTTGGCACAGATAGCTCGAGACAACCAACAAGATCTAAGCCCAACGATTACCGTTCTGCCTTTTCTATCTTTGTCTGATGATCCTGAAAAACGTTTTTTTGCTGAGGGCTTCGGTGAAGAACTTGCAACTGAACTCGCTCGCTTTGATATGCTAAAAGTCGTGTCTATGCATGCGTTGGGCGAAAATAGCCTCGACCCTAGGACCTCTTCTGATATCAAAGGCCTTGGCAAAGAACTCGATGTTTCCTTCATTACCTCTGGCACCATGCAAGCTTTAGGCAACAAGATTCGAATCTATGCGAAACTTTATCGAACGGATAGTGGCGAGCAAGTCTGGGCGGAAAAATACACCTGCGATCTAACGACCGATGACTTATTTTCGGTTCAAGATGAGATTATTGCGGAAGTTGTTGCTGAGCTGGCTTCGAGTTTCGGCATCATTCATCGTGAAATTTACCAAAGCTGTAATCAGAAAAAGATTGAACACCTATCCACATATGAAGCGACATTGCGTTACCGACATTATTTAATGACGCTTTCAGAGGAAACCCACCAGCTCGCGACTCAAGCCTTGCTAAGCGCCGTCGAGCGTGAGCCTTACGTAGCATTGTTACATGCCATGCTGGCGGTCTTGTATTTCGATGCAGAGATGCTGGGAATGGGAAACAGTTGCAATGCGGTTGAAACTGGACTCAGCTACGCCAAGCGTGCCGTAGAGCTGGAGCCCAACAACCAAGAGTCACAAATCGCCATGCTCATGGCACATCAGATAAAAGAAGATATCTCTGGCATTATCGAAACCGTCAACAAGGTTATCGACATTAATCCCAATGCGGCCTATCAGATTGGTTTATGTGGTTGGGCTTTGTGTATGGCGGGGGAATTTGAGCGGGGATTAGCACTAATTACTAATTCAAAAGCGCTCAACCCGTTTAGACCCCCTTGGTTCTCTATCGCAACAATTGTGCATCAAATCATGCTTGATGATTATGATGGTGCGGAAAAATCCGTCAGTAAACTGTCACTTAGACGTCTATTCTGGGTGCCTATGTTAAAGGCTATTATTCAAGTACAAAAAGGTGAATTCAAACAAGCACAAGCGAGCTACAAAGAAATGCTGCAACTTCGTCCTGACTTTGAAGGTAATGAAGCCCGTTATTTAGGGGCGTTTATTGCGAGCCCTGAGATTAAAAACAAACTGTTGCTGGCACTTGACCGATTATAATCTTTTTGTACTAAACGAATAACGGCAAGCCCCTGCTCGCCGTTATTCGTTGACAATCCCTATCACCAATAATTAATCATAAAGTACGTCATCATAGTATTCCTCTTCAATATACTCTTCTTCTATGATTTCTTCCGCGATGTACTCTTCTTCGATGTACTCTTCAGCAATGTATTCTTCGGCAATAATTTCATCCTCAACGATAACATCGGTCGCGACCTCACAAGCACCTTCATAGTAAGCACCATCAACGGCTCCTCCGACAGCACCCGCACCACCACCAATGATCGCGCCAGCTTTAGCACCATGTGAACCATCGACAATTCCACCAACAACCGCGCCAGTGATTGCGCCATCAACCGCACCGACTACAGCGCCCTCTGCTGTCTGGTCGCAATAATACGCTAGGCTTTGAAAGCTCAGCAGGGATAACACTAACGTTAAGATCATTTTTAATTTCATCACATACTCTTCCTACTATTGAGCAAGCTGGTTATAAGCATCAATACTCATTCCAGCACTAAAACCGCCATCGACACCAATAGCCTGTCCATTAACGAAGCTACTGTCTTGCGAGGCGAGAAAATGTATTACTGCGGCAACTTCTTCTGGTTGGCCAATTCTCCCCAAAGGCACCGCTCTTTGTTCCATTCGTAACTGAGGTTCACCACCTTCAGCGTGGGCACGGGGGGTATCAACGGACGTGGGACACACCGCATTCACTCTGATCTGTTTATTTCCAAGCTCTAACGCCGCCGTTTTAGTAATACCAAGTACAGCCCACTTCGAGCTCGCAAGAGCGCCAAGGTAAGGAACACCCGACGTCCCCGCCGAAGAGGCCACATTAATAATGCTTGATTTGAATGGCATATAAGGCACCGCGTGTTTAATTGCCAATGCGGTTCCTAACGCATTCACAGCATAATTGGCATCGTATTCGGCTTTTTTAGATTCCATTATCGTACTGTAGCCATTGGTAGAACCGGCGCAATTCACCAATACATCGATGCGCCCAAAGTGTTCGAAGGTAATGGCCATGAGCTCGCTAATAGCAATTTCATCGGTCACATCAACATCTATATACAGGGCATCTAACGACCTATTTTTCGAAGCCACAGCATCGAGACCAGCAATGACTAGACGACCGCCGGCGTTATGCAGCCGCAACGCTGTCGCTTCACCAATACCGGAGGTTCCACCGATGACGACAATAACCTTATCTGTTAAGTGAAATGGCACTGCCATATGTGTTTCCTCATAGTGGTGATAATCGGTGAGAAAAGATGGTAGCGGACTCCGTCGTTAAATCGCAGTTACAAACTTGGATCGATCCAGTAACACAGGCAGTAAAAACCTATCGATTCATGGATAAAAGGGAGAGTGATAACAGAGGTAAATAACCGAATGTAATAACCGAAAGTAATAACAGAAAGCAATAAGGCATCCTTGCCTTAGCATCGCGCATCCACATCATTGCAGATAAATAGAATAAATGAGATTTAGAAGAACCAGGTAGCGCCGATACGTACCTCTCGATTACCATCCAGATGCTTCATTCGTGATTCTCCAGCTGCTTTAAAGAAATGTTCAGAATACGTGACGTTCCCCCAAACACTGCCATCTGATGATAATGGCACTCCACCTTCCATCATCATTTCAAGCGACTGCTCATTCTGCCCAAAGGCATTCTTGTAATTCGCATATTGCGGGTTAACCGTAATGTATGAGCCTTTCTCTGTTAGGTAAAAAGAGTTAAACCAGTTTGCCTGCCAGCCATCACCAGATTTACCGTTATCGTAAGCATTTCGCATGATAGCCACGTTGGGATAAGAAACCCAAGACTCAAATGGTGTGATGACCTTGGCCACCGCTCCAACGGCAACGGTATTATTCGCCCCTGTGTCTTTTACCACCCAATTATTGGCATAATCGATATAGTCGAGCGAGAAACCAATTTCAGGTAGTAGTTCAAAACCGGTTGAATGAACCTGGAAGTAACGAGCACGAACACGAGACATACCAAAGTCTGACGATTTACCATTTTTGGTATCTGCATCAACATTGGTTTGGAAATCGCCCTCCAACTGAGCAAGATACCCAATGCTTTCAGTGTAAGAGCCGGCCATGTTTAGTTGCAGTCGCGTTAGGCCGTCTTTACCTTTCGCGCCGGAGTCAACTTTCAAGTAAGTTTGTGGACGAGTAACGTCAGCAGGATCATTCACTTGCTCTTCAGTTGCATAAGCATTAATCGCTGCACCACTCAATACAAAAAGTGATAGTGCTGATAATCGGTTCATGGTCAGTTCCCATTGGTATCAATAATTAACGGGAATTATGCCGACGCATACCTCAATTAAAAGTAACTAAGGGTAATGTAACCTATATGACAGTTAGATAGTTTGAGCCAACAAAACTCGCCACAACCGTCAGTTGAGGCAAGAAATTGCAAGATTTCGAATAAAAGGTGATCGGTGGTAGGGCGCGGACTGGAAACGATAAAAGGACTACATACCAAACATAAAATAATAACTCATGATAATGCCATCTTCACGACCATTATCCGTTGGGTAATAATCCTTGCGGCGATCCACCTCATTAAAACCTTCGGCCAAGTAAAGTCGTATCGCGGATTGATTACTTTCACGCACTTCTAGCCAGGCACTTTCCGCACCCGCTTTCTGACACTGCTCAAGAAAGTGTTCGATTAGCGCTCTACCATAGCCTTGACCTTGCCATTTTGGGGCAATCGCTACGTTCAATAATGATACCTCACCAACGATATTCTGAGCATAAAAGTAGCCAACAAGGTGACCATCAACCAGCATGACTGCGTTTTGTGCTCCCCGACCATTCGTCTCCTCAATCATAGACGCCTTCCATGGATGCGAATGGGCTTGGCGTTCTATTTCAAGGATGGCGGTAACGTGATCTGGGCTAAGCGCGAGAAATTCTATATTAGGCATAAGAACGGATTTGATTCCAAAGGGCTCGTCTTTCTGCATCATTACCATCAATATTGGTTAATAACGGAGAAGTGAGTTGGTTAGGTTGAGTAGTAAAAGTACGTAACGACAGCAATTGTTGGTAGCGCTCATCAGCACGGTCATCGCCTGCAAACCATAGCCACTTAGGTGTATGAGCACCGTCTAGATGCAATAATTGTTCAGGCGTAATGTGCTGAGAGCATGCAATATCAAGCTTCATCGCTTTGAGAATCTTTTGATAAAACAACGCTGTTTCTTTTTCTGGCTTCACTGGAGAAACAAAAAGCAGCTCGCACTCTTGAGGCAAGGTTAAGGTCTGCTTTGGTTGCACTGACAGCCGCTCGGGATGCGTCAACTCCCAAGTTTGGATGCCCATCAATTGCAGCTTTACGTTATCTCGTGGCATGGTTCACTCATTGGTCTGTCATCTATCGACGCGAAGTTTAACAAAGCTTATGTGAATCACCAACCATCCCTCACCTAGCCCGCATCAAGCCGTCAGGACCCAACCGAGTTTTAGCACAAGATTACATGATACCTCGCCCCGTTTTCATAACAGCAACGGTGCCGAGAATAAGACATAGATTTCCTCGTTCAAAGAAATCTATGCTACGGGTCTCTTACTATAATTCGTTAAATTCAGAGCTGTAATCAACCAACCCTGTGTCTGCTGTAAATAAGGCTGACAATGGTTGCTCGGTCAGCGAACGGGCTTGAAATGCTCCTTCAGGCACCTCCCACTGACAAGAGAGTCCGAAGTCAGATGCCGATTGAAATCCAAATCGACCATAAAACTTAGGATCCCCTAACACGACACACGCTGGGTAGCCCAGTTCTGGTAGGGTCTCAAATGCCTCTTTCAATAGCGCCGTCGCTACCCCATTCCCTTGGTGGTCAGCCTTCACAGCAAGTGGCGCAAGCCCTTGCCAAGCATAATCTTCACCATCCACACACACAGGTGTAAAAAGAACGTGACCAATTACTTCACCTTCATCAGTACAGGCAATCAGAGACAAGGTCAGCTTGCTATTTTCTCTTAAGGACATCACAAGATTTGCTTCAGCATCTGAGTCAAATACCGACTTAAGTAATCGATCAATGACTAAGATATCAGACGGGGCTTCAGTTCGAATAAGCATGGGTAACCTCGTTTTCAGTCGTTGATGATTGCGTGCCTTTATAAACAAAATCGGCAAGGTGATTCAATGCACTTAGCATGGTGTTAGGTAATGCATCGAGATCAACGCTGTCCATCAAGTTTTTAACTTCAAGTCCCAACTCCGTGTCACCTTCGATACTCAAACGACGTTGAAAAAAGAGAGTATCCGGATCTTCTTTACGACCAGCAATGAGTACTAAATCGTTCAAATTACCACTGAAACTCACGTCATCAGATTGAGGTTGCTCTGCAACCAACAGCTTTTCGTCCACATAAGAAATATACCAACTGAGGTTTAGATCACGAATATGGACTTTTAACCACTTATCTTCAAGAAATTCAAAGTCACCATCTTCAAGTGATTCTTTAAAAACGATTTTTAGTGCTTCAGACAATGCCATGTTCTGAATTTTGGTTGGCAGAAAATGGACTGGAGATCGCAAAATTTGTGCTGCGTTTTTAACTAGTTGACTTCGAATCTTGTCTAACACGCGGTTTTTCCGTTAATTTATACTTCAGATGGCTCATAATACGATATTTGCACAAAAAAAATCCTGTTATGTGTCAAATATTTCTAGCTTTGGACTCCGCCCTTTTCTAACTGATTAATCGCGGTTATAGTGTGGGGGTTACTGATATATAAGCTCTTCAGAGAACTGGTAGTACATTGATGTCATCCAAATCGTTAAAGGAATACTTCGCCAAATTCACGTCCAATAGCCCGTTCTTTTTTGCTATTTTGGATGCCGAACACCAATACTGCATGGTCAATGATCGGTATTGTGATGTTGCTGGACTGACCCATAGTGATCTGGTCGGTATGAACGATCAACAAATCCTAGGTGAGCGCTTTTACCACAAACTCAAACCCTATTATGAACGCGCTTTGAACGGAGAATCCATTGAAGCCGAGGTCACATTAGATGAATCCAATGTGGAATCGAGTTTGCATTTTAGTCTCTCTCCGGTAGCGTTAGATGGCACCATTGAAAACGTGGTCTTTCACGCCATCGATACCTCTGAAAAACAAATCCTCTCCCGCTCTCTCGAAGAATCAGAAAGCAAATTCCTTAAACTGTCACGGCTCATCCCTGAAGGTCTGCTGATCGTCGAGGATGATTGTATCTTGTCTGCCAATCCGGCCGCAGCACGTTTATTTGGCTATTCTTCAGCGAGTGATTTATTAAGTGAGTCACTTAGCCGGTTGTTGGTTGATGATAGTAATCGCACACCAAGCCCATTAAACTTCAAATCAACCGTAGATAGTAAAGCGCTGAATTTTATGACCAGTGACGCCTGCGGTTCAAAGCGTCACCTCGCATTGAATATAGACGACGCAAATCTCTTTGGTAATAGCGCGCACCTCATCCTTATTCAAGATATGGATGAGAAACCCAAGCCTGTTGCAAAAGACAGTCATGAAGATGTCAATATTGATGCATTAACCAAACTCTATAACCGACTTGGTTTTACTCGCTGTCTTGATCATTTCATCGAGAACAAAACGCCATTAGTCATGTTGTATCTCGACCTCGATAACTTTAAAAACATCAATGATTCGCTTGGTCATCACATCGGTGATCGAGTCATACAAGAAGTCTCTACCCGGCTCAAACGCCACTTACCACAGCACACCGTCTTAGCACACCTAGGTGGTGATGAATTTGGCATTATTCTGCCAGAACCAGAAGGCAGTAGCGCCGTTGATATGTTGGCAGAAAAAATCATCAGCCTAATCAACCAACCGTTCGATTTACATCACTTTAGCAAACGACTTGCCTGCTCTATTGGCAGTGTCACTTATCCCAATGACGGTCACGACCCTCGAATCTTGCTACAAAACGCTGACACTGCGATGTATGAAGCCAAAGCTCGTGGACGCAATCGACTGGTCAAGTTCAATGACCAGATGAACAAAGAAGCTCGCATGCGACTCTGGCTTGAGATCGAACTACAAAAAGCATTGGCGCAAAATGGCCTTGAGGTTTGGTATCAACCTAAGGTTAATGCTCGTGATTTCAGTATCAATGGTGCAGAAGCATTGGTGCGCTGGAAGCACCCTGTAGAAGGGTACATTAGCCCAGCCTCTTTTATTCCCGTTGCCGAACAAGCAGGGCTCATCGAAAGCTTAGGTCGAGTCGTCATGCGTGATGTATTCAACACAGTGAAACGATGGAAACAACAAGGCATTTTGCCTGGCCGTGTCGCGATTAACCTATCCCCAGAGCAGTTTGGCAATCCAAAGCTCATTGATTATATGGAACGCTTACTCCGCAGTACAGGCCTAGACCCTAGCTGTATTACTTTTGAGCTTACCGAGAGCGCTGTGATGAGTAACAGTGAGCACACGTTGCAAATGCTCGACGCCATCAAGAAACTTGGCTTTGCGCTGTCCATTGATGATTTTGGTACCGGCTATTCATCCTTATCCTATTTGGCACACTTCCCAATCGACGAGCTAAAAATCGACCGGGCCTTCATTATGGATATCGACACCCTGCCCAAGCAATTGACTGTGATTGAAAATATCATCAACCTAGGTCGTTCACTCAACCTGTCGGTGGTGGCAGAAGGGGTAGAAACTCGCCATCAAGCAACCTTATTGTCGAACTTAAATTGCCATTCAATCCAGGGGTTCCATTTTCATCGTCCACAGCCCAAACACGAAGTCGAGGTGCTGTTTGCGCAAAACCGACGCCATCGTAATTGAGTCGTGACGTGTTTGAGACACCGTTGAGACGAATAAACAATCGTAATGACCTAGTGTAATCGCCATGACGATTAAAACATCACCGCGAACCGTCATGCTCTGCCAATAACATCAACACTTAGATGCTCCCAATTAAGTGTTGATGTGCTCCATACCGACTTCGCTGTCAGACTCATCCGCCTTCAATTTCACATCAAAGTGTTTACCTCTTTGGTGTTAATTCCATGTTTATTAATGTAAACCTGCCTCACATCAAATTGGCCATTCATCTTTCTTCATAAAATGCGGGCCTATGTAGGAATAATTGGTATTGAGCTTATGGAACTCTTATGCCCGGCAGGTAATCTCCCTGCGTTAAAAACGGCAATAGATTGCGGCGCAGATGCGGTGTACATTGGATTCAAAGATGACACAAACGCACGTCACTTTGCAGGACTTAATTTTACTGGCAAAAAACTAGAACGTGCGGTGCAATATGTCCATGATCGCAATAAAAAACTCCACATCGCATTAAACACGTTTGCTCACCCTAACGGATTTGAGCGCTGGACGAACGCCGTCGATCAAGCGGCTGATTTAGGCGTAGATGCTCTGATTGTGGCCGATATTGCGGTTCTCGATTATGCGGCAAACAAATATCCAGATTTAGAGCTTCATCTCTCCGTTCAAGCATCTGCGACTAACACCGCTGCCATCGACTTCTATCACCAGAATTTCAATGTCAAACGTGTTGTATTACCACGCGTATTATCGATCCATCAAGTGAAACAGCTGTCACGAAATATCACCTCTGACGTTGAACTCGAGGTCTTTGCTTTTGGTAGCTTATGCATCATGGCGGAAGGACGTTGTTACTTGTCGTCTTACCTGACGGGTGAATCCCCTAATACGGTAGGTGCTTGCTCACCAGCGAAATACGTTCGCTGGCAAGAGACCGAAAACGGCCTGGAATCTCGCTTAAACGATATACTCATAGACCGCTATTCAGCAGGTGAAAATGCCGGATACCCTACCCTGTGCAAGGGCCGCTTTGAAGCTGAGATTGACGGTGAGCGAAAGCGCTACCATGCTTTAGAAGAGCCCACTAGCCTGAATACCCTGTCGATGCTGCCAGAGCTTTTTGCTGCGAATGTGACCTCCGTGAAAATAGAAGGGCGTCAACGCAGCCCGGCTTACGTAGAGCAAGTAACACGAACATGGCGTGAGGCGATAGACTTATATCAGAAAGAACCACAGCAATACCGTGTGAAACAAACATGGGATCAGGCGCTCGCGAACGTTTCTGAAGGGACACAAACTACACTCGGTGCGTACCACCGTAAATGGCAGTAATCAGAGGTTAATTGATGAAGTATGCACTCGGCCCTTTGTTGTATTTTTGGCCTAAACAAGACGTAGAAAGCTTCTACGAGCAAGCAAAATCCAGTTCTGCCGATATCATTTATCTCGGTGAGACCGTGTGTTCGAAACGCAGAGAAATGAAGGCCACACACTGGCTTGATGTTGCAAAAGAACTTTCGCAATCCGGTAAGCAAGTCGTGATTTCCACGATGGCACTGCTCGAAGCACCCAGCGAAATTAGCATCATGAAGAAATACATCAACAATGGTGATTTTGCGATTGAGGCCAATGACGTATCTGCCATTCAGCTTGCTCACGAAAATAAGGTACCTTTCATCGTAGGTCCAGCCGTCAATACCTACAATGCGCGAACGCTCCAGCTCTTTGCTAAGCAAGGTATGATTCGTTGGTGCATGCCCGTTGAGCTTTCTCGTGAATGGCTTGTGAATACACTAGAACAAGCGGAACAACTTGGTATTCGCCAGCAATTTGACGTCGAAGTCTTTAGTCACGGTTACATTCCTCTTGCCTATTCCGCTCGCTGCTTTACTGCTCGCGCGGAAAACAAGGCCAAGGACGATTGTGAGACATGCTGTATTAAATATCCGACAGGCCTGCAAGTTGAAAGCCAAGAAGGTCAATCTATCTTCAACCTTAATGGTATTCAAACCCAATCTGGTTATGAGTATAACTTGGTGAATGACCTACAATCGATGCAAGGCTTGGTTGACGTTGTCCGTTTAAGTCCAATAGGATTAGACACCTTCTCCGAGGTGGATCGCTTCAGAGCTAATGAGAATGGGGCGAACCCTGTACGCGACCTTGATCGTCAATGCAACGGTTATTGGCACCAGATCGCAGGATTGAATATCCAATAAAAAAAAGCACTTCACACGACTGGTGAAGTGCTTTTTTCTTTTCATGCCGCTATGTTTTATATCTCTATGTTTTATACAGCGACAGCAGGCACACCCGAATCTTCTTTAAGTAGGCGCACATCTTTCCACATCATATAAACCACAACAATGGTCAATGCGATGTTCGAGATAGGATAAGCAATCCATATTCCCGTCACCCCCCATATCTTCGGTAACACGTAAAGAAACGGTAATTGAACCAGCATGTTCCCTAAGGTCACAAACAACGCTTTCTTACTCATATTGATGGATTGATAATACGCAGCGGCAACCACGAGAAAGCCATCAAGAAACATAGAAAACAAGTGCAGGCGAATACCCGTCACCGTATTGTCGATCAGCATAGTGTCGGTCGAATTGAAGATCGACACGACATCGACTGGATACACATTAAGTAGCCCAACAAATACTGCGCCGCCAGCAACGGCACTGATCATTGCGACTTTAAATAACTTTCGCATGTTGTCTTTTCTACCAGCGCCAAAGTTATAGCTCAGCAATGGCTGCATTGCATTGGCAATGCCTTCCACAACTAAGTAGTAAAATGACACGATATAGCCCAGAATCGCATATGCACCAACCAACACGACGGAGCCATAATCCGCAAATAATTTGTTATGCAACGCGATCATGAACGAACCATACGCGAACATAAAAAAGCTGGCCAAGCCGATAGACAATATCGGTGGCACGACGTCAAATTGGAACCTAAAATCGCTGAATGTTAAGCGCATTTTCGCTTGTTTTGAGAAGAAATATGCCACACCAAGGATTGTGACTACTGCTTGTGCGATGGCCGTAGCTAACGCCGCACCGGCAAGCTCCCATGCGAATAACACAATAAAGACATAATCTAAAACAATGTTGATCACAGCGCCAATCACCATCAACAAGGTTGCGGCGTTCGGACTATCATCATTTCGCAATAAGAAAGGGACTGCAATTGAGCCTAACGCAAACACGCTGCCCACAATCAGGACATCAAGATACTGTGTGGCTAGCTCTAACATTCGCCCTTGCGCCCCTTGAAGCTGTAGCGCATTATCCGAGAAGCCCCATAGTGCCAATGCCACAATAGGTCCCAGAGCCAATAGCAACATTAAACCCGTTGCCAGCGTTTTCTTCGCTGCCTCTAAGTTACCCTCACCTTGCTTGATGGATGATAGTGCGCCCGTACCGACACCAATCATCATGCCAATCCCTAAAATGACACTGATCACCGGCCAGACGACATTGATACCAGCCAGACCTTCACTGCCCATATATTGGCCAATAAAAATACCATCAACAACTTGATAGAGGCCATTGACCAACATCGCGGCAATGGTTGGGATTGCGTAGCGCCAAAATTGGCGATAGATTGATTGTTGCATGTTTCTTCTCACTTTAGTTATTCAGGCTAACTAAATAGTTAAATTTTAAGATAACGCTTTCGCTAACAGCTGATCCAACAACTCGGACTCTGCCGTATTGAGTTTAGCTTTGAGTTTATTAGCCACAATGCCATATATATACACTTCGGAACTCAGTGGTACCCTCGCTTTTTCTGTCAGCCTGACGCGTTTAGAACGGGCATCGTCAAGGCAAGCAATTCGCTCAACCAATCCCTTTCTCTCTAACCGCTTAACCATATTGGTCGCTGATGGCTTAGATACATCAAGCTCGTTGGCCAAATCGGTAAGACGAATTGGTTCCTCCGATGTTTGAATCGCCTTAAGGTAGTCATACTCATTGAAACTAAGATGGCTAAGAGGATCTTCTTGGCTATTTGCTCGCCACACTCTTGCCGTTAACCTCTCTAGGTCCTCGATACTCGATTCAATAGACATTCACACTACTCATTAATTAGCTAGGCTAACTATTTTAATCCAACCTAATGATAAGTTCAAGGCACAAAAAAACCAGCCACTGGGGCTGGTTTTGTAAAGTAGACTAAAGCGCTACTCTGTCGCTTCAGATTGAAGCTTTGCCTGCTCCGCTTGCTTTGCTTTCTCTTGAGCCGCTTGCTCAGCTCTTGCAATTTCAAATATTTTAGTCAGCTCTAAGAACGCATATTTGTGCTCAGCATAATCATAAACATTTTGAGCAATGGCTAGCTTATAGAGCGATACCGCTGCTGGATAGTTACCTTCAATTTGATGGCGTTTAGCCAAATAGAAGTACACCTCAGTCAGTCGCTCCGCGAGCACAGTGTTGTCTCTACTGCTTGCTAATACCGCTTTAAAGGCTTGTTCTTCGGTTACTTTATCTAACATCAACGCCACTAAAATCCAGCCCCAATCATTGTTACGAGATTGATAGCGTTTTTCGAGTGCAATACCCGCATCGACTGGGCCTACTTCACGAGAAATAATGTAAAGCCAAAGTGCGCGGTAAGGATCAGACGGTGCCTCTTGGTAATACGTCGTCATGCCTTCAATCGCGAGTGGAAATCGATCGCCATAGTAAAGCGCAATAGAGCGATTTCTTAAGGCATATGAGTTTGCTGCATCTAATTCTAAGCTAGAGTCAAAGGCTTCATATGCAGAATCAAAATCACCAATTTGAGTGAAATATTGCCCTACTTGGTTAAACACAACAGACTGTGCTGGGTTTAGTTGCAGCGATTGATTAAAGTCGAGTTGAGCTAAATCTCGCAGCCCTAAGCTGTTGTAATACGAGCCACGTTCAAAATGCATTTTTGCTCGTACATCGTTTTCAAGATCGCCACGCTGTAGCAGCTGAGTGAGCCTTGCTACCTGTACTTCATACTGAACATTGGCTTGCAAAGGGACGGCCATAGGCGGGTTAAGCCATTGCAATTCATCATTTGAAGAATTTGAGGCACAACCAGATACCGCAACGACTAAGCCTAGTCCTAAGATTCGAAACCATTTCACTATAAATATCTCCTTGTACCTGATGTCGTAAGACTAACAATTCAATTCCTGATCATTAAGTTTTAGCAGGTATTTTCCTTGGCGCATAAAAAAGAGGGGTCATTGACCCCTCCTTTTATAACACGGTTTCTCACATAATGTGATAATTACGCGAATTATTCTGCGCTATCGCCTGCTGGAGCCGCTGGAGTTTCTAGCGCTTCCTTCATGCTTAGGCGTACACGGCCTTGACGGTCAATTTCAAGTACTTTAACTTGAACTTCTTGGCCTTCTTTTAGGTAGTCTGTCACTTTCTCAACACGCTCGTTAGCGATTTGAGAGATGTGTACTAGACCATCTTTGCCAGGAAGAATATTGACGAACGCGCCAAAGTCAGCAAGACGTGCCACTTTACCAGCGTAGATACGGCCAACTTCAACCTCAGCTGTAATCTCTTCGATACGACGGATCGCTTCTTGTGCCGCAGCACCTTCAGTCGCAGCAATCTTGATGGTACCGTCGTCTTCGATTTCGATAGTTGTGCCTGTTTCTTCCGTTAGTGCACGGATAACAGCGCCGCCTTTACCGATAACATCTTTGATTTTCTCAGAGCTAATTTTCATCGTATGAATACGAGGAGCGAACTCAGAGATATCTTCACGAGCACCAGAAATCGCTTCATCCATTACAGAAAGGATGTGCTTACGTGCGCCTTGTGCTTGGTTAAGCGCAATTTGCATGATTTCTTTAGTGATACCTTCGATCTTGATGTCCATTTGAAGCGCAGTGATACCGTCGTTAGTACCTGCTACTTTAAAGTCCATGTCACCTAGGTGATCTTCGTCGCCAAGGATGTCAGAAAGAACAACGAAATCGTCGCCTTCTTTAACAAGACCCATTGCGATACCCGCAACAGAAGCCTTGATTGGTACACCTGCGTCCATAAGCGCAAGAGAAGTACCACATACAGAAGCCATAGAAGATGAACCGTTAGATTCAGTGATTTCTGAAACAACACGCACCGTGTACGGGAATTCTTCTACTGAAGGCATTACTGCAGCAATACCACGTTTCGCCAATTTACCGTGACCAATTTCACGACGCTTAGGAGAGCCTACAAAGCCAGTTTCGCCTACACAGTATGGAGGGAAGTTGTAGTGAAGAAGGAAGTTATCTTTCTTCTCGCCCATTAGGCTGTCGATGATTTGAGCATCACGTTGTGTACCCAGCGTTGCAGTAACAAGCGCTTGAGTTTCACCACGAGTAAACAAAGAAGAACCGTGTGTACGTGGAAGTACACCAGTACGTACATCAAGTGCACGAACCATGTCTTTTTCACGGCCATCGATACGTGGGTTACCCGCAATAATGCGGCTACGTACTACGTTTTTCTCTAGAGAACCAAGCATGCCGCGAATCTCGCGCTCGTCTAGGTTTTCATCTTGAGCAAGAAGAGTAGCAACCGCTTCGCTCTTAATTGCACCAACTTGCTCGTAGCGAGACATTTTTTCAGTGATCTGGTAAGCATCAGAAAGGCGAGTTTCAGCCAGTTCAGCTACTTTTGCTTTAAGTTCTACGTTTACTTCTGGAGCAGTCCAGTTCCAAGATGGAGTCGCAACTTCAGCAGCGAACTCGTTGATAGCTTGGATAACAACTTGTTGTTGATCGTGACCGTAAACAACAGCAGAAAGCATTTCTTCTTCAGATAGGTTATCTGCTTCAGATTCAACCATCAGTACTGCGCCCTCTGTACCAGACACAACAAGGTCTAGTTTAGAATTTTCAAGCTCAGTGTTTGAAGGGTTAAGTACAAGCTCACCGTCAATGTGGCCAACACGTGCCGCACCGATAGGACCATTAAAAGGAACGCCAGCAATAGCAAGTGCTGCAGAAGTACCAATCATAGTAATCATGTCTGGGTTTACGTCAGGGTTGATAGAAACAACCGTTGCGATAACCTGTACTTCGTTTTTGAATGCACTTGGGAAAAGTGGACGGATCGGACGGTCAATAAGACGAGCCGTTAGTGTTTCCGCTTCTGAAGGACGACCTTCACGCTTGAAGAAACCACCTGGGATTTTACCTGCCGCGTAAGTACGCTCTTGGTAGTTCACCGTTAGAGGGAAGAAATCTTGACCCGCTACCGCTTCTTTTTTCGCGACGACTGATACGAATACTGCCGTATCATCCATTGTTGCCATTACAGCAGCAGTCGCTTGACGAGCCATAACGCCAGTTTCAAGCGTTACTGTGTGGTTGCCGTATTGAAACGACTTAACAACTGGTTTTTCGAACATTGCATTTCCTTTTATCTAGAAAGTTCTAGATTGAGAATTAATTGGCTCAAGGCATCGCATATCGCGACTAGTACAAATGTTATCGCTGGCAGGTGAACCTAAACAATAAAGCACTTGTAATAGTCGCGACCTAATGGTCGACTAATTGGACTGCAATGCAATGAGTGAAGAATCAGAACCTCTCAGTGGGTTCCAACGGGACGTAGTATAAACTACTTAATGCAGATTATGCTAATAACAGCGAAATTTAGGCATCAAAAAAGGGGCATATAGCCCCTTTTATACAAACTGTCAGATACGAGCGCTAATTAGCGACGTAGACCTAGACGTTTGATTAGATCTTGGTAGCGAGCTAGATTTTTACCTTTAAGGTAGTCTAGAAGCTTACGACGGCTAGAAACCATACGTAGAAGACCGCGACGGCTGTGGTGATCGCCTTTGTGTGCTTTAAAGTGACCTTGAAGGTGGTTGATAGAAGCAGTAAGTAGTGCTACTTGAACTTCTGGTGAACCAGTATCGCCTTCAGCTTGTGCGTATTCTGCAACGATTGCTGCTTTAGTTTCTGCATTCAGAGACATAATGCTCTCCTAATAAGAGTAAGTTTAAAAGTTGTAGCAGCCAATCTCTGATTCAGCCGCTACGCGAGCGCGAATTATAGGGAATAATATCGCTAGGTGCAATAGGCAATCTCGGGATAAATAACGCCATAATAGAGACAGCCTCAATAAATTGCATCGAGGCTGCTAGCATCCTGACAGGCGCTAATGGTTAATATACGCCTATCACTTTGCTTACCGCTATCGTCGCTATGCTTCTTCTTCGCGAAACACCACTAAACGTTTCGGTGCAATCTTGCCGTCATCATTCATCGCACCAACGCCAATGAAGAGTTTCTCTTCACCAGAGGTAAGACGAACTGGGCCGTTGTCTGGTGCGCCAAGCACTTGAACCGGTTGACCATGTTGAATCAAATCCGTCAATACCGCATCAACGTTCACTTCAGGCAGGTCTTCAACGGCTGAGTCCATCGGCATCAACAACGGATCCAACAGCTCTTTTGGTTGAATCTCTTCTCGTTTAGCTTGTTCTAGAAGTTCATTAAGTTGCTCTAACGTCACCATATTCTCATAGGGATATTTTGCAACCGCAGTACGACGAAGCATGGTGACATGAGCACCACAGCCAAGCATCTCGCCTAAGTCATCAACAATCGTACGAATGTATGTGCCTTTAGAACAATGCACTTCCATTTCAACTTCATCACCTTCAAAGCGATGCAGTATGATTTCGTAAACGGTGATTTTTCTTGATTCACGCGGCACTTCAATGCCTTCACGTGCGTATTCGTACAAAGGCTTCCCTTGGTACTTTAACGCAGAAAACATGGAAGGAATCTGGTCAGTTTCGCCTTGGAATTTATTCACACACTCTTCAAGAAAAGCCTGCTCAACATTCACATCACGAGTCTCGACCACTTCTCCATCGGAATCAGAAGTATTCGTACGCTCGCCAAGTTTCGCGATCACTCGGTAACGTTTATCAGAATCAAGTAGAAACTGTGAGAACTTGGTCGCTTCACCCAAACAAATGGGCAACATACCCGTTGCTAATGGATCCAATGCACCAGTATGTCCTGCTTTCTCAGCAAAATAGAGTCGCTTTACTTTTTGCAGCGCATCATTTGATGAGATTCCAGTCGGTTTATCTAGAAGAATAACGCCATTAACGGGACGTCCCTTGCGACGACGTGCCATTACTCAGCGTCTCCCTCTGATTTTTTTTGTTCAGAAACTTCTTGCTCATCAGTGCGGCCAGCGGCTTCTTGACGACGCTTGTCTTCACTCAACACTTCGCTCACAAGGTTAGACATGCGCATACCTTCAACCAATGTATTGTCGTAAGTAAAGCGAACCTCAGGTGTTAGGCGGTGACGAATACGCTTGCCAAGAGCCATACGAACAGGCACTTCGTGCTCTTTAAGAGCAGCAAGAGATGACTCTGGTGTTTGCTCACCAACACAAAGGAAAGTAACAAAAACCTTGGCATAAGCTAGGTCACGCGATACTTCAACATCAGAAATCGTCACCATGCCAATGCGAGAATCACGAACTTCGCGCTGTAAAATCAACGCTAATTCTTTTTGCAGTTGTTGCGACACGCGCTGAGCGCGACTAAATTCTTTTGACATTTCTTTTCTCACTATAGAAAGAATGGGGGGCTTGCGCCCCCCATGGTGTATTCAACTACCATCACTACTAATTAAAAAAGTCAGTAGAGATTTTGTCAACTAGTCTAGAGTACGTTTGATCTCGATGATCTCGAATACTTCGATTTGGTCGCCAACGCGAACATCGTTGTAGTTCTTAACGCCGATACCACACTCGTAACCATTCTTAACTTCTTGAACGTCATCTTTAAAGCGACGTAGAGATTCTAGTTCGCCTTCGTAGATTACAACGTTCTCACGTAGTACGCGGATAGGGTTGTTACGCTTGATAGTACCTTCAGTAACCATACAACCGGCAATTGCGCCCAGTTTTGGTGACTTAAATACGTCACGTACTTCTGCCAGACCGATGATTTCTTGTCTGAACTCAGGAGCTAGCATACCGCCCATCGCTTGCTTAACTTCGTCAATCAATTGGTAGATGATTGAGTAGTAACGAAGATCTAGGTTTTCGTTTTCAATCGCACGGCGCGCAGAAGCGTCAGCACGTACGTTAAAGCCTAGGATAATCGCGTTTGAAGCAGCCGCTAGTGAAGCGTCAGTTTCGGTGATACCACCAACACCTGAGCCTACAATCTTCACTTTTACTTCTTCAGTAGACAGTTTCAGTAGTGAATCAGCAATCGCTTCAACAGAACCTTGTACATCTGCTTTCAGAACTACGTTCAACTCAGCAACATCACCAGCAGTCATGTTAGAGAACATGTTCTCTAGTTTCGCTTTTTGTTGACGAGCAAGTTTCACATCACGGAATTTGCCTTGACGGTAGTTTGCTACTTCACGAGCTTTACGCTCATCACGTACCACTGTTGCTTCATCACCAGATGAAGGCACGCCAGATAGACCAAGAATCTCAACTGGAATCGATGGACCCGCTTCAAAGACTTCTTTACCGACTTCATCACGCATCGCACGTACACGGCCGTATTCTTGACCACAAAGTACGATATCGCCTTTACGCAATGTACCAGATTGAACCAGTACCGTTGCAACAGGACCACGACCTTTATCTAGGAATGATTCTACAACCACACCAGAAGCCATGCCATCAGCAACCGCTGTCAGCTCTAATACTTCAGATTGAAGTAGAATCGCTTCTAGAAGGCCATCGATATTTGTACCTTGCTTAGCAGAGATATGAACGAAGATGTTTTCGCCGCCCCACTCTTCAGGAATAACGTCATATTGAGCAAGCTCATTCTTAACGTTATCTGGGTTTGCACCTTCTTTATCGATCTTGTTAACAGCGATAATCAATGGAACCTCAGCCGCTTTCGCGTGCTGGATTGCTTCGATAGTCTGTGGCATTACGCCATCATCTGCTGCTACAACTAGAACAACGATATCTGTCGCTTGAGCACCACGAGCACGCATAGCGGTAAACGCCGCGTGTCCAGGAGTATCAAGGAAAGTGATCATACCGTTTTCAGTTTCAACGTGGTATGCACCGATATGTTGAGTAATACCACCCGCTTCGCCAGAAGCAACGTGAGTACGACGAATGTAATCAAGTGTCGACGTCTTACCGTGGTCAACGTGACCCATGATAGTAACAACTGGCGCACGAGATACTGCATCTGCAGTTGAGTCACGATCCGATAGTACCGCTTCTTCCAATTCGTTTTCTTTACGAAGTACAACCTTGTGACCCATTTCTTCAGCAACAAGTGATGCTGTTTCTTGGTCGATGACTTGGTTGATTGTCGCCATTGCGCCCATCTTCATCATTACTTTGATGACTTCAGTGCCTTTTACTGACATTTTTTGTGCCAGCTCAGAAACTACGATAGTTTCGCCAATAACAACATCTTGCTTAGCTACTTGAGCAGACTTGTCAAAACCGTGCTGCATTGAGCTAGGTTTTGCCAACTTACCTTTACGGCCACGTTGGTTACGTCCACCGCGTCCGCCACGAGAATCATCACGGTCTTGCGTTGATTTCTTCTTGCGACGACGAGGCGTTTTCTCTTCGCTACGGTCTTGAGCGTCTTCCGCTTCACGAGCGTAAGTTGAAGTCGTAACGTGATAGTCGCCTTTCTCGTTTTCTTTTGACTTCTTCTCTTCTTCTGACCAACGTTCTGAATTTTCTTCAGCCAGCTTCTTCGCTTCTTCAGCTAGACGAGCGGCTTCAGCTTCAGCCTTACGTTGAGCCTCTTCATCTTGACGGCGCTTCAGCTCGTCAGCTTCTTTTTTCGCTTCGGCATTTTTTGCGTTCATTTGTTTCTTGGCCTTTTCCGCTTCGTCGCGCTGTTGAACTGTTGAGCTTGTATCGCGTTTTTCATCAGCTTCACGTTTAGCAGTTTCCTCTGCTACTCGTTTTTCTTCAGCTTCTCGCTTTGCTTTCTCTTCAGTTTCGCGCTGTGCTTTCTCTGCAGCGTCACGTTTGGCTTGCTCTTCGGCTTCACGTTGTGCACGTTCTTCCGCTTCGCGTGTCGCTGCTTCCTCAGCTTCACGTTTATCTTGCTCGTCAACCGCGCTGCGCTTTACATAAGTACGCTTTTTACGTACTTCGATTTGTACATCTTTGCTCTTACCACCACCAGCGGCGACAGATAACGTACTACGTGTTTTACGTTGTAGCGTTAGGCGCGTTGGTTCAGTTTCACCAGATGTATCACCATGTTCTTTCTTCAGGTGCGTAAGAAGCGCTTGCTTCTCATCATCGTTAACCTGATCACTCTCTGATTTTTTAAGACCAGCATCAGCAAGTTGTTCAATTAGGCGATCGACTGGCGTACCAATCTCTTCGCTAAGTGCTTTAACCGTAAGTTTTGTCATGCAACTACCTCCTTGCTGATTATTATTCTTCGTCGCCGAACCAACATATGTTACGTGCAGCCATAATAAGCTCACCAGCACGTTCTTCCGTTAGTCCTTCGATACCCTCTAGCTCGTCAACACCTTGGTCAGCAAGATCTTCAAGAGTCGCTACGCCTTTGGCAGCCAACTTAAATGCCATTTCACGCTCAAGACCTTCTAGTGCAAGCAAGTCTTCAGCTGGCTCAACGCCGTCAAATGTCTCTTCTTGTGCAAGAGCCATTGTCGTTAATGCGTCTTTAGCACGGCCACGAAGTTCTTCAATAATCTCTTCGTTTAAGCCGTCAATATCTAGAAGTTCGTTAACTGGCACGTACGCCACTTCTTCTAGTGTTGAGAAACCTTCTTCTACAAGCATCTGAGCGAAGTCTTCTTCGATATCAAGATACTTCATGAAGTTTTCAATCGAAGCTGATGCTTCTTCTTGGTGCTTCTTCTGTAGATCCGCAACTGTCATTACATTCAGTTCCCAGCCAGTAAGCTGAGACGCAAGACGTACGTTTTGACCGTTACGGCCGATAGCTTGTGCTAGGTTATCAGCTTCAACCGCGATATCCATTGCATGCGCATCTTCATCAACAATGATTGAAGCTACGTCTGCTGGTGCCATTGCATTGATAACGAATTGTGCTGGGTTATCATCCCAAAGCACGATATCGATACGCTCACCGCCAAGCTCGCCAGAAACGGCTTGAACACGTGCGCCACGCATACCCACACACGCACCAACAGGGTCAATACGGCGATCGTTAGTTTTCACTGCGATTTTAGCACGAGAACCTGGATCACGGGCTGCAGCTTTTAATTCAATCAACTCTTCCGCGATTTCTGGCACTTCAACACGGAAAAGCTCTGCTAGCATTTCTGGCTTAGAGCGAGTAATGAATAGTTGGAAACCACGTGCTTCAGGGCGAACCGCGTACAACAAACCACGAACTCGGTCGCCTGGACGGAAGTTTTCACGTGGCAATTGGTCATCACGTAAAATAACCGACTCTGCGTTGTTACCAAGGTCAAGAATGATCGTTTCACGAGTCACTTTTTTAACAACACCAGTAACTAAGTCACCTTCGTTATCAATAAACTGTTCAACAATTTGAGCACGCTCAGCTTCACGAACTTTTTGTACGATAACTTGCTTCGCTGTTTGAGTCGTAATACGGTCAAACGTCACTGACTCAATTTCATCTTCGACGTAATCGCCAAGTTGAATTGATTCGTCGTCATATTGCGCCGCTTCAATTGAGATTTCCATTGTTGGTGTTTCAACTTCAGCAACGGCCATCCAACGACGGTAAGTAACAAACTCACCCGTTTTACGGTCAATCTCAACGCGAACTTCAATTTCAAGTTCATGCTTCTTTTTTGTTGATGTTGCAAGTGCTGTTTCTAACGCTTCAAAAATACGCTCACGAGGTACCGCTTTCTCGTTAGAAACCGCCTCAACTACCGCTAAAATTTCTTTACTCATTTATCTAGCCTCTAAGCTTTCTTATTAGGGACCTAAAATTTAGGAATCAGGTTAGCTTTAGAAATGTTGCTAAGCACCATCTCTTCTTCGTTACCGTCAACAAGGATTGTGATGTTTTCGCCATCAATAGATTGGATTGTTCCTTTCCATTTACGACGGTTACCCACAGCCATTTTGAGTACGATGCTGACCTCGTGACCAATAAACTGTACATAGTGCGCTGCTTTGAACAGCGGGCGTTCTAGACCTGGTGAAGACACCTCTAGGTTATAAGCCACCGTAATTGGGTCTTCGACATCCATCACTGCACTTGTCTGGCGACTCACTTCTGCGCAGTCGTCAACAGTAATACCATTTTCATGATCGATATACATACGAAGCGTTGAATGCTCACCAGCACGGATGAACTCTAAACCAACAAGTTCGTAACCTAAAGCTTCAACCGGAGCCTCAAGTAATTCTGTAAGTTGTCTTTCTAAACCAGTCATTTAACCACTCCAGAAACAAAAAAAGGGCTTAAAGCCCAATTTAAATCCCAAGCACACATACCTGAACTTTAAAAAGCTCAGATAACAAAAAACCCCGAAAGTCGGGGTTTTTTGTTGCTGGACCCTGATGCATTAAGGATAAGCAATAAATGAAAAACTTTAAAAGTAATTCGTCTATTTCCTTAATGTGCAGTGATTTTTTCACACTGCTAAACTTGCAATCCATCAACACTCAAGAAGCATTGGTTGCGGGAGCTGGATTTGAACCAACGACCTTCGGGTTATGAGCCCGACGAGCTACCAAACTGCTCCATCCCGCGTCCGAATTGCTGAGCATTATACGCTCAACAAACTGTATTACAAGTTTATAAATAATGGTGCCGAGAGAGGGACTCGAACCCTCACACCATAAGGCACTAGCACCTCATGCTAGCGTGTCTACCAATTTCACCATCTCGGCTAAGCTATTCGCTTACTGAGGAATCTCGTCGCTAGATTTAGCGGGAATTTCACTCACAATATTATCAGCTTGTTGTTCAATAACTTGACCTTGTGAAGGGTCAACCCATTGAGACTCGCCTTTATGGGTATACATGTTACCCAAGACCAAGCTAATAACAAAGAAAACAATTGCAAAAACTGCAGTCATTCGGGTTAGAAAATTTCCTGAGCCGCTAGCACCAAACACTGTGTTTGACGCGCCAGCACCGAATGAGGCTCCCATGTCTGCGCCTTTACCTTGTTGAATCAACACTAGGCCAATAACACCAAGCGCAGCCAACAGGTAAATCACAAGTAGAACTTGAATCATATGTCCACCTATGTTCCTAATTGTTGAGCCAGCGCTGCTTTCTTGACTAAGACAAAGAATTTGCCTCGCCATCGAAAACCTGGCTATGACCTCCTAAGAGAAGGCGGTGGCAATACTATCGAATGCGGCACTGACTGACAAGATAAAAATAAGAAAAACCGAAGTTTTAAAGCTTAAGCGCTCAAAAAAGGGGCAATCCCCCCCTTTTCAAGCAATTCCTGCGGGAAAAGTTAAAAATAAACAAAGTCAAAATCTTAGTGGCTTTGTTTATTTTATGAGAATGCTGAATTAGCAGCTCGCCTTTACCGCATCAGCAATATACTGAGCAGATTGATTAACGAGTGCATCATCTTCGCCCTCTACCATCACTCTAAGTAGTGGCTCTGTGCCAGACTTACGAAGCAATACACGCCCTTTTTCGCCTAGTTCACTCTCCACTTTCGCGACCGCTTGCGTAACCGCATCCGCAGTAAGTGGATTCGCATCGCCGCTGAAGCGTACATTGATCAATACTTGCGGATATAACGTCATGCCGCTTGCTAATTCATTTAATGACATTTTAGAGTCCACGACCGATGCCAGTACCTGAAGGCCCGCTACAATCGCATCCCCCGTCGTCACTTTATCCAGCAAGATCACATGACCTGAATTTTCAGCGCCTATGCGCCAATCATTTGCAAGCAGCATCTCCATGACGTAACGATCACCGACCGCAGCACGTTCAAACGGAATACCCAGTTGCTTCAAGCCATTTTCCATACCTAGGTTGGTCATCAAAGTACCGACCACGCCGCCTTTTAGCTCACCACGGCGCAACGCGTCACGAGCGATAATATAAGCAATTTGGTCACCATCAACCTTGTTACCTAGATGGTCAACCATGATGATACGGTCACCGTCACCATCAAACGCAAGACCAAGCATCGCTTTTTCAGCAACAACACGAGCCTGCAGCGCCGCGACATCTGTCGCTCCGACTTTATCATTAATATTCGTGCCGCTAGGCTCTGCACCCATGACGATCAGGTCGGCGCCTAGTTCGGTAAATACTGACGGTGCAATCTTGTAGGTTGCACCATGGGCACAGTCGATCACAATCTTAATGCCTGACAAATCCATTTCGTTAGGAAACGTACTTTTGCAAAACTCAATGTATCGTCCTGCTGCGTCTTCAAGGCGACTCGCCTTACCTAACTCTGAGGATTCCACACACTCAATGTCTTTGTCTAACTCAGCTTCGATAGCAAGTTCAATTGAGTCAGGCAGCTTGGTTCCTTCCGAAGAGAAGAACTTAATGCCATTATCATAATATGGGTTGTGTGACGCTGAGATAACAATGCCCGCTTCCGCGCGGAATGTTTGCGTGAGGTACGCAACCGCTGGCGTTGGTAATGGGCCGGTAAAGATAGCCTTCAAGCCCGCAGCAGATAAGCCAGCCTCTAATGCCGATTCCAGCATATAACCAGAAATGCGAGTATCTTTACCAATGATCACTTTTTTAGTGCCTTGTTTCGCAAGCACTCGTCCAGCCGCCCAGCCTAGCTTTAGTACAAAATCGGGAGTAATAGGATATTGACCTACTTTTCCTCGTATACCATCAGTACCAAAATAACGTCGTTGTGACATGTAAATTTCCTTTTAATATTCTTATTTATTTTTATGCATCATAGAGACAATAGCCATTGCCTCTATCGTTTCTTGCGTATCGTGGACCCTAATAATCTGCGCCCCTTTGAGTGCAGCGAGAGCCGCGCAGGTCACGCTGCCAACCATCGTGTCATGAGGTGCTTTATCAAGTAATTTAAAGACCATCGATTTTCGTGACATTCCTGCGAGTACAGGTAGTCCAAACTGTTGAAATTTGTCGAGGTGAGCCAATAAATGGTAATTGTGATCGAGTGTTTTTCCAAACCCAAAACCAGGATCAAGAATCAATTTCTCTCGCTTTATACCGACAGCCTCACACGCGGCAACCCTTTCTTCTAAGAACACCTGAACATCACCGAGCAAGTCATCATAGCTAGGGTTTGCTTGCATCGTCTTAGGTTGTCCTTGCATGTGCATCAAACAAATGGGCACATTGGTCGCCGCCGCGACTTCAAGTGCACCAGGCTCTTGCAGTGCTCGTACGTCATTGATGATATCTGCACCCGCGTCTACCGCGGCTCTCATCACTTCAGCTTTACTGGTATCAATAGAGATCCATACATCAGATTGCTCACGAATGGCTTTAATGACTGGAATAACTCGAGCCAGTTCTTCTTCCAGAGTGACCTCTGGCGCCCCTGGCCGAGTAGATTCACCACCAACATCAATAATACTGACACCAGATTGAATCATAGAAGCTGCTTGAACAAGTGCATTTTCAATGGAGTTAAACTTCCCACCATCAGAAAAAGAATCAGGCGTGACATTAAGGATACCCATGACCTGAGGGCGGTCGAGGTGTAACGTTTTGCCGTTGGAAGACAACGACATAGTAGCCGTAAGCTTAGAAGTTTTGGACATAGTGGATGTAGGAATCGGAGTTGAGGACATGATTGATAAAATCGTAACGAGTAAAAACAAGAAAAGCCCCGAGAAGATCTCGGGGCTCAATTATTAAAGACTATTCAGAATCTTTTTTAGACGATGTTGTTGAGCTTTCCTCGTCAACACCTTCAGGCTTAGCTTCTGTCTCTGGATTTGATTCCGCTTTTGCTGGCGCTTCCTGAGGCTTAACAGGCTCTTCTTTGGCTTTAGTCGGCTCTTCTCGAGCAGTGACTTCATCGCCCCAACCTGCTGGCTCACGGATCGTTTCTTTACGTTCCATCAAATCGTCGATTTGGCCTGCATCAATGGTTTCGTATGTCATTAGCGCATCTTTCATCGAGTGCATCAGATCCATGTTATCTTCAAGAATCTGTTTCGCTCGGTTGTAGTTGCGATCAATTAGGATACGAATTTCTTCATCGATGAGTCGAGTCGTCTCATCAGAGACATGTTTCGCTTGACTCATACCACGACCCAAGAAAACCTCACCCTCTTCTTCAGCATAAAGAAGTGGTCCAAGTTTCTCAGAGAAACCCCATTGCGTGACCATCTTACGTGCAATATCAGTGGCACGTTCGATGTCGTTTGATGCGCCCGTCGACACTTTGTCTTTACCGTAGATAAGTTCTTCCGCTAATCGACCACCGTACAAGCTAGAAATCATTGATTCTAGATGCTGGCGTGACATGCTGACACGATCTTGTTCTGGTAAATACATCGTGACACCAAGTGCTCGGCCACGTGGAATAATCGAGACTTTGTACACTGGATCGTGCTCTGGCACCAAGCGCCCCACAATAGCATGACCCGCTTCGTGGTACGCGGTGGACTCTTTAGTATCTTCAGATAGAACCATGGAGCGGCGCTCAGCACCCATCATGATCTTATCTTTCGCCAATTCAAACTCAACCATAGAGACATTGCGCTTGTTACCACGCGCTGCAAAGAGTGCAGCTTCGTTCACTAGGTTTGCTAAATCCGCACCAGAGAAACCAGGTGTACCACGTGCGATCAGTGAAGGCTCGACGTCTGATGATAAAGGTACTTTACGCATGTGAACTTTAAGGATCTGCTCACGACCACGTACATCTGGCAAGCCAACAACAACTTGTCTGTCAAAACGACCTGGACGAAGTAGTGCTGGGTCAAGCACGTCAGGACGGTTCGTTGCAGCGATAACGATAATACCTTCGTTACCCTCAAAGCCATCCATCTCAACCAACATTTGGTTCAGTGTTTGCTCACGCTCATCGTGACCACCACCAACACCCGCGCCACGTTGACGACCTACAGCATCGATTTCATCGATAAAGATGATACACGGTGCAGCTTTCTTCGCTTGTTCGAACATGTCACGCACACGAGATGCACCCACACCGACAAACATTTCAACGAAGTCAGAACCAGAAATCGTAAAGAACGGTACTTTTGCTTCACCAGCAATGGCTTTCGCAAGTAATGTTTTACCCGTACCAGGAGGGCCGACTAATAAGATACCGGTTGGGATCTTGCCGCCAAGCTTCTGGAAGCGACTAGGGTCACGTAGGTAATCGACCAGCTCCTTAACGTCTTCTTTTGCTTCGTCACAACCTGCAACGTCAGAAAACATGGTTTTGATCTGCTCTTCACTCATCATTCGAGCTTTGCTCTTACCAAACGACATGGCTCCTTTGCCACCGCCGCCTTGCATTTGACGCATGAAGAAAATCCAAACACCGATAAGAAGAATCATCGGGAACCACGAGATAAAGATCGTACCAAGTAGGCTTTGTTCTTCTGGTGGTGTTCCTGAAACTTTTACGTTTTGGTTAATCAGGTCATCAAGAAGTTTTTGATCATAAACCGGCATGTAAGTCACAAAGCGACTACCGCCACGACGAGTAAACGTTATCTCGCTGTCTTTAAACTGCGCTTCTTGAATCTGGCCACTGCCAACTTCCTGTACGAACGTGGTGTAATCTACCGCTCGACCATTGCTCTCGCCAGGTCCAAAGCTTTGGAATACCGACATCAACACAACGGCGATGACTAACCACAAAATTAAATTCTTTGCCATGTCACTCAAGGTGTCAGTCCTCGATAACTAATTGTAATTAAAGGTAGGGTACTACAGTTTTTCAGCTGTAGCTACAATGTTAATTTTCTCTTTGTAAACTAATGTTCAGCCTTTGTATCCATTAGCTACGATAAATACCTCACGGGAACGCGCTCTTGATGAATCCGGTTTACGAATCTTCACCACTTTGAACATTTCACGCACTTCTTTCACGTATTGCTCAAACCCTTCTCCCTGAAACACTTTAACAACAAAGCTGCCTCCAGGTGCTAAGGCTTGTCTACACATATCTAATGCTAGTTCAACAAGATACATTGCTCTAGGCTGATCGACAGATAAATTTCCTGCCATGTTAGGTGCCATATCAGACATCACCACATCGACCATATCAGGCTGTATGTTTTCTAGCAGGGCATCGAGTACAGCTTCTTCTCTAAAATCACCCTGTAAAAAACTCACACCGGCGATAGAGTCCATCGGTAACAAATCACAAGCAATCACTTGTCCTTCATCCCCAACAACCTTAGCGGCGTACTGTGACCAGCCTCCAGGTGCAGCGCCCAAATCGACAACTGTCATCCCAGATTTCAATAGCTTATCTTTATTTTGAATTTCTTCAATTTTAAAGATAGCACGAGATCGATACCCTTTTCTTCTGGCTTCATTTGCATATTTATCATCAAAATGCTCCTTCAACCAGCGGCCAGAACTAGCCGAATGTTTTTGCTTACTCATTCAATATCCAACGTCACAAGGGCAAACCCTTAGAATAAAGTATAGTCTTCGTCATTAGATGGCGTTAAAATACGACTTTTCAACCCTAATACTAAATAAATTTGGCCGCGTTATGAACTTAAGCACGAAACAAAAACAGCACCTAAAAGGCCTAGCACACGCACTGAAACCCGTTGTGCTTCTAGGCGCAAATGGACTAACAGAGGCTGTTCTAGCGGAAATCGAAATCGCTCTTGACCACCACGAACTGATTAAAGTTAAAGTGGCTTCGGAAGACCGTGAAACTAAGCTATTGATTGTTGATGCAATTGTCCGTGAGACAAAGGCTGAGAAAGTACAAGTTATCGGTAAAACACTTGTTCTTTATCGCCAATCTGAGCAAAAGAAAATCGAATTACCTCGTAAATAACGAGACCTTAATTCGTCACTCTGCTGAAACAGTTCGTTTCACATTAAAAAGGTCGCTCAATGCGGCCTTTTTTGATCGCACGTTTATCAAATAGACCTATCAATATAAAAAAAGCCGCGCAATGCGACTTTTTTCGTGCTAATTCGACTTAGATATACGCGACTTTATCAATATCAAAATCTTTTTGACCACCCGGAGTGGTTATCGTCACTTCATCACCTTCCATTTTGCCGATAAGTCCACGGGCAATAGGAGAGCTAACAGAAATACGACCAGCTTTGATGTTGGCTTCATCTTCACCAACAATCTGATACGTTTGCTCAGCATCCGTATCAACATCGATTAGCGTTACCGTCGAGCCAAAAATGATCTTACCGGTATTATCCATTTTCGTTACATCGATGACCTGAGCTACTGATAGCTTATATTCAATGTCACGAATTTGTGCTTCGCAAATACCTTGCTCTTCACGAGCGGCGTGGTATTCCGCATTCTCTTTTAAATCACCCAATTCACGAGCTTCAGCAATCGCTTGTGAAATAAGTGGGCGAAGCTTTAGTAGTCGCTCTAGCTCTTCACGTAATTGAAGCTCGCCACGAGCGGTCATTGGAACTTTTTCCATTTTAACAACCTCTTTTCCAAAGTTTACTTTGGACAAAAAAACCCTACTCAAACAAAGCTTGAGTACAATTTAAAAAATTACTGGATTAAGCCTAGTGTAATCAATCTGTGGATACAAATCATTGAAATTCATAATTAGAAGCAAAGTTGTTGGTATTGAATTTCGACTCATTGCTTTACTGTCGCGGCAAGCGAGCCTCACTGAGCTTTACTAGGCGCATTGTAGCCGATAAATATAACGCAAAAATCTCGCTAACTGCAAGTATCAGTTAACGCATAAAACGTGTGCCCATGCACACTCCTACTCTTCTGTTCACTGTGACTCCGTGGTTTCAGTCAATATAATCCAAGGATTCATAATTAGCACTTTATCTCTTACAGGTTGGTTGCTAGCCTACCCCAATACACCATCGATGGCTTACCAGACTACTATGACCATAAATTGCGCCATAACCGCCCTACTATTAACCATTGCCTCCTCCTCAATCATGGCGTCATCAATTGAAGCAGAGTTACCTGAAGGCAGTAGAAACAGCATTTACATCGATGGGTTGAGTCCCTCTTCTTCTGTATTAGTGAGCGAAAACACCGACGCGTACTTTCCACCAGCCAGCACGCTTAAAGTTGTTACTGCACTTGCAGCCAAATTGTCTTTAGGGGATGACTTTCGTTTTGAAACGCCTCTGTATCGTGTAGGAAATGATGTCGTCATCCAATACTCTGGTGACCCATCGTTCTCGCGTGATACGCTACGAATGATGCTAAAAGAGGCCAAGTCATCCATTGGCCCCTCTTTCGGCACCGTTTGGCTCGACGATAGCGTTTTTTCCGGCTATGACCGAGCGGTAGGCTGGCCATGGGATATACTAGGTGTCTGCTATAGTGCTCCGGCCTCTGCCATTACGCTTGATGGTAATTGCGTGCAAGGTGCGCTGTACACTAATGACAATGGCACGACACGAATCAATATCCCCGCACATCAACCAATAGCGGCAACCACAACCGCTCGTGCCGTTACGAAAACACAACAAAAAGAGCGCCACTGTGACCTTGAACTCAATGTGTCACAAGGTAATCAATATTCCCTTGCTGGATGCGTTGTTTCGCGAACATCGCCGCTACCGTTAAAGTTTGCAGTTGCTTCTCCAGAAAAGTTCACTCGTGATGTCATCCGTGCGGAAGCGAAACGTTTAGGGATCACGATATCTGGAGACATAAAAACCGGACGTCCCAAAAACACCCCATCTACGCCATTATTTGTGCAACGATCCCAGCCTCTACCTGAGTTATTGGCCACCATGTTGCGTGACTCAAACAACCTTTATGCTGACACCCTATTAAAGACGATTGGCGCAACGTATTACAATCAACCTGGTTCGTTTAACAACGGTACCGAAGCACTTAAGGCGATACTGAGGCTACAAGCAAATATCGACTTCAGCCGTGCCGTTCTCGAGGATGGCTCAGGCCTCTCAAGAAACAATAGGGTTACCACCAGTCAAATGGCACAAGTGCTCCACTACATTTATGACAATGACGCCACTCTCAATCTTATCAAGCTACTCCCTGTAGCAGGGACGAACGGGACATTAAAGTACCGCCAAAGTATGAGGAAGTCGCCGATAAAAGGCGCGCTTACCGCCAAGAGCGGCTCATTATTTGGCACCTACAATATGATGGGGTATGGGTTAGATTCAGCAGGAAAGCCTCAATCTATTTTTGTTCAAATGATTACCGATTATCACGTAGTTCCTTCGGAAACCAAAAAGCCAGTGGTTTCACCACTGACCCAATTTGAACAAGCCCTCTACCAACAAGTTATCGATTATAGTCTTTCGCTTGAGCGCTCAAACAACAAAGCACAGCCTTAGCTGTGCTTTGTTGTATTGTCATTTGTCATTTGTCATTTGTCCAGATTACGATAGCCCTAAGAAATAGTTGACTACTGTAAAGTAGATCCACATTCCTGAGATATCGACGATAGACGCGAGTACCGGACTCACTAACACGGCAGGGTCTAAACGAAAGACTCGAGCAATAATAGGAAGAACCCCTCCTAATGTCGTTGAGATCGTCACTTGGATAAACAATGCCACCGCTATCGATAAGGCAATGATATTCAAATCAAACCCATTCCCCGCATTCGCGTCACTGAAGAGCAGTATGCGGGCAACCATCACCAAGGCGACTGCCGATGCAAGGCAGACAGCAACTCGGCTCTCTTTCCAAAGTACATCAAGCCACTGCCTTTTTCGTAATTCGCCTGTTGCTAACGCCCTGATGACGAGGGTCGCGGCTTGCGTACCCGTATTACCACCTGCGGCTGCAATCACTGGCATATACACAGCTAATAACACTAACTGGCTTAGTATATCTTCGTACTGAGCGATAATAAGACCAGACACGATGCCCATCAAAGCCAAGGTGATGATCCAACCAATACGCTGTTTAACGTGCTCTAAAACGCCCGTCGATAAATAGCCTTGTGTCGTTTCAGCCTCTGAGTGAATAAAGCCCAATTGGTGTGCAAAGTGTCGCGCTCTTTTGTCGTGACCTTGCAAATCAAGTTGTTGTATCAGGTGTTGTACCTGACCAAATGCACAATGCTGTAATACACCGACCGCTTCATCGATCGGCATCAGCGTTAACAAATTAAGCTGTTGCTCATCGTCGTATTGCAAAAATGCTTTTGTTGCTGCACTGATCTCTTCTTCTGAGAAGCGAGGTGCATTTTCAATATAAGTGTTGTTCATTACCGTCATGGCGAATCTCCCGATTAGCGTTGGTAACGACCATCAATTGTCACGAATACGTGCCTACCACATTTAGATGGCATTCATTCGTAAATAGTAGAAAGGAGAAAAATAAGAAAAGAGTTGTAGATAAAACTTCCCACCTTGAAGGCAGGAACGAAGATCGTAAAATACCGACAGAGTGTTACTTTTCTCCCTTGATACTAGGAGGATGGTCGGTATTGTTCATAGGTATCTCCGAGGAAACTATCAACTTGATAGCGGCGCTAGGATACCAAAAACGCTCATTGAGTAAAGCCTATTTCACTTCCTGAAACTATTTTTTACGCTTTTAATGCCTTTAAGCGTTTACGATCTCGCAAATGTTCATGAATGTGCTTGCTATTTATTTAACTAACTCTCGATTTACTCTCTAGATTCAGCGTCATTGCGATTACCTTCAGAAAAAACGCCTGTTTGTTAAACGATATCTCTAATCGATATCATTTAACAAACAGGCGTTCGATTTACGAATTAAAACAACGCAGAACGCCGTTTTTATCTATTTTACTGTTGTACGCGTCGAAGAATGACCTTTAGTGCTTCAAAGTCATTATCAAGTTCTTCTGACAACAGTTCCATCGCGGCATGTTTAGCCAGTGGTGCCGGTAACTCAATATCAGTGCCTAGGATATCATCCACGACCTCTTTGAATTTTGCTGGGTGCGCCGTACACAAAAACAAGCCGGTTTCATCGGCTTGCAACTGCTCACCAAGCACACGGTAAGCGATCGCACCATGGGGTTCACATAGGTAGCCTTTATCATTCAGAACGCGCACCGACTCTGCACTTTGCTCATCTGTTACTGCGCCTTTACCCAGTGTATCTAGGCCCCAACCTTTTAGCTGGCAAAGCTCTTCAATACGTGGCCAGTTATTAGGTTGACTCACATCCATCGCATTCGATGTTGTCGCCACTGTAGGCTTAGGGGCCCATTGGCCTGTTTCAAGGTAACGTGGAACCGTATCGTTCTCATTCGTCGCCGCAATGAAACGCTTAATTGGAAGCCCGAGTGCTTTCGCTAACAAGCCAGCAGTAAGGTTACCAAAGTTACCGCTTGGTACGGAGATAACTAGATTATCACGCTGTGCTTTACTGAGCTGAGAAGCGGCTTCGAAGTAGTAACAAATCTGCGCCATTAATCGACTGATATTGATTGAGTTCGCCGAATTTAGCCCAATTTCTTTGCGCAATTCAGCATCGTCAAATGCCTGTTTGACTAACGCTTGGCACGCATCAAAGTCACCATCAATCGCTACGGTATGGATATTTTTACCTAGTGTGCAAAATAACTTTTCTTGCAGTGGGCTTATCTTGCCATTTGGGTACAAGATAACAACATTGATGTCTTCCATGCCATAAAACGCATGGGCAACGGCAGCGCCGGTATCGCCAGAGGTTGCCGTCAAGATGGTGATTTTACCGCCATCAGAAACCGCAGCCAGTGAATTCGCCATGAAGCGACCACCAAAATCTTTAAAGGCTAACGTTGGTCCATGGAAAAGCTCGAGGGCGTATACGCCATCTTCGACTTGCTTGATTGGCGCAGGGAACTGAAATGCCGCATCAACTAATTCTGTTACTTTCTCTTTGGACAGCTCGTCTCCAATCAGCGCCGACAGAATCTTCGCACTGCGCGAAACAAAATCTTCAGCTAACAGCGCATCGATATCGTCGAATGTCGGTAATTCAGAAGGGAAAAACAGCCCTTGATTGCGCCCTAGTCCTTGACGGACGGCTTGGCCAAAAGAGACTTGTTCATCGTTTTCTTTGATATTGTAAAGCTTCATAGCTGACTTCCTGTTACTTTCGAACCTTGCTTATCTAAGTGACAAACATGCACGAATCCTTCGTTATTCTGTACGTAATTTTCTTCTAACCAGCGAGCAACACGCTCAGCCACATCTTTCTCTTTACAGATACTAAATAAGGTCGGCCCACTGCCTGAAATACCTGTCGCTAACGCTCCCGCACTAGCAGCATACTCTCGCGCCTTGCTAAAACCGGGAAGCAATTTAGCTCGGTACGGTTCCGCTATGACGTCTTTGATCATCTTTGCAGCCAGCTCAGGCTGACCGGAATGGCAAGCATGGATAAAGCCTGCAAGGTGGCGTCCGTGAGCAATGACATCCTGACGGCGGTACTGCGACGGCAAAATTTCTCTCGCTTCAGCGGTCGATACCTTGATCCCTGGGTACGCCATGACCCAAAACCAGTCATCAAAGCAAGGTACCTCTTGGCTAATAACACCAAGCTCTTCCAGCATAAGCTGTACACCACCTAGGTAACACGGTGCCACATTGTCATAATGGATACCACCAGAAATTTGCCCTTCCATTTCACCCATTAAGGCAAGCAGTTCCGTTTCGTCAAGTGGATTGCCATGAAACTGGTTAAGCGCATCCAAGGCCGCAACGATAGAACAAGCACTTGAGCCTAGTCCAGAGCCAATCGGCATGTTCTTTTCTAACGTCATATGGATGGATTGAAGCGCCACACCTTTCTTATCCAGCTCTCTCGCAAACACTTTCCAACAGTCATAGACAATGTTTTCTTGTGGATCAACGGGCAACTTATCGACAAATCGTCCTTTAGTTGAAAGCTCGAAAGGCGATTCTGATGCTTGAATTTCAACACAGTCCCCTAGCAAGGTTCCATCGATTGGTGAGACCGCAGCACCCAACACATCAAACCCAACACTGACATTGCCGATCGACGCTGGAGCATAAACAACAACACGTTGACTCATTTTATACCCCCAACTTCCAACCAAGTGTACGCATAACATCGGCAAAGACACCGGCCGCAGTTACTTCTGTACCGGCGCCGTAGCCACGCAACACCAATGGAATCGGTTGATAATAGCGGCTATAAAATGCCAAGGCATTCTCACCATCTTTAATCTTGTACATTGGGTCGTTCTCATCGACAGCGGCCATACGAACACGGCACTTGCCATCGGCAATCTCACCCACATATCGAAGCACCTTGCCTTCTTTCGCCGCATCCGCGACTAACTGAGAGAAGTACTTATCGGCTTCAGGTAAGCGAGCCATAAAATCATCAACCGAACCTGAATCATCGAAACCCGGCGGCAGCGCTTGATCCACTTCCACATCTTCAAGTTCAAGCGCCATTCCCGACTCTCGAGCGAGAATTAGCAGTTTACGAGCAACATCCATACCGGATAAGTCATCACGCGGATCAGGCTCAGTGAACCCTTTATCCTTAGCAACATTTGTGGCCTGGCTTAGTGTTAGCCCTTCATCCAGCTTACCGAAGATAAACGATAATGAGCCCGACAAAATACCATTGAATTTTTCCAGCTCATCCCCTGCTGATATCAGGTTTTGCAGGTTTTCAATGACAGGTAAACCCGCCCCTACCGTTGTCTCATACATCAATTTACGACGTGAGCTGCGTGCAACGTCTCGAAGTTGGTGGTAATAGGCCATACTTGATGTATTGGCCTTTTTATTAGGTGTCACTACGTGGAAACCAGCGGCCAAAAACTCGGCATATTGATTGGCAATATCTTCACTCGAGGTACAATCCACCAATACTGGGTTAATAATATGATTACGCTGAACGAGCGCGGCTAATCCAGCGACGCTGAATCGCTCCGTCACATCGCCCATGCGATCTCGCCATTGATCAAGCGGTAAGCCTTTACCGTCGAGAAGTACGCCTTTGCTATTGGCAAGGCCACATACTCGAATAACAATACCTTTTTCTGCCAGTTTTGTTTGCTGACGTTGGATTTGATCAACCAATTCACCACCGACGCCGCCAACCCCAACAACGAACACATCTAAGAAGTGTTTAGAATTGAACAAATTCTCATGACACGCTTTGATCGCTTCTGAGATCTTATCTTCTGGAATAACAGCAGAAATGGCGCGCTCAGAAGAGCCTTGTGCAATGGCAACAATATTGACATTCACTTCAGCTAATGATGAAAAGAACTGTGATGCCACCCCGCGAGAGGTTCTCATACCATCACCAACTAAGGTGACAATTGCGACGTCTTCCATAAACTCGACAGGCTCAAGCAGTGCATTTTTGAGTTCTAGATCAAATGTTTCTTCAAGGATTTGAGACGCTTTTAGCTTGTCTTCTTCTTCGATACAAAAGCTGATGCTGTATTCAGATGAAGACTGTGTAATCAGAACAATAGAGACACCTGCTGATGACATGGCTCCAAAGACACGGCTAGCCATCCCGACCATACCTTTCATACCCGGCCCAGAGACGTTAACCATAATCAGGTTAGATAAGGTGGTGATACCTTTAATTGGCAGGTTATCTTCACCGGTGTCTTGACCGATCAGCGTGCCTGCGCCTTGAGGGTTAAACGAGTTTTTAATCAAACATGGGATATGGAACTGAGCAATTGGAGCAATGGTTTTCGGGTGAAGTACCGACGCACCGAAGTAAGACAACTCCATCGCTTCTTGGTAGCTCAGTGATTTCAGCAAGCGTGCATCATCCACTAATCGAGGGTCACAATTGTATACCCCATCGACATCAGTCCAAATTTCACAACAGTCCGCTCGTAAGCAGGCTGCCAGTACTGCAGCTGAATAATCCGAGCCATTGCGCCCAAGTGTGACTAACTCGCCTTTCGCGTTGCCTGCCGTAAAACCAGGCATGATATGCACGACACCCTCGGTCAATGGGTTTGATCTGAAGTTTTGTGTTGAAATACCAACATCTACCATTGCTTCTAGATAGTCATCATTGGCATAAAGATACTTAACCGGATCAATCAATGCCGCCGCTTGGCCTTTCGCTTCTAGGACCGCTCTCATCAACTGGATTGAAATGCGCTCACCTTTGGAAATGATGCGGGCATTAACATGAGCCGGACAAGTACCAAGCAAACGGATACCATGAACGAATTGATGCAGTTGGAATAAAGAGGTTTTTACCTGATTGTCAAAATCAGCACGCTGTATGTTAGGAAGTACAGATTCAATATTAGAAAATAATTCGTTAAACGCCGTTTCCAGTTCAGAGATCTGAAGCTCGACTTCGCTATTTTTTAACGCGGTTTCAATAATCGCGACTAACTTATTGGTTGTTTTCCCTGGCGCAGATAGCACCACCGCTAAATCTTCTTGTTGGGCATTGTTGGCAATAATGTCTGCCGCTCGTAAAAAGCGATCAGCATCGGCTAACGATGAGCCTCCAAATTTTAGTACTCGCATCCTTTCCTCCCGAAATACTCAAAACAGGTAAAAAAAAGGCCCGTATCTTGTTGATACAGGCCTTGTTCTTGAATTTCTTCCGTCTACCAGCCTGCCCCAACAATGGTTATGTCGGTAATAATAATGGTGGTGGTCATTACTACGAGCTGGTTTCTATACATAGGGTTATCTACAAACTTTCTAATGTGCTTACCCATACGTTTACCGCACTTTCTGTAGAGTAGTCAATCAAAATCTGTACTTTTATCAAATAAACAATGAAATCATAGCCAGTGCTTGAAAACCTACACTTATGAAATGCATATACTGTAACGTTATGAGTAAATCGCCAATTGCTATATACATTTACAACTTTTTGACTAGATCTTGTGCTTTAATTAATGAACAAATATAAAATAATAATGACGAACAAGGAGTGGTGCTATGAAAGCAATGATTGCGTCTGCTTTGTTCGTATTATTATCATCCAGTATGGTCCAAGCCGTCGAACTGCCAGCGCTGCCTGGCAAGCATAACGCATCCCCACATAATTTCTTTCTCTCTTCCGATAGTAAATCCTCGAGCGACGGCATCGATCAATGGAACGTAGACAGTGGCTATTCCTATTCGCTATTTGAGTCTGTCGATATTTATATCGGGGCGCGACTTAATAACTCTGATGAATCAAGTGACAAAGGACTGCTTAGTGGCATGAGTTATCAAGTATCAGAACGAATCTCGGTCAAAAGTACCCTAAGAGGGTACCAATATGAAGAAGATGACATCACACAAGCCGGGATGGCTGCAGAAATATCAAGCAGAATGAGGCTGACAGAAAACCTAGACGTCCACGCTACCTTTGACTTTGAAAAAGTCCAACAAGGCGTTGAGGTCGGCCTAGGCTTTCGATTCTAGAACGTTAACGCTTCTTTAGAGATTAAAATACCGTTCCAGTCCGAGTAAATATAATACCCTGGCTGAACAATCTGATTACTCATGGTCAGCGTAACATTGACATCGCCAGCACCCCGTTTTTCTGTTTTAAAAGGATTCGCTCCCAACGCTTTAACGCCAAGGTCCATTTCGGACATCATAGCAACATCTCGAATCGCCCCATTTACGATCACGCCTTCCCAGTTATTTTCAATAGCCATGATGGCCAATTGATCACCTAGTAAGGCTTTTTGACAAGAACCATTGCCATCCACAACCAGCACTTTTCCCGTTCCATCTTGGGAAAGTACTTCGCGTACTTTGGAATTATCATGATAACAACGGATCGTCACTATCTCGCCCCAAAAGGCCGCACGTTGCCCAAAGTTTTGCAATGGCAAATCCAACAATGTCACTTTGTCTTCGTGTTGGTCACAAATATCAGGTGTGATATCTCTCATTTTTCCTCCGTGATGTCACTCAATAGGCGCGCCTTTAGAGAGTGCTAAACTAAAAATCCTTGTCACTTATTGGGTATTTGACCACTCAACGGTCACTTTGTTACCCAATAAATCTAAATTTTTTAAACGATTCTCCTGCACAACAAGAGCGCTATGCTTTTCCTGCATTATCCGTGAGCTTCATTACATTTAGTTAGAATTTCCGCATAAAACAGAACTATTAATCGTGCAAATCTTTGATCATGTAAAGGCCATTATTGATATAACCACGTAGGCTAGCATTGAGTATCGGCAAGGAGCAACCCATAAAAAAACAAAGGCAAGCTATTGTTTTTAATTGTAAAGTTAACATTAAATTACTTTTTTATTTTAGGTTTAAAACGTCAATCGCCTCAAAATATCTCGTCATTGACGGAGACAGTAGCCAACGCATCATGTTGCACAACAAACATTCAATTAGGCATTAACACACATATTAATAGCAGTGGTCAATTTACCTACTACTATTAATATTTGTTACAAGTCAGCGATTGATTTAAATCAACAAACTGCAAGTAATTAACATTTGACCATTGTTAGCATGCTGTTAACATATTAGAATTCGCCTCAATGACCTAGCGGAATAATAAGAGATTAAAGGGATTTCTCGTTAATTGGCAGCTTCATGGATGGCGACTCATATCGTAACTGTTTCTCTGATTGTAAGCAGAACATCCAAGAAACATTACCTTTATGTTAACTTATTGCCTAGAATTTATTCTACTACAGACAGATTTATCACAAGTTTAATTTAGGTACCGCCAATGCAAAGCCCGCAAATTCTTATTGTTGAAGATGAGCAAGTAACACGTAACACTCTTAAGAGCATTTTTGAAGCAGAAGGATATGCTGTATTCGAGGCCAGTGACGGTCAAGAAATGCATCAGGTCTTAACCGATAATTCAGTTAACCTAGTTATCATGGATATCAACCTGCCAGGTAAAAATGGTCTACTTCTCGCTCGTGAGCTTAGAGAACAAGCTAACGTCGCACTTATGTTCCTAACGGGACGTGACAATGAAGTCGATAAAATTCTTGGTTTGGAAATTGGTGCAGATGATTACATCACTAAACCATTTAACCCACGTGAATTGACTATTCGTGCACGCAACCTTCTGAATCGTTCTATGAGCACTAACGTGTCTCAAGAAGAGAAGCGTAGCGTAGAAAAATACGAATTCAATGGCTGGATACTTGATATTAACAGCCGCTCACTCGTTAGCCCTAGCGGTGATGGCTACAAGCTGCCACGCTCAGAGTTTCGTGCCTTACTTCACTTCTGTGAAAACCCAGGCAAAATCCAAACTCGTGCTGACCTGCTGAAAAAGATGACTGGCCGTGAACTAAAACCTCACGATCGTACTGTAGACGTGACGATTCGTCGTATTCGTAAGCACTTCGAGTCAGTATCAGGAACACCAGAAATCATTGCTACTATTCACGGTGAAGGCTACCGTTTTTGTGGCGACCTTGAAGAGTAAAATTTGAAAGTTTAAAAAAGGGACGCGCATGCGTCCCTTTTTATTTTTGGCGATTTGAGCTCAAATAACATGACATTGCTCAGTCAAACCCGACTCAATAGACGGTGTCGACCATCACCTGTTGATTCGTCAACCAAATCTCTTTGTCACTATTGACCAGAAGCACTGCCACATCCATTGGTTTGGAATTATTAAAGGCTAGCTGCCATTTAAATGCAATTTCCCACTGTTCTTCGCTATGGTTACGCAGCTCAAAATCCTCAGAATCCAATGTCCATGTCTCGCCATCTTGTCTTAGCACGACTTTTACTGCGTCCATATCTGCTGGTAGCTGACTTTCGGTACTCAAATTAAGTGCACCATGAAGCATTTGCTCTTTCATCAACGGCTGTGTTTCACCAATCTTCGGCATCATGTCAATCCACAGGTTAGCTGACAATGAAATAGCTTGTTGTTCAACCATTGCGGTATCTTTTGCAATCCACATGTCGTTATCCATCACTGACGATGACGAACACCCACCAAGCACAATTGCCAATGCAATTGTTGTGATCGTTTTTTTCATTATTAACCCTTACTTTCTAGCCAAGATTTTAATACCTGAATGTCATTGCGATATTCATTTTCTATTTCTTCAATCCAATCTTCAATGTTCTCCCACCATGCTGGCAAATCTGGCGACTGAGCTTTCTGCGCTACAGACTGGATTCTTTTCAAGCCAATCGACCCTGCCGCCCCTTTTATTTTATGAGCTTCAGAGGTAATACCGGGCTGGTCCTTTGCCGTCATGTTTGATTGCAAAATCTCCATATAACCGGGCATCATTTCTTCAAACATCTCGATGCTAGCAAAAACGGGCTTTGTTCCGACAATATCAACGTATGAATCAAGCATTCCGATATCAAGCAATCGTTCGTATAATTCACTATTATTACTCATCAATTCTTCATCCTTTTGCGTTGTGACTTCTATCGATTTATATTCAGTCGGAGTAGCAAAGTTAGTAATGACATCCGTAAGCGCCTTAACACTTAAAGGCTTACTAATTGCGTCATCCATTCCTTGTTCAAGGTAATCCTTTTTGTTCTTGATAACATTCGCCGTCAGAGCAACCAAAGGGGGGAGAGAGTCATAGGCTTCACGGAAATGCTGAGCGACATCAAAACCACTCATGTCGGGCAACTGAATATCAAGCAAGGCAAGATCGTAATCTTCCGGCCGGAATAGATCGATGGCCTCTTGACCGGACATCGCCACTGTCACCGTGTGACCAAGACTTTCCAATAGGCTACGCGCAACAGTGATGTTGAGCTCAATATCCTCAAGCATGAAAATATTCAACCCCTTTTGAGACTCTACTATGCGCTCTTCTGATTGAAGGGTGTCGACACACGGAACGTTAATCGATATCGTAAATGTACTGCCAAACCCTTCCTCACTATCGACCGTAATATCACCGTCCATCATATGAATTAACTGTTGAGAGACCGCAAGACCGATCCCTGTTCCAACCGCATGCAAGTTGTCTTTCTTAGACTTAACTTGATAATACATAGCAAAAATCTTATCGACTTCAGCTTGAGGAATCCCGACCCCTGTGTCCTCAACCTCGATCATGATATGCGCCATCCCATCAACAACATCCGCGCTGACCGTCATGACCACACCACCTTGCTTGGTGAATTTCATCGCATTACTGACAAGGTTCCAGATCACCTGTCGCAATCGTGTCGCATCAACACTAATGCCGACTGGCAGATCAGTGAGCCGCTCTAAGTCAAAACGTAATCCTTTTTGCTCAGCCATCAAGGCCGAGATGCTCTCTATCTCGATGATAAAATCGTCAAAATTAAGCGCCTCTGGATACAGCTCTAGCTTACGGCGATCAAACTTATCCATATCGATAATATCGTTGAAAATATGGCCCAGAGTAATCGCACTGACGTTAATGGTTTGCATATGATTGCGTTGCTCTTGATCTAAAGAACTATCAAGCAGCATTCGGCTTAGCCCGACGATACCGTTAAGAGGGGTACGTAATTCATGGCTAATCGTTGATATGAATGTTGTTTTATCTCGACTCGCTTTTTCTAGAGACTCTTGATGACGCTTTCTCTCTGTAATATCGCGACCAAAACCAACCAGGCCAAGGTGGCGACCATCTTTGCTGTAAAATGGCACTTTTCGCAGTTCGTAATAGCATTTCTTGCTATCGGGATATTCTAGCCATTGCTCATAAGTCAGGGCTTGATTATTGCTCATGACTTTATGATCGGTCTCTACAACTTGTTCAGCGATTTCTTCGGAATACACGTCCCAAGGCGTCAACCCAACGAGTTCTTTTTCCTTTTTACCGGTAAGCTCTTCCATGGCCTTGTTGCAACCTGAAAAGACCCCTTCTGCATTTCGGTAATAAATCAAATCCGGAGAGGCATCAATAAATGAACGCAGTAAGGCTGTCCGCTCTGCAAGCTCGAGCTGTGTCCGCTCTCGCTGGTACACCTCATTTTCGAGATCTTTTATCGCTTCTTTTCGCGCATCTTCGGCCTTTTGCCTTTCTTCAATCTCGAGATTTAACTTACTGATGTTCTGTTGAAGCTTAATATTGAGGTCTTGGTCTCGAGATCGCATGTCTTTTAATTTAGAGACCATCTTTGCCAATCGCTGGCGCGACTCTTCAAGCTGATCAACGACAACCGACAAAAAGTAGACCGCCCACGGGGTGATCAATAAGCCGAAAAAGACCGAGCGAACAATATCAATATCATCCACTCTGCCATTCAGGACAAGGGTAATCGCAACCTGTACCACAACGGCGAGGGCCACTAAAGCAAGTGCCAGTAAGATAGAAAAACGAACAATGCCGAGCTTTACCAAAAGGTCGACATAGTATTGGGCAAGATTTTTGATGGGCTTCATTCAGCACTCCGTGCGTAACAACTCGGCTAAGTGTATCACTTACCCCATTGCATCACACGAATGGCGAATTATTTGAGAGTAGGTTTGTGATAAACAAAGGCATTATCAATCAAAGAGCCTTGTGAACCTGACAAAGACAGCCGCTTGCCAAGCTCGGTCATCGCCAACCAACGGTTTTCACACCACAGCGGCGCAAGCAACGTCGGTCTTCGAGCTGAGGAGGCAACACGATGAAAAACGATATCGGCAGGGGTTCGCCGAATCATCTCACTGGCTACATCAAGATAGAAGTCCAGCTCAGGGGCTTCTAAGCGCCCTGCATGCCAAGCTTTTGCCATGGTGCTCCCCTCGACAATATGCAAGCCATGCAACTTAATACCATCCGTTCCCGTTGCCAGCACTTTAGCGAGGGTCTCGAGGTTATCTTGTTTACTTTCTTTAGGGAGGCCGACAATAAGGTGAGTACACACTTTGATGCCGAGCGCACGAGCACGCTTAGTGATGGCATCATACACCTCAAAATCATGACCGCGGTTTATCCGCTTCAGCGTTTGATTGTGTGCCGTTTGCAGTCCAAGCTCTAACCAAATTTCAAAACCTTGCTCTACATAATCAGCAAGTAACTCCAAGACCGCATCAGGGACACAATCTGGCCGTGTACCCACACACAACCCGACGATATCCGCATATTTAAGCGCTTCTTCATACATGCTTTTGAGAACTTGAACCTCGGCATAGGTACTGGTGTATGCCTGAAAGTAAGCCAAATATTTCTTGGCCCGCTTCACCTCGCCCGCTCGGTCATTAAGCTGCTCATGGATAGACTGAATTCTGGTGTTTTCATTAGCAAACGATGCCACATTACAAAATGTACACCCTCCTCGCCCTATGGTCCCATCCCGGTTAGGGCAACTGAACCCGCCGTGCAAGGTCAATTTATGTACTTTTTCGCCATAGCGACGCTGGAGATCTTGACCGATCGTATTAACTAACTCATGTAATTGCATATCAAACCAACTCAATTAAATAAGAATGACTATCACTCTAATTTTTGAAATTTAATTACATCCCTGCAAAATAAAACCAGGCACAGTAGCAACGTGGCCATGACATCGACTTAATCAAAATCAATAAATATGCACAAAAACAACAATAAATCGGCAATTGTTAGCTTTTTGTTATCGATTGTATTCAATTTTAAATAAAAAAAATGGGTTACAAGAGAAACTTTCGTTGGAATTACCGAGAACAAAATTGTAGGATACTTACACAATTTTGCTCGATCTGCTGTTAGGATTACAGCTTGAATCAGTAGAATGAAAGGCGATATCCCATTCCCGCCAAAATAATTCACTAAAAAGTGAGTATACGATGAGGGATATCACCACGGATTGTTTTTCTCGCAACACTTTTCCTGCGAGATGCAGAATGGAATCGACACTGCCCCCTCTGGCAGTCAAGAATCAGAATTACAAAGGACAAGGCACAATCACACACTTTTGTTGTGCCTGGATTTAACTGGAAGGAAGTATCTATGGTAGATAGAGAGCAGAATACACAGGGTCTGTATACTCCAGAACTGGAGCATGACGCTTGTGGTATCGGTTTTGTTGCTCACCTTAAAAACCGTAAATCGCATGATGTAGTAACCCAAGCCTTAGACATGCTGGCTCGCATGGAACACCGAGGCGGACAAGGCTGTGATCCATGTAGTGGTGATGGCGCTGGTATCCTACTGCAAAAACCCCATGAATTTCTTTTAGAAGAAGCCGTTAAGCTTGGCATCAAGCTACCTTCTTTTGAAAAATACGGTGTTGGTGTTGTTCTTTTCCCTAAGGATGAGCACAAACGCGCACAATGTCGCGATATTCTAGAACGCAATGCACAGCGCCTTGACCTTGAAGTCATCGGCTACCGTGTTCTACCAACCGACAACTCTATGATTGGTACCGATCCTCTAAGTACTGAACCTCAGTTTGAGCATGTCTTTATTTCAGGTGGTCCGGGCATTACGCCTGAAGAACTTGAGCGTAAGCTTTATGTATTACGTAATTATACCGTTCGTGTATGCCTAGAGAGCATTTCAAATATTGGTGATGATTTTTATATTAACTCAATGTCTTATAAGACACTGGTATATAAAGGTCAGCTCACTACAGAGCAGGTGCCTCAGTACTTCCTCGATTTGCAAAACCCAACTATGGTGACTGCGCTTGCACTCGTGCATTCTCGCTTTTCTACCAACACATTCCCTCGCTGGCGTCTTGCACAGCCATTCCGTTACATCGCACATAATGGCGAAATCAATACGGTCCGAGGCAATCTCAACTGGATGAAAGCCCGTGAAGCAATCCTTGAATCGGATCTGTTCTCACAAGCTGAAATCGACATGCTGCTTCCGATCTGCCAAGAAGGCAGTTCAGATTCATCTAACTTTGATATGGCACTTGAGCTCCTAGTTCTTTCTGGTCGCAGCCTGCCACATGCCTTGATGATGATGATTCCGGAAGCATGGCAAGAAAACAAAAATATGGATCCAACACGTCGTGCGTTCTATCAATACCACGCTAACGTCATGGAACCATGGGATGGCCCTGCTTCAGTCTGCTTTACCGATGGTGTACAAGTCGGTGCAACGCTTGACCGAAACGGTCTGCGTCCGTCTCGCTACACAGTGACAAAAGACGACTTCTTGGTAATGGCCTCTGAGTCGGGTGTGGTAGAAATCGCACCAGAAAACGTTGAATATCGTGGTCGCTTGCAGCCAGGTCGTATCTTCGTTGCTGACCTTGAGCAAGGTCGCATCATTTCTGATGAAGAAGTGAAAGACGATATCGCTAAAGCGCAGCCATATGAGAAATGGGTATCAGAAAACCTACTTAGCCTGAAAAAACTGCCGGATGCGAGCAACGAATTCAGTCAGCCATCACCAGAGAAACTGTTGCATAAACAGCAATCATTTGGTGTTAGCTCGGAAGAAGTGAATGAAATCATTCTCCCTCTTGCAAAAACCGGCTACGAGCCACTTTCTGCAATGGGTGCCGACTGGCCGCTAGCGATTCTTTCTCACCAATCTCAGCACCTTTCAAACTACTTCAAGCAGTTGTTTGCACAAGTAACCAACCCACCAATCGACCCGATTCGTGAGCGTATGGTGATGTCTCTGAATACTTACCTAGGTAAAGATCAGAACCTCCTTGCAGAAACCCCTGAACATTGTCAAAAAGTAGAACTTGAGTCGCCTGTTCTTTCTAACTCTGAGCTAGAAAAACTTCGTGCTATCGATAACGAGCACCTTCAAGCGAAGACGCTAGATATCGTATTCCAAGCAAACGAAGAGCCTGGCAAGTTAGAACGCGCACTAAAACGTATCTGCCAATATGCAGAAGATGCGGTGAACGATGGTTACTCAATCATCTTGCTTACAGACCGTGCCGTTAATTCTAACCACGCTGCAATTCCAGCAATGCTGGCTGTGGGCGCGGTTCACCATCACCTCATCCGTAAAGGTTTACGTGCCAAGTGTGACATCGTGGTTGAGACGGGCGATGCTCGTGAAACACACCACTTTGCAACGCTTATTGGTTATGGTGCGAACGCTGTTAACCCATACCTAGTCATCGAGACAATTGTTGAGCTACAACGTACGAAGAAGCTAGACCCAAGCCTTCACCCACGTGAGTTGTTCGATAACTACCGTAAAGGTGTGAACGGCGGTCTACTGAAGATCTTCTCGAAGATGGGCATCTCAACACTGCAGTCTTACCACGGCGCTCAAATCTTTGAAGCTCTTGGTATTAGCAAATCAGTGGTTGAAAAATACTTCACTGGTACGGTTTCACGTATCCAAGGTCTAACGATCGATGATATCGCTCGCGAAGTATTAGTTCGTCACCGTGTCGGCTACCCTACTCGTGAGATCCCAGCTCAAATACTTGATGTTGGTGGTGTTTACCAGTGGAAACAACGTGGTGAGAAACACTTATTCAACCCAGAAACGATTTCTCTACTTCAAGAATCGACGCGTAACAAAGATTACGGTCAATTCAAAAAGTACGCGAACGCCGTTGATGCTCAAGGCGACAACGCAGCAACACTGCGTAGCCAACTTGATTTCATCAAGAACCCAGCAGGCTCTATTCCTCTAGCAGAAGTAGAACCTATTGAGAAAATCCTTAAGCGTTTCGCAACGGGTGCAATGAGCTTTGGTTCAATCTCACATGAGGCTCACTCAACACTGGCTGTTGCAATGAACCGCATTGGCGCGAAATCAAACTCAGGTGAAGGTGGTGAAGATCCAGCACGTTTCGAACGCAAAGAAAACGGTGACTGGGAACGTTCAGCAATCAAACAGGTGGCTTCTGGTCGCTTTGGTGTAACGTCTTACTACCTATCTAACGCTGATGAGCTGCAAATCAAGATGGCTCAAGGTGCGAAACCTGGCGAAGGTGGTCAACTACCTGGTGATAAGGTTGATGACTGGATCGGCGCAACGCGTCACTCGACTCCGGGCGTAGGTCTTATCTCTCCACCGCCACACCACGATATCTACTCAATCGAAGATTTGGCTCAGCTGATCTACGACCTGAAAAACGCGAACCGTAACGGCCGTGTCAACGTGAAGCTAGTATCAGAAGCTGGCGTAGGTACGATTGCATCAGGTGTAGCGAAAGCGAAGGCTGACGTAGTACTTATCGCAGGTTTTGATGGTGGTACGGGTGCATCTCCGATGTCTTCTATCCGTCACACAGGTCTGCCTTGGGAACTGGGTCTAGCGGAAACTCACCAAACACTACTGAAAAACGGCCTACGTAACCGTATCGTTGTTCAGTCTGATGGTCAGATGAAAACACCACGTGACCTTGCAGTCGCAACGTTACTTGGCGCTGAAGAATGGGGCGTAGCAACAGCAGCTCTAGTTGTTGAAGGCTGTATCATGATGCGTAAGTGTCACAAGAATACATGTCCTGTTGGTATCGCAACACAAAACAAAACTCTTCGTGAGCGTTTCGACGGCCGCGTAGAAGACGTAGTAACGTTCTTCCAATACATGGCTGAAGGCTTACGTGAAGTAATGGCTGAACTTGGCTTCCGTTCTATCGACGAAATGGTTGGTCAATCGCACAAACTTAAAGTTCGTGATGACATCGGTCACTGGAAGTATAAGAACCTAGATCTAACACCGGTACTGCACATTGAGCAGGCTCGTGCAGAAGATGGTATCTACAATCAGACAAAACAAAATCATAATCTTGAAGACGTTCTAGACCGTAAGTTGATTCAGGCTGCAACCCCAGCACTTGAGAAAGGTGAAGCCGTTACCGCTCAGTTCCCTATCATCAACACGGACCGTTCAGCAGGCACGATGCTGTCGAACGAAATCTCGAAGGTTTACAAAGACCACGGTTTACCACAGCCAATGAACGTTAAGTTCCACGGTAGTGCTGGCCAATCTTTCGGTGCGTTCCTTGCGAAAGGCGTTAAGTTCGAAGTAGAAGGCGACGCGAACGATTACTGGGGTAAGGGTCTGTCTGGCGGTACTTTGGTACTGTACCCAGATGCTAAATCTTCTATCGTTGCTGAAGACAACATCGTAGTGGGTAACGTATGTTTCTACGGTGCGACCTCAGGTGAATCTTTCATTCGCGGTATGGCTGGTGAACGTTTCTGTGTTCGTAACTCTGGTGCGAAGGTTGTTGTTGAGGGTGTTGGTGACCACGGTTGTGAATACATGACAGGTGGCGCGGCAATTATCCTTGGTTCAACGGGTCGTAACTTTGCTGCCGGTATGAGTGGTGGTGTGGCTTATGTTTGGGATAAAGCTGGTGACTTTGAAACCAAGCTTAACCCTGAGCTCGTTGACCTAGATCCAATCGAGCAAGAAGATAAAGATCTTCTGCTTGATATGCTAACTAAGCACGTTGAATTCACAGGAAGTGAAGTTGCTCAGTCTTTCCTTGCAAACTTTGAAGCAAACCTAACCTCTTTAGTTAAGGTCATGCCGCGTGATTACAAAGCGGTACTTCAAAAGCGTAAAGCTGAAGCACAACAGGCACAATCGGAAGAAGTGGAGGCAGTATAATGGGTAAGCCTACTGGATTTTTAGAACATGGTCGCGAGTTGCCTAGCAAACTCGATCCATCGGTTCGTATTGAAGACAACAAAGAGTTTGTGCTTAACGAAGAGTTTGGTGACAAAATCAATACTCAAGCATCTCGTTGTATGGATTGTGGTGTGCCGTTTTGTCATAACGGCTGCCCTATTGGCAACATTATTCCAGAATTCAATGACGCGGTTTTCCGCGACAGCTGGGAAGAAGCTTGGAACATCCTAAGCTCAACCAATAACTTCCCGGAGTTCACTGGTCGTGTTTGCCCTGCACCTTGTGAAAGTGCCTGTGTATTAGGAATCAACCAAGATCCTATTACAATCTGTAATATCGAGAAAACCATCGTAGAGACAGCCTATCGTGAAGGCTATGCCAAACCGAAGAAGCCGCGTATCCGTACCGGCAAAACGGTCGCGATTGTTGGATCGGGCCCTGCTGGTCTTGCCGCTGCAGAACAACTTAACAGCGCTGGACACTCTGTGACCGTTTTTGAACGTGATGAGAAAGTGGGTGGCCTACTGCGATTTGGTATTCCTGATTTTAAACTTGGCATGGACGTTATCGATCGTAAGATCAATTTGATGGCGGATGCGGGTGTGAAATTTGAAGTCAACGCTCATATCGGCGTCAAGATCAACGCCCAACAGTTGCGTCAAGACTTTGATGTTGTTCTGCTGACTGGTGGTTCAACGGTACCTCGTGACTTACCTATCCCGGGTCGAGAGCTACAAGGCGTCCACTTTGCGATGGATTTCTTAGGTCAAAACAACCGTCGTGCTAACGATATGGATCTGAAAACCGAAGAGATTCACGCCAAAGATAAACACGTCGTGGTAATTGGTGGTGGTGATACGGGCTCTGACTGTGTCGGCACCTCAAATCGTCATAAAGCTAGCAGCATTACTCAAGTGGAAATCATGCCGATCCCACCAGAGAAACGCCCTGCAAACATGCCATGGCCACAGTACCCAATGATCATGAAAACAACCACCTCTCATGAGGAAGGCTGCGAACGTCATTGGAACATCTTAACCAAAGAGTTTATTGGTAATGACAAAGGTGAAGTCACTGGGCTACGCATTGCCGATATCGTATGGCAGGATGCAAAACCAGGCGAACGCCCAGGCTTTGACGAAGTAGCAGGCAGCGAACGTGTCATTCCATGTGATTTGGCATTCCTTGCAATGGGCTTTTTACACCCTGAACCAACCGGTGTTTTAGCGCAACTTGATATAAAACTTGACGATCGTGGCAATGTCGCGACACAAGATTTCCAAACTAACCAACAAGGCGTATTTGCCGCGGGTGATATGCGTACTGGCCAATCTTTGGTTGTTCGCTGCATCAATGAGGGTCGTGAGTGTGCACGCTCTGTTGATGAATTCCTAATGGGCAATACCAACCTTGAAGCAAAAGCAAATTCTTTAATGCTTTCCGCTTAAAGGTAAATGCATGGCTGCGCGAATAAGCAGCCAGCAGATTTCCTTCCTAATTTGGCCAGCTTATGCTGGCCTTTTTTGTTTACCTAGCCACAAGTCGTAACCAAAAAACTGCAGCGATGGCCCTCTTACTGCGTACTCTGCCTACCCTTTGCTATTTAATTCGTTATCACTAACTACGTTTCTACACAATATCAACAAGTCATAACGCCGTAGCCGTAGCCGTAGCCGTAGCCGTAGCCGTAGCAGATAAATGCATGGTTTTTTTAATTTATACGAGACTAATTTCTGAAAACTTGACGTTTATCGCCATAAGCATTAGCTTGTGACGTTGGTGATAAATAAAATCGCACTATATGTTAAATGCATTATTCATGGAATTTTGATTCTTATAATAAAAAAAACCATTAAAAAGCATCAATTTACTGTCAGGACGACAGCACGTTCAAAGGGAGAAAGACCATGGCTCTTTATGACCCAAGTCTTGAAAAGGACAACTGCGGATTTGGCCTTATTGCTCACATGCAAGGTCAACCCAGCCACAAATTAGTACGAACGGCTATCTCAGCACTTGACCGAATGACACACCGAGGCGGCATCGCAGCGGATGGTAAAACTGGGGATGGTTGCGGCTTATTACTACAAAAACCCGACAGCTACTTTCGACTACTTGGCCAAGAAAATCATTGGAATCTAGGGAAGCAGTACGCTGTCGGTATGCTGTTTCTCTCCAATGACCCGATTAAAGCACAGACAACCAAAGACGTGATTGCTCAGGAGTTAGCTCAAGAAACACTGACGATCTCAGGATGGCGAGTCGTACCAATAAATCCAGCGGTCTTAGGCCCCATTGCGAACGATTCCCTACCCAACATCATGCAGGTCTTTATATCAGCACCAGCAGGATGGCGTGAACAAGATGTTGAACGTCGTTTATATATTGCTCGCAGGCGTATTGAAAAACGTACCAGTGATGACAGTGAATTCTACATCTGTAGCCTGTCCACCCAAGTGATCGTCTACAAAGGGCTGTGCATGCCTGCGGATCTTCCTCGCTTCTACCTCGATCTCGCCGATCTTCGTATGGAATCGGCGATCTGTTTGTTTCACCAGCGATTTTCCACCAATACTCAGCCCCGCTGGCCACTGGCACAACCTTTCCGATATCTGGCGCACAATGGTGAGATCAATACTATTGAAGGCAACCGTCAATGGGCAAAAGCGAGAGCTTATAAATTTGCATCTCCCCTGTTACCTGACTTACAAACCGCCGCGCCTTTTGTCAACGAAACGGGGTCGGACTCATCAAGTCTCGACAATATGCTTGACCTATTTTTATCTGGCGGTATGGACATATTTAGAGCCATGCGAATGCTAGTACCACCAGCATGGCAAAACCACCCAGATATGGACCCAGACCTTCGCGCCTTCTATGATTTCAACTCCAAACACATGGAGCCATGGGACGGACCGGCAGGTATCGTATTATCAGACGGTCGCTACGCGGCCTGTAATCTCGACCGCAATGGCTTGCGTCCTGCTCGCTATGTCATCACAAAAGATAACCTCATCACCCTAGCTTCAGAGGTGGGAATTTGGGATTACGCCCCAGATGAAGTGGTAGAAAAAGGTCGGGTCGGGCCAGGCGAATTGCTCGTCGTCGATACACAAGATGGTAAGCTTTGGCATTCAGAAGAGATCGATAACGACCTAAAAAGTCGCCACCCGTATCGCGAATGGATGGACAACAACGTTCATAAATTAACACCGTTTTCCGAGCTACCTGATGAAGATATTGGTCAGAGAGACTTTGATGCAAACTTGTTGAGTACTTACCAAAAACAATTCGCCATGAGCAATGAAGAAACCGATCAAGTCCTTCGGGTACTCGGTGATATGGGTCAAGAAGCGGTAGGTTCGATGGGCGATGACACCCCAATGGCGGTATTATCATCCAAAGAAAGGCTGATCACTGACTACTTCCGGCAGAAATTTGCTCAGGTGACCAATCCGCCAATCGATCCGCTTCGAGAGAAACACGTTATGTCACTGGCCACCAGCGTCGGACAAGAGATGAACGTATTTTGCGAAACGGACGGGCACGCTTATCGTGTTGCTTTTGGTTCTCCCGTCTTGCTTCACTCTGATATGCAGCAACTGCTCCAACTCAGTGACCAGCATTATCAACATTCCGTACTCAACATCAACTTTGATCCGCAGCACTACGACTTTAAACAGGCATTACTCAATTTATGTGATCAGGCAGAAAAAGCCGTCAAAGAAGGCACGGTGCTATTAGTGCTTTCCGACCGAGCCCTAATCAAAGGCCACCTTCCAATACCGGCGGCTATGGCCGTTGGCGCTGTACAAACCCGCCTCATTGATGCCAACGTTCGCTGTGATGCCAATATTTTAGTTGAAACCGCCACCGCACGTGACCCACACCAATTCGCGGTACTACTTGGTTTTGGCGCAACGGCCATTTATCCGTATCTCGCGTATGAAGCACTTGGCAAGATGATCGATGATGGCGCACTCGATAAACCCTATCGCGTCGTGATGCAAAACTACCAGAATGGCATCAACAAAGGCCTATATAAGATTATGTCGAAGATGGGTATTTCAACGGTGGCGTCATATCGTTGTTCGCAGCTTTTCGAAGCCGTTGGGCTCCATAACGACATCGTTGACCTTTGTTTCAAGGGAGTAACTGCTCGTATTCAAGGCGCAAATTTTGACGATTTCCAACAAGATATCTTCAACTTATCTCGTAAAGCATGGACAAAGCGCAAACCCATTGAACAAGGTGGTTTACTTAAATATGTCCATGGTGGTGAATATCACGCCTATAACCCTGACGTTGTGAGCACGCTGCAGCACGCGGTAAAAACGGGTGATAATCAAGACTATCAATCATTTGCCAAACAAGTGAATGCTCGCCCCATCGCGATGCTGCGAGATTTAATGACGTTAAAATCCATCGCCACCCCACTCGCTTTGACTGCCGTTGAGCCCACCAGCGACCTATTCAAGCGTTTTGACTCTGCAGCAATGTCGATCGGCGCGTTAAGTCCCGAGGCTCACGAAGCACTTGCGATGGCGATGAACCAACTTGGAGGCTACTCTAATTCCGGAGAAGGTGGGGAAGACCCCCGTCGATTTGGCACGACTCGTAATTCTCGAATCAAACAAATTGCGTCTGGTCGGTTTGGTGTCACCCCCCACTACCTCACCAATGCCGATGTGTTGCAAATCAAAGTCGCACAAGGTGCTAAGCCCGGCGAAGGCGGTCAACTACCCGGCCATAAAGTCACCGCTGAAATAGCCAAATTACGCTATTCCGTGCAAGGCGTTACCTTGATTTCTCCGCCTCCTCACCATGACATCTATTCCATTGAAGATCTTGCGCAATTGATCTTCGATCTCAAGCAGGTCAATCCGCAAGCACTCATTTCCGTCAAACTGGTCTCAGAACCTGGGGTGGGCACGATTGCCACCGGCGTGGCTAAGGCTTATGCCGACCTCATCACTATTTCCGGTTATGACGGGGGAACGGCTGCGAGCCCACTAACTTCAGTTAAATACGCTGGCAGCCCTTGGGAACTAGGGCTTGCTGAAACCCAACAAGCCCTAGTCGTTAATGGCTTGCGGCACAAAATCCGCCTACAAGTAGATGGGGGCTTAAAAACCGGTCTTGACGTCGTCAAAGCGGCAATCTTGGGCGCGGAAAGCTTTGGTTTTGGTACCGCACCTATGGTCGCGATGGGGTGTAAATTTCTCCGAATTTGCCACCTCAATAACTGCGCGACAGGGGTGGCAACTCAAGATGAAACCCTGCGTAATGAGTATTTTAAGGGACTGCCAGAAATGGTTGTCCACTATTTCACAGGGTTAGCCGAAGAAGTGAGAGCACTGCTTGCACAGCTTGGCGTAGAAAAACTCACTGACCTTATTGGTCGAACGGACTTATTAGACGTCACAGAGGGGCTAACGGCCAAACAAAGTAAGCTTGATCTATCTGGTATTCTAGACTCGCCTGTTTCTTCGCAACAACTGCCGTTGTATTGGACTCAGCCCAACCATCCGTTCGACAAGGCCGAACTGAATAGTCAAATTGTCGAAGATGCCCTTGATGCGGTTGAATCAAGGCAGTCATCGAGTTTCTACTACAACGTCCGCAATACTGACCGCTCGCTGGGCGCTAGACTTTCGGGCGAGATCGCTAAGCGTTATGGCAATCAGGGCATGGCCAGCTCCCCCATTGAACTTCATCTTGACGGAACCGCAGGCCAATCGCTTGGCGTTTGGAACGCCGGTGGGGTCGACATTTATCTCACTGGCGATGCCAATGATTATGTAGGGAAAGGCATGGCAGGAGGGAAAATTACGATAAAGCCTCACGTGGGTACCACATTTGTCTGTAATGAAGCCACCATCATCGGCAACACCTGCCTCTACGGAGCAACCGGTGGGAAACTGTTTGCAGCAGGGACCGCAGGTGAGCGCTTTGGCGTTCGAAATTCTGGCACCATTGCCGTCGTTGAAGGCGCTGGTGACAATGCCTGCGAATACATGACTGGGGGTATCGTCGCGATTTTAGGTGCGACAGGCGTTAACTTTGGCGCAGGTATGACTGGCGGGTTTGCCTATGTGCTCGATACCAATGAGGACTTTAATGGTCGAGTAAACACAGAATCTGTCGAGGCTTTAGCGCTGGCCGACTTGTATATCCATCAAGAGCACTTGCGTGGATTGATAGCAGAGCACCTTGAGGAAACCGGATCAGTGCATGCAGAAAATATATTGGCGAACTTTGATGAATGGATTCCGAAGTTCTACCTGATTAAACCGAAAGCGGCCGATTTGCGTACGCTGTTGGGTCACCAAAGCCGAAGCGCCGCCGAGCTGCGCGTTCAAGCCCAATAATGGCAAGGAGCTAGAATTATGAGCCAGAACGTCTATCAATTCATCGATGTGAGTCGTATCGACCCGGCAAAAAAACCGCTGAAAATCCGCAAGATTGAGTTCGTAGAGATATACGAACCGTTTACCAAGCAACAAGCCACGGCTCAGGCCGATCGCTGCCTTGACTGCGGTAATCCTTATTGTGAATGGAAATGCCCCGTACATAACTACATCCCTCAGTGGCTCAAACTTGCCAATGAGGGGCGCATAATTGAAGCCGTCGAGCTCTCTCATCAAACCAACAGCCTACCCGAGGTATGTGGCCGAGTATGTCCTCAAGATCGCTTATGTGAGGGGGCTTGCACCTTAAATGACGATTTTGGTGCGGTCACCATCGGTAATGTCGAAAAGTTCATCACAGACAAAGCCTTCGAAATGGGTTGGAAACCAGACGTTTCTCATGTTGAATGGAGCGATAAAAAAGTCGCTATTATTGGTGCCGGCCCTGCAGGCCTTGCCGCTGCCGATGTGCTTGTTCGTAATGGTGTCAAACCTGTTGTCTTTGACCGTTACCCCGAGATTGGTGGTCTCCTCACCTTTGGTATCCCCTCCTTCAAATTAGAAAAAGACGTGATGCTCAATCGTCGCCGTATTTTCACTGATATGGGCGTAGAGTTTAGGCTCAACACCGATATTGGCAAAGACGTTGAGATGTCAGAGCTCATTAGCGATTACGACGCCGTGTTCTTGGGAGTCGGTACTTACAAAAATATGAGAGCGGGTCTAGAAAACGAAGAGGCTCCCGGGGTTTATGATGCACTGCCATTCCTAGTATCCAATACCTACCGTGTTATGGGACTCCCTACGACAACACCATTTCTCGACATGAAAGGTAAAAAAGTCATTGTATTAGGCGGTGGTGATACGGCGATGGATTGTGTACGAACATCAATACGACAAGATGCCGATAGTGTCATTTGTGCCTACCGACGGGATGAGGCCAATATGCCTGGTTCACGACGTGAGGTAAAAAATGCTAAAGAGGAAGGCGTTAGATTTAAGTTCAACCTGCAACCACTTGGTATTGAGCTTGATGGCAATGGTCACGTAGCGGGAATTAAAATGGTGAAAACCGCCTTAGGCGAGCCCGATGAAGCCGGCAGACGACGTCCAGAACCAGTGGCTGGTAGCGAACATACTTTAAAAGCGGACGCCGTCATCATGGCATTTGGTTTCCAACCTCATAAAATGAGCTGGCTAGCCCCCCATGGCGTTGAGCTGGATAAATGGGGTCGAATTTGCGCGGCGTCGAAACAGACCTATCAATTCCAAACGTCAAACCCTAAGATTTTCGCCGGAGGAGACGCGGTGAGAGGTTCCGATTTAGTCGTTACCGCGATTGATGAGGGGCGAAAAGCGGCTGAAGGCATACTAGACTTCTTAGACATATAATACGTACGTTTCAAGCCTGGTAATATCAGGCTTTTTTATGGGGTAGTCATCATGAATAAAACCGTCAAAGCATCTGTACTCACCACAATAATTCTCTCGTTGACCGCATGCAGTTCGTCAACAACAAACATGGTAGATAGAACAGCGCAGCCTTGCGGTGACAGTCCTCGCTGCGTCTCTACGCAAGACTCTCGTGAAGAATTTAAGCTCGCACCATTCCCACTAGCTGATGATGTGAGCATCAATCAAATTGAATCGGTTGCTTTGAGTTTTCCACGCGCCACTGTGGCGGATAAAAAATCCGACTATTTACGAGTAGAATACCAATCCAAAGTGTTCGGCTATACCGATGATATGGAAGTGAAAATTCAGAATGGCGAGTTACTCGTTCGCTCTGAAGCACGCATTGGGTATTACGATTTCAAGGTAAACCGAGAACGTGTCGAACAGTTTCGTAGTAAGTTAATTGAGACTGGGTTAGTTATTACAAATCCTTGACCAAGCGTTGGGCAAACCTATCGAAGTTGCTATACTGCATGCCAATTACCTATCCAACTTAGAGAGTCACCATGAAAATTGGCATTATTGGCGCAATGGAACAAGAAGTGTCCATTTTAAAATCTGCTTTGACTAACCTTGAGCAACAGATTAAAGGCGGCTGTACGTTCTACACTGGCCAGCTAGACGGTGCGGATATTGTGCTGCTTCAATCAGGTATTGGTAAAGTGGCTGCGGCCGTCGGTACGACCATTCTTCTTAGCGATTACCAAGTTGATGTTGTGATTAATACCGGTTCAGCCGGTGGCTTTGAGTCCTCTCTTAACCATGGTGACGTCGTTATCTCAACAGAAGTTCGTCACCATGATGCTGACGTGACTGCATTCGGCTATGAGATTGGTCAAATGGCAGGTCAACCAGCGGCATTCACCGCTGATGAGAAGCTCATGAACGTCGCTGAACAAGCGCTAAAGCAAATGGAAGGACAACACGCCGTACGTGGTCTCATCTGCACGGGTGATGAATTTGTTTGTCGCCCAGAGCGTCAAGCCGTGATTCGCAATAACTTCCCTGGTGTTATCGCCGTTGAGATGGAAGCATCGGCTATCGCACAGACTTGCCACCAGTTTGATACCCCATTTGTCGTGGTTCGTGCCATCTCAGATATCGCAGACAAAGAATCACCAATGAGTTTTGAAGAGTTCCTGCCACTCGCAGCAAAAAGCTCCTCTGAAATGGTCATCAACATGGTGAGTCTGCTTAAATAAGCGATAACTCAATTAAGCGCTAACCTAGGTAACAACCACTTAAGTAAATCGTCACTTGAGTAAAGCATTGCCTAGGTAGACCATCACTTAAATAAACATCGTTTTGGAAAGCCATAACATGGCCCCAAAACGACGTTAGGATAGTCTTTAACAAGGATTTGTTCATGAGCTCTTTTTTTGAGAGTTTCTATGCCAATGGGGCGCTCCTCGTCATGTGGGGCGCGCTTGGTTTTCATCTGTTGTTACCCATACCTAAAAGTGCACATCCCGTTTATTATTGGCAACGCCTAGCGCACCTGATAGCCAACAAAGTGAACCCTCCCAACGCCACCCCATCTCAACAAATGTTGTCCGGCGTACTCGCTCTGACATTGTTTATTGTTCCCGCAATTGCGGTATTAATCGCCATGCAGTCACTGGCGTGGCAGGCCCAGTTTTATCAACTAGCGCTGCTATTACTCGCACTCGACTGGCGAACCAATGAGACCTTGGCACAGCAACTTATCCAAACCTTGTCACACGAAGATAAAGTCCGTGCGCGTCTCATATTACAAGACAACGTCAACAGAGATACCTCATCGTTGTCCTTACTCGGTTTAGGGAAGGCATCAGCAGAAACCCTGATTTTAGGGTATTCAAGACGTGTTATCGGGGTTCTTTTTTGGTACGGAATACTAGGAGGCGTTGGCGCACTGCTTTACCGCTTAATGATGGAATTGGCGCGCACCTGGAGTCCAAGTAAACCCCATTACCAAGTATTCGGAAAACCCGCGGTTACGGTATTTTTGGTGCTCGATATATTGCCGCAAAAATTATTTTCTCTTTTAATTATGGTCGGCACCTCAAGACAACTGATTGCGGCGACTATCGAACAAAGTAGAACCTGGCACAACACCGTAACCAACTGGTTACTCTGTGGGTATGCGAATAAGTTTGGCTTAGCACTAGGAGGGCCTGCTATGTACGGTACAACAAAGTATCAACGCGCCCGTATTGGTGGCAAAGTCGCCCCTGCTGCTTATCACCTAGCCCAACTACAAAAAGATATCGCTTGGCGTATCTGCGCTTGGATAATGATTCAAAGCAGTATCATGTTCATCATTTATCAAGGATTTTAGTTAATGAAACGACTGTTGTTGTCATTGGTCATTTTCAGCATCACATCACCAGCCTGGGCTGTCGCCCAGCGAGTCATTAGTCTTGCTCCCCACGCCACTGAACTGGCTTACGCGGCAGGATTAGGTGACCAACTCATTGCGGTTAGCGAGTACAGTGATTACCCCGAAGAAGCGAAAGATCTAGAACGTGTTGCCAATTACCAAGGCATAAAATTGGAGCGCATTGTCGCCCTAGAACCGGACCTCATTCTCGCATGGCCTGCCGGTAACCCAGCGCGTGAACTTGATAAACTCAAACAGCTTGGTTTTAACCTCGTGTACTCAAAGACAAAGACACTAGAAAATATCGCTGATAATATTGAAGCGCTTAGTGTCTATGCTCGTGACCCAAGCATTGGCCAGCAAGCCGCTGATGACTTTCGCAAAAAATTGAAGCAGCTAAAGTCCAACAGCAACACCAATGAGCCTGTCAGCTACTTCTATCAACTAAGTGAAAAGCCAATCATTACCCTAGCGCAAGGCAGTTGGCCCAGTGAGGTTTTCAGTTTTTGTGGTGGAGAGAATATTTTTTCTCACAGCAAAGCCCCTTATCCTCAAGTCAGTCCAGAACAAGTTATTGTAAGACAGCCCGACGCTATTTTTAGCTCAGAGCATGCCATAAAAGATGGCGGAATGTGGCAGCAATGGTCATCTGAGTTACCCGCAGTAAAGCAACAACACATGTGGACGCTAACCTCTGATTGGCTCAACCGCCCTACACCACGCACATTGCTCGCGATTGAGCAGGTCTGCCATCATTTCGATACCATTCGAAAAAATCGCGGATAAATGACGAGTATCTGCCGATAAATACCTTAACAAAAGATATAGCGCGAATTTATAGAGGTTTTAAAGAAGATAAGGTGCGAATTGGTAATAATTGCCGTAAAATTGCCGCACTTTTTCCGTTCAATTCTTCAATGGGTATATAACCGTGGACTCCATGCTCTATTTCGTCGATTTATTCGGCACAATGGTATTTGCGATATCCGGAGTGATCCTCGCAGGAAGGCTAAGGATGGATCCTTTTGGCGTAATGGTATTAGGCAGTGTGACCGCGATTGGTGGCGGTACTATTCGTGATATGGCATTAGGCGCAACCCCTGTATTTTGGATCACAGATACGACCTACTTATGGGTGATTATTATCACCTGTTTATTGACGATGATGCTTGTCAGACATCCACGTCGCTTGCCATGGTGGGTATTGCCCGTTTCTGATGCCATTGGATTGGCTGTTTTTGTCGGTATTGGTGTCGAAAAAGCATTAAGCTATCAAGATTCGGCGCTTGTTGCGATTATAATGGGTGTCATTACTGGCTGCGGCGGCGGTATCATCCGTGATGTACTGGCCCGAGAGATCCCAATGGTGCTGCGTAGAGAAGTCTATGCGACAGCCTGTATTATTGGTGGCGTATTTTACACCACAACATTGATGTTAGGTGCGACGCCAGAAAGTGCCTTTTTAAGTTGCGTCATCACGACACTTATCATTCGACTAGGCGCGATTCGCTGGCAGCTTTCACTGCCCACGTTCGCACTGGACAAATAACCCTCCGGCTCCTCAGGATGTCAGAGATATCGATTCTCTGACATTCCCACTTCAAATTCTCCTGCAGCTTTAGTATGTTGAATACTCACCGTATTGTGATTATGTCATTACGGTCAGGTAGATTCATTCGAGGTAAGGAGGTCTCATGGCTATCACATTCGATCAGGTCCATTTTCATCATACACAAACACTGAATATCCCATCTTGGCAGCTTTTAGAAGGCCAGCATTGGGGCGTTTTTGAGACCGAAGGTAACGTCGGCTCCTTGATTGGCGATCTATTGTGCAATGAAATTCAGTTGGACTCAGGTTGTCTCGATACCTATACCGATAAAATTGCACAAGTCTCCCTGACCGAACAACAGCGCTTACTTGAGCTTGAGCATGCGAATGATGATACCGACTTTATGGATCGAATCGATTACGGTCGCACCGTCGAGCAATTGGTTTCGGAGCAATGTGATAACCCAGTGATTGTTCAGCAGTTGATGCAAGAGTTAGACTTACTCCACCTAAAAGAGCGAGGATTCAAACAGCTGTCGACGGGCGAAACTCGCCGCGTCATGCTGGCTCGAGCCCTATCCACCTCCCCCCAAGTATTGATTCTCGATGAACCCTTTGTTGGTCTCGACCAATTGCATCGTAAAATGCTCACTGGGTACCTTCACGATCTTGCTACTTATATACAGCTCATCATCGTGACTTCTCGAGAGGACGAGATCCCAGCTTGGGTCAATCATGTTGCATTATTTGAAAAAGGCACCTTAAAAGAACAGCTCACCTATCAGCAATGGATTAGCCATCCAATTATCGCGCAGTTATTGTCACAGTCGGCACAACAAAGCGAGCAATGGCTGACCTTAATACGTAAGCATCAACACGCCCCTAAATTTAGTGACCCACTCGTTCGTATTACCGATGGCTGCGTGGAGTATGTCGATCAAAAAATATTTTCCGATGTGAACTGGCAAATATGCCATGGCGAACATTGGCAGGTTCGCGGCCCAAACGGTTGTGGAAAAAGCACCTTACTCGGGCTGATATTTGGGGATCATCCGCAATGCTATAGCAACGATATTCATATTTATGATATGAAACGAGGCAGCGGAGAAACCGTCTGGGACATCAAGCAACACACGGGAATGGTCTCATCTGCTCTACACCTTCAATACCGTGTCAGTTGCAACGCACTTGACGTCCTTCTTTCTGGCTTTTTTGACTCAATTGGGTTGTACGACAAACCCACCAAAAAACAGATTGATACAGCCAAAGAATGGCTAACGCTGCTGCACATGAATGAACTGGCTCGTTGCTCATTTAAGTCGCTTGAATACAGTCAACAACGCCTGTTATTGATCGCTAGGGCGATCATAAAACAACCCACCATTCTGATTCTTGATGAACCCTACCAAGGACTTGATTATCTGGGGCGAAAGTTAGTCATGAATGCGCTCAATATGATCGCTAAAGAAAACCTGAGCCAACTCTTGTATGTCTCACATTATGTAGAAGATGAACTCGATAGCATTCAACACTTTGTTGATTTTGTTCCAAATGCTGATGACGATGGATATCAGATAAAAATCACTCAGCCGAGAAAACTAAATAAAGGCTAATATTGTCATTGTCTATTTTTCTCAAAATTTTTTGCCAGAAGCTAGCGGGAAAAATAGACAATAATATGACCAAAGACGTTATTGGGTTCAAATACCGTCAATAAGAGTGACCGACCAACGATGTATGGCTTTGGTCGGTAATTTGCAGGCTATCTTTTGGTTCTAAGGCCACAAATTCATGCTAGCATAGTTGTCTCTATTCCTACTTTTCATCGATTATTATGTTGCTTGAAGGCATTGATACACTACTCGTTTTATCACAAGAAAAGACCATGAGCCGAACGGGTAGTCGCCTGTATATTGGGCAGTCAGCGGTAAGCAAACGGATTGCGAATCTTGAGAAGCGGCTGGGAAAAAAGTTAATTGAGCCCGACGGCAGGCAGATAAAGCTCACACCTGATGCACTCGCGTTAATTGAGCGCATAGGATCAAGCGTGAATGAATTAAAGGGCCTGATATCAGAAGAACAAACACTCAGTGACCAGACCTTAATTCGTCTCGATTGCTCTGAGACACTAGTGGCTGGTTACCTCAGTGAGTTTGTTGTGCCGCTATTAAACCAAGATCCTTATCTCACGATCACGACCAATCATACGCCTCGAATCATAGAACACGTTAGCTCAGGTGACGCGATGATTGGACTTTGCGCAGGCCACCTAAGTGCAAAGCTCGGCTTACAAGCCACACACCTCTTCGATGAGCCGTTCAAAATTGTCAGTCAAACTCCACTCATCCATGCACCACGCACCTTGATCACCAATGATCTCAACAACCCTGCCAACACTTATCAAGCAGCGTTGCTTCAGCAATCAAAGATTGAGCCCGCCATGCAGATGGACTCGTACACCGCTGCCGCACAACTGGCCATCAAAGGGGCGGGGGCGGCGCTGGTGCCTATGTCGATAATAAAAACACTTCATATTGATGAAGCGCTGTGTTTTGACTTTGATTTTTTATCCGCATTAACTCGCCCGATTCACGTCATCTACCGTTCGTCGACACTAAAAATTCATCGCGCTAAAACAGTGATTGAAACCATTGAGGATGCTGTTCCAAGAGTAGCTTTATCGCCATCACCATTGACATGATAACCACCAACGGGCGAATAAACTTCTTGCCCTTCGTGACCACCATTTTCGCGCCCATTCGAGCGCCGATGAAACCTCCCACGGCCATCACTAGACCAATCTCCCAAATGGGAAGCCCAGCCAAAATAAAGAATATCAATGCGGCGATATTAGAGGTGAAGTTGAGCACCTTCGTTCTTGCTGTAGCATGAACGATGGAGAGTTGTGCGATCGCAACAAAACAAATAGTAAAAATAGACCCAGTACCTGGTCCAAAAAAACCATCATAAAAGCCAACGCCAGTTCCTACAGAAAAAGCAAACATAGTCTCCGACAGCTTAGGTTTTCCTCCCCCCTCACCGGCTTGTGGAGCGAATAGAAAATACAGCGATATACCAAGTAACAACAAAGGAATCAGGCTGGTCAATAAGCCTGCATCAATATGTTGAACCAGCTCAGCACCAAGCGCTGAACCTATAAAAGTACAAGCGATCGCTAAACGCATGTCTTTGATATCAACAATACCATTGCGGACAAAATACCACGTCGCAGAAAAGCTGCCAAAAGAGCTTTGGAGTTTGTTAGTGGCCAGTGCTTGTGTCGGCGGAACACCCACAGATAAAAGTGCAGGAACAGTCAATAACCCACCGCCTCCGGCCATTGCGTCAATAAAACCAGCTAGGCCGGCAACAAAGAACAACATCATCAATATGTCGAAAGTAACGTCCATGAACTCCACTCATTAGCATTAAATTGAACAAAATTGTACGTCATCAAACCACGAATAAAAGCGAAACGATGGATGACAACCTATTCCACATAGGAAACAGTTAGCGATCACCTTACCTGTGTTGTCTCTTACTGATTTAACAAACAAAAAAATCCCGCTCGAGAGCGGGATTTTTTAAACTAGAGTTCAGCGATAACTAAAGCTTGGCTATTCGTTAGAACCTAGTTATCCATTAGAACTTAGCTAGTAGCTGGTGCTTCATGACCTTATGCTTTCGCTGCGTTCACTTGAGCATGCAGCTCTTGAACTGAGGTCACTGATGTTTTCGCATCAGCCGTGTGAGCCATACACGTTGCAAACGCTGCATTTAGCGTTGTGGTGTAGTTCACTTTCTCTGCCAAAGCGCCGCGACGAAGAACTTTAGAATCTTCAATAGCTTGACGACCAGCCGCCGTGTTCACAATGTAGGTGTACTCATTATTCTTGATACGGTCAAGAATGTGAGGACGACCTTCGTGTACTTTGTTTACTAGACGTGGGTTGATGCCCGCTTCGCCTAAAATCACTGCCGTACCGTGAGTGGCATCCAACTGGTAACCTAGTTTCGTTAGCTTAGAAGCAAGGTCAACCACGCGTTCTTTATCGCCTTCACGAACAGAAAGCAGTGCACGACCACCTTCAGGGTAAACGTGACCACAGCCTAGCTCGGCTTTCGAGTAAGCTTCAGCAAACGTTGCACCCACACCCATCACTTCACCAGTAGAGCGCATTTCTGGGCCTAGTAGTGGGTCAACACCAGGGAATTTGTTGAACGGAAGCACCACTTCTTTCACTGAGTAGTATGGTGGGATGATTTCTTTCGTAAAGCCTTGAGACTCTAACGATTGACCCGCCATAACACGAGCGGCAATCTTAGCGACTGCTGCGCCTGTTGCTTTCGATACGAACGGTACGGTACGCGCTGCACGAGGGTTAACCTCGATGAGGTACACTTCGTTGTTCTTAACAGCAAACTGCGTATTCATTAGACCACGAACACCCAACTCGAACGCTAGCTTTTCAACTTGCTCACGCATAACGTCTTGGATTTCTTGGCTTAGCGTGTAAGCAGGAAGAGAACATGCTGAGTCACCTGAGTGAACACCCGCTTGCTCGATATGCTCCATGATACCCGCAATAACAACGCGCTCACCGTCACAAATCGCATCAACGTCTACTTCAATTGCATCATCTAGGAAGCTATCAAGTAATACTGGAGATTCGTTTGATACGCTGACTGCTTCGTTGAAGTAGCGACGTAGGTCTTGCTCATCGTAGACGATTTCCATCGCACGACCACCAAGAACGTAAGAAGGACGTACAACCAATGGGAAGCCGATTTCACGAGATTTCTCTACCGCTTGCTCCATGGTGGTTACTGTCGCGTTTTCTGGCTGAAGTAGGCCTAGACGGTCTACAGCAACTTGGAAACGCTCACGATCTTCTGCACGGTCGATGGCGTCTGGGCTAGTACCAATGATTGGTACGCCAGCTGCTTCAAGCTCACGAGCCAGTTTCAGTGGTGTTTGACCACCGTACTGAACGATAACGCCTTTTGGCTTCTCAACACGAACAATGGCGAGTACATCTTCCAGAGTTACTGGTTCGAAGTACAGACGGTCAGACGTATCGTAATCTGTCGAAACAGTCTCAGGGTTACAGTTAACCATGATAGTTTCGTAGCCATCTTCACGTAGTGCTAGTGATGCGTGTACACAACAGTAGTCAAATTCAATACCTTGGCCGATACGGTTTGGACCGCCGCCTAGAATCATGATCTTGTCTTTGTCTGTTGGGTTTGCTTCACACTCGTCATCGTAAGATGAGTACATGTAAGCCGTATCTGAAGAGAACTCAGCCGCACACGTATCTACACGCTTGTATACCGGGTGAATATCGTATTGGTCACGTAGACGACGAATTTCACTCTCCGCTACACCTAGAATCTTAGATAGGCGCGCATCTGCAAAACCTTTACGCTTAAGCTTGTTTAGCTCGTCTTTATTTAGACCAGCAAAGCCTTTCGCTTTAAGTTCTTGCTCTAGCTTAACGATGTCTTCGATTTGAACGAGGAACCAACGGTCGATTTGCGTTAGGTTGAATACACCATCGACTGACATACCAGCACGGAATGCATCAGCGATGTACCAGATACGGTCAGAACCGGCTTCTTTAAGCTCATGGCGAATCGTTGTTAGAGCATCTGGTGCGTCTAGGTCAACCATTTCGTCAAAACCAGTTGCGCCAACTTCTAGACCGCGAAGTGCTTTTTGTAGAGATTCTTGTTGGTTACGGCCGATAGCCATCACTTCACCAACCGACTTCATTTGCGTCGTTAGACGGTCGTTAGCACCTGCAAACTTCTCGAAGTTAAAACGAGGAATCTTAGTGACTACGTAGTCGATGGTTGGTTCGAATGATGCTGGCGTTGCGCCACCAGTGATATCATTCATTAGCTCGTCTAGCGTGAAGCCAACCGCCAGTTTCGCTGCAATCTTAGCGATTGGGAAACCTGTTGCTTTAGACGCGAGGGCTGAAGAGCGAGATACACGTGGGTTCATCTCGATGATAACCATACGACCATCAACAGGGTTGATACCAAACTGTACGTTTGAACCACCTGTTTCAACGCCAATCTCACGCAGTACTGCTAAAGAAGCATTACGCATCAATTGGTATTCTTTGTCTGTCAGCGTTTGAGCTGGAGCCACGGTGATTGAGTCACCCGTGTGAATACCCATTGGGTCGAAGTTTTCAATCGCACATACGATGATGCAGTTGTCGTTTTTATCACGAACCACTTCCATCTCGTATTCTTTCCAACCGATAAGTGATTCATCGATTAGAAGCTCGTTAGTTGGAGATAAGTCCAAACCACGACGACAGATTTCTTCAAATTCTTCTTTGTTGTAAGCGATACCGCCGCCTGTACCACCCATCGTAAACGATGGACGAATGATACAAGGGAAACCAACCAATTCTTGAACTTTATAAGCTTCTTCCATGGTTTTTGCAGTATCAGCCGTTGGACATTCAAGACCAATCGCTTTCATTGCTTTATCAAAGCGTGAACGGTCTTCTGCTTTATCGATAGCGTCAGCCGTTGCACCAATCATCTCTACGCCGAACTCTTCAAGTACGCCGTATTTTTCTAAATCTAACGCACAGTTCAATGCAGTTTGGCCGCCCATTGTCGGTAGAACTGCATCTGGCTTCTCTTTAGCGATGATGTTACGAACCACTTCCCATTGGATAGGCTCGATGTAAGTCGCATCGGCCATGTCAGGGTCAGTCATGATTGTCGCTGGGTTCGAGTTTACAAGAATAACTCGGTAACCTTCTTCGCGAAGTGCTTTACAAGCTTGAGCACCAGAGTAATCAAACTCACATGCTTGGCCGATAACGATCGGACCAGCACCTAGAATTAGAACACTTTTAATGTCAGTACGTTTTGGCATTATCTACTACTCCGGATTACGCTGTGTGCTGTTTAATTAATTCAATGAAGTGGTCGAATAGCGGTGCCGCATCTTCTGGACCTGGGCTTGCTTCAGGGTGACCTTGGAAGCTGAATGCTGGTTTGTCTGTACGGTGAATACCTTGTAGAGAACCATCAAATAGTGATTTGTGCGTTGCACGTAGTGTCTCTGGAAGGGTTTCTTCGTCAGCAGCAAAGCCGTGGTTTTGCGAAGTAATCATCACAACATCACGATCTAAATCTTTAACCGGGTGGTTTGCACCGTGGTGACCAAACTTCATCTTCACTGTCTTAGCGCCTGACGCAAGAGCAAGAATCTGGTGACCTAGACAGATACCGAAGATTGGTAAGCCTTTTTCTAGGAACACTTTTGTCGCTTCAATTGCGTAAGTACATGGTTCTGGATCACCAGGGCCATTGGAAAGGAAAACACCGTCTGGGTTCAGAGCGAGTACTTCTTCAGCAGAAGTTTCAGCAGGAACAACCGTTAGGCGGCAGCCGCGGTCAACAAGCATTCGTAAGATGTTTCGTTTTGCACCGAAGTCATAAGCAACAACGTGGAATGGCAATTCACTGTCTGCTTTCGCCTCAGGAAGTCCACCTGTAAGCGTCCACGAACCTTGTTTCCATTGATACGCTTCTTTCGTTGTCACTTCCTTCGCAAGATCCATACCTTTAAGGCCAGGGAATTCTTTTGCTTTAGCAAGCGCTAGAGCCTCGTCGATGTTGTTACCTGCAACAACACAGCCATTCTGAGCACCTTTTTCACGTAGAATGCGCGTCAACTTACGAGTATCAATGTCCGCAATACCAACGATATTTTGCGACTTAAGATAATCAGAAAGAGACTGTTCATTACGGAAGTTAGAAGCAACGAGAGGGAGGTCGCGAATCACAAGGCCTTGTGCGTGGATAGCTGAAGATTCTTCATCTTCTGAGTTAGTTCCAGTGTTGCCAATGTGAGGATAGGTAAGAGTAACGATCTGTTGAGAATAGGATGGATCAGTGAGGATTTCTTGGTACCCCGTCATCGAGGTATTAAAAACAACTTCACCGACGGATAACCCGTCTGCTCCAATGGACGTACCGTGGAACATCGTCCCATCTTCTAGGACTAACAGTGCTGGTTTACTCAAGATAACCTCCAGAATAAAGATGCAAAAATTATAAATTAAATTTCAATGCTGACTCCCTCTTTAATGGCTAAAAGGACCATTAGGGTGTACAGACAAATTGGCGGTATTCTAATTATCACTGTGATGAGTGTCAACAATAAGATAAAAATAAAACTAAGTTTTATTGCATCTGAACTCGTTTACGCCTTAAACCCTCAAAAAAACACATTTTAAGAACGAAATTCAACCAGTTATCCAGAATCAATTATTTCGGGTCTCACATTCACACAGGAAAGATATCAATATTTCACATATTGAAACGCAAACGTTAAGCATGCACAGTAAACGTATAAAAACGAGCGTTAATGCCAATTACTTAACCCAAGACTCCATTATAACTACCTAAAACTGCAGAAGTGTTGATTTATTGCTCATTCTCATCACATTGTGATAATTATAGTTTTCAATAACACCGTCGAACGAAAGAAGCATAACTATGTAGTTTCACTCTTAGACGGTAATCAAAATAAAAACAAAAAAAAAGCACTCACAATGAGTGCTTTCTCGTTAAATTTGGTCTAAACCGAGAACTTCCGTCATGGTATAGAAACCGGCAGGTTTGTCACCAAGCCAAACGGCCGCCTTCACAGCCCCATTTGCAAACGTCATTCGATCCGTGGCCTTGTGTGTAATCTCAACACGCTCACCAATATCAGCAAACATAGCGGTATGTTCACCGATAATATCGCCTGCTCGAATGGTGGCAAAGCCAATCTCGTCACGGGTACGCTCACCAGTAATACCTTCGCGGGCATAGACGGCTACATCGTTTAACTCGCTCCCCATAGCGCCAGCAATCGCTTCACCCATACCTATCGCAGTGCCTGATGGTGCATCGACTTTATGACGGTGATGTGCCTCAACAATTTCAACATCACAATAGTCTCCCATCACCTTCGCCGCTTTCTCAAGCAACTTAAAGACAAGGTTCACACCCACACTGTAGTTAGGGGCCATCACTAAAGGAACCAATTTTGAAGCTTCATCGATCTGGGCTTTCTCTTCTTCAGAAAAGCCTGTCGTACCGATAATCATCTTCTTACCATGCTGTTGGCATAGTGCGAGGTTTGCAAGGGTACTTTTTGGTGCAGTAAAATCGATAATGACATCAAAGCTATCGATCGACTTTGCTAAATCATCAACCAAGGCGACGTTAAATCGCCCTTCACCACATAATTCACCAACATCAACACCCACAAGGGACGACTCAGGCCTTTCTGAGCCAGCACCGACTGTGGCATATTCATTATGAAACGTTGCTTTTACTAAGTTACGGCCCATTCGGCCCGCTGCTCCTGCAATCGCAATTCTTACCATTGCGTTATTCTCCGTTGATTATTTTCTACCAATGTAACGTAAAGCATTTCCGCTCGCTAGGGGCTTGAGTTCGTTACGAGTATTTTTCGATCACTTTATTGAGTATCGGGATATTCGCGTCGGGAAAAGCGTAATCGTTAAGTGTTGCTATCTCAACCCATCGCCCCTGCTGCCCTTCCTTCCCAAATGGCTCACGATTAAAAGCGTTGATCTCAAAGAAATCAAACGCAAGTGACTTGTCAGCATAGTCATGCAACAAGTGTTCAAACAGCGCAATCTCGGTAACTTGGATATCAATCTCTTCGAACAATTCACGCTTTATTGCGGCTTCTGCACTTTCACTCGATTCAACTTTACCACCCGGAAATTCCCAAAACCCACCCTGATGAGCTTTATCTGGCCGTTTAGTAATATAGACCTCAGATTTATCAGTATTAAAAATAATACCCGCAACAATGTGTACTCGTTTCATTAAGCTTCCTTTGCAAAAAGAGCCGCTAAAGCGGCTCTTTTTAATACATCATGATTTAGTTAATCTGACCATGGCATTGTTTATATTTCTTGCCAGAGCCACAAGGACAAGGCTCGTTGCGGCCTACCTTTCGCTCATCACGAACAACAGGTTGCTGACCATCATCACTGCTCTCTTCATTAGGATCAGCGAGTTGGTTTTCAGCCGTCGCATGTTGCGGTTGAGCACGACGAGCGACCTCTTCCGCCTGAGCTTGACGCTGCGCTTCCATTTGCTCAACTTCTTCTTGCTGCTGAACTCGTACTTTAGACAAGATAGTCACGACATCGAGTTTTAGAGATTCAAGCAGCTCTTCGAACAACTCAAATGACTCGCGCTTATACTCTTGTTTCGGGTTTTTCTGAGCATAACCACGTAAATGGATACCTTGACGTAGGTGATCCATTGCAGCCAAATGCTCTTTCCAAAGCGTATCAAGCGTTTGCAACATGACAGATTTTTCGAAGTTACGCAGTACTGAAGCACCAACCGTTTCTTCTTTCTGGTTGTAAACCGAGACCGCTGTCTCCAGAATCTTCTCTCGAAGTGCTTCTTCGTAAAGCTTATCGTCTTCTTCTAACCAGGTTTTAATTGGTAGATCTAAATCAAAGTCATTTTTCAGGCGCTCTTGAAGACCTTCAACATCCCACATATCTTCTAAAGACTGTGGTGCAATATATTCATCGATAACCGCGGTAAAGACATCTTGGCGATTATGCTCAAGCATTTCGCGAATGTCTTCAGCTGTCATCAACTCATCACGAAGTTCGTAAACCACTTTACGTTGGTCATTCGCAACGTCATCAAATTCAAGTAGCTGCTTACGAATATCGAAGTTACGGCCTTCTACTTTACGCTGGGCTTTTTCAATTGAGCGAGACAACATTTTACTCTCAATCGCTTCACCTTCGTCCATGCCACTTTGAATCAAACCAGCCATACGGTCTGACGTAAAGATACGGAGTAACTGATCTTCCATAGAAAGATAAAAACGCGAAGAACCCGCATCCCCTTGACGACCCGAACGACCACGCAGCTGGTTATCGATACGGCGAGATTCGTGACGCTCAGTACCGATGATATGCAGACCACCTGACTCGAGAACTTTATCGTGCACCACTCGCCACTCGGCTTTTATTGCATCAATTTGCTCTTGCGTTGGATTACCTAACGCTTCTGCCTGTGCCTGCCAGCTACCACCAAGCACGATATCCGTACCACGGCCTGCCATGTTTGTTGCAATCGTAACCGCACCAGGCGTACCCGCTTCAGCGACAATTTCAGCTTCTCTTTCATGGAACTTAGCATTAAGGACGTTGTGTTTTACTTTCGCCTCTTTCAATGCGTTAGATAATAACTCGGATTTCTCAATCGAAACTGTACCAACAAGAATAGGCTGGCCATTGGCCGCACGCTCTTTTATATCCTCAATGATCGCATTGAACTTTTCAGTTTCTGTACGATAGACGACATCTGGCATGTCATTACGAACCATTGGCTTATTGGTTGGAATAACAACGGTTTCTAAGCCGTAGATAGATTGAAACTCAAATGCTTCAGTATCGGCCGTACCTGTCATACCAGACAATTTTTCATACAAACGGAAAAAGTTCTGGAACGTGATCGAGGCTAGCGTTTGGTTTTCATTTTGAATTTTAACGCCTTCTTTTGCCTCTACAGCTTGATGAAGACCTTCTGACCAGCGACGGCCAGGCATTGTACGTCCAGTGTGCTCGTCGACAATAACGACCTCACCTTCTTCCGTCACAATGTAGTCTACGTTCACTTCAAACAACACATGTGCGCGTAAAGCCGCGTTCACATGGTGAAGCAAACTGATGTTAGTTGGAGAATACAACGTATCGCCTTCTACCATCATTTCATTTTTGATCAGTAGTTCTTCAACGAACTCCTGGCCAGTTTCGGTCAGGTGTACCTGTTTCGATTTTTCATCGACCGTATAGTGCCCGTCACCACGATACTCTTCAGAGTCTTCTTGGTCTTGAACTTGAAGGTGTGGGATTAGCGTATTAATTTTGGTGTAAAGCTCTGAGCTATCTTCAGCAGGGCCAGAGATAATCAGTGGTGTACGAGCCTCATCGATAAGGATGGAATCCACTTCATCGACAACAGCAAAAAATCGAGCGCGCTGTACACGGTCTTCAACGCGGAAAGCCATGTTGTCACGTAAATAATCGAAACCAAATTCATTATTGGTCCCGTAAAGGATATCAGCTTGATATGCTTCTTTTTTCTCTTGCGGGTGCATGTTTGGGACGTTAACACCAACGGTCATACCCAAAAATTCAAACAAAGCTCGGTTTGTTTCGGCATCACGTTTCGCAAGATAATCGTTGACCGTAACGATGTGTACGCCTTTACCAGGCAAGGCATTGAGATAAGCAGGAAGTGTTGCCGTCAGTGTTTTACCTTCACCCGTTCGCATTTCTGCGATCTGGCCTGAATTCAACACCATGCCACCGATCAATTGAACGTCAAAGTGGCGCATACCGAATACGCGTTTAGATGCCTCACGAACGGTCGCAAAAGCTTCTGGCAAAATGTTATCGAGAGATTCGCCTTTATCCAGTCTCTCACGAAACTCAATAGTCTTAGCTTTTAGGTCATCATCATTGAGTGACTCAAATTGAGGCTCGTAGCTATTAATTTCTTTAACAATTTTTCTTAGTCGACGCAAAGTTCTGTCGTTGCGACTACCAATGACCTTAGTCAGTAGCTTAGTAATCATTGTGTATTTTTTCTCTCTACTATTAGATCATTCCGACCTATTAAAATTGCCTTCCGTCTCGACTGAGGTCTATTGACCCAAGAGAGATAAAATCTATATAAGCTGATATTGCGTTCAAACTTCTAAATTTCAAGGCAGACTTACCAATTAATGGACATAGTGTAAGGAATTTTTGACCTAACAACCAAGTAACTAGGCAAACTTAACCCATTTTTTTGATGTATTTGGAAGTTTTTGCATATAACGTGTTTAAAAAAGTAAATTGTCGCTGAAATAAGGCCAAGACGATATAGATGAAATGTTGTTAAAAACGCAATCTTATCATGCACCATGAGTCTTAATGCATGAGTCACTGATCACCATACTGTTTGAATATCTTATCGCGCGGCACGGCAAAGGGATCACATGGACCTGGCAATATGCCGCCGCCTCAGTGTCAATATTTGCGAAAACAATAAGGCTTAAGGTCATTGCTGTCGGACACTTCTCATGGACCCAAACGCAAAAAAGTCAGGCATAAGCCTGACTTTTTATTTAATTCTCTATTGGTTCTACGCAAGAACCATCGCTGGGTCAGCAAAAGCAACTGGAGAGCCAGCTTCTTCTTCAAACGTCGCCCATTCCCACGCTTCCTGGTCGGCTAAAACTGCTCTCAGAAGTTGGTTATTGAGACCGTGGCCTGATTTGTATGCTGAGAACTCACCAACAATAGCATGTCCTGCCATATACAAATCACCGATGGCGTCTAGAACTTTATGTGTCACAAATTCGTTTTCAAAACGAAGACCTTCTTCATTAAGAATTCGGTATTCATCAAGAACGATCGCACAATTAAAGCTTCCACCTAAACATAGGTTCTGAGATTGAAGATACTCAATATCGCGCATAAAACCAAAAGTACGAGCTCGCGAGATTTCTTTCACAAAGCCTTGAGAAGAAAAATCGAACTTCAGGCGTTGCTCATCAGAGTCTATTGCCGGGTGGTTAAACTCGATCTCAAAGTCCATACGGAAACCGTTATAAGGACGAAGCTCTGCCCATTTGTCGTCATCTTCAAAGCGCACAGGTTTCTTGATACGTATAAAACGCTTCGGAGCATTTTGCACTTCAATACCAGCTTGCTGAAGTAGGTAAACAAACGGACTCGCACTGCCATCCATAATTGGGATTTCAGGTGCGTCAACTTCTACGATGATATTATCAACACCCATACCCGCTAGAGCAGCACTGAGGTGCTCCACGGTAGAGATACGAATACCTTCATCGTTAACCAGAGCGGTACATAGCACTGTATCACGCACTGATAATGGGTCTGCAGGGAAATCGACCGGCGGATTTATGTCTGTACGACGATAAATTATGCCAGTGTTAGCCGCAGCTGGACGTAGAGTTAGTGTTACTTTACGGCCAGAGTGGAGTCCCACCCCCACTGTAGTCACTATTTCTTTCAGCGTACGTTGTTTGATCATCTGCAAACCTCTTTATCTACGTTACATATCACAGTTGATTATGTAAGCAACCGCGAATCCTACCAGAATTTTGAGCTATGTCAAATTCGAGCGGATTAGCTAGTCCGCTTGACGACGTAAAAATGCTGGGATATCTAAGTAGCCATTTTCTTTCTCAGGCTTAGGTACAGCATTATTTGCTGATCCCGTAGACGTGTTCACCGTTGGTGTTGTCTGCGGTTTAACCTCTGGCTTCTCATGAGCATTAACATGCACATTTGGTGCCACTTTCTCTTCCACTTTTGCCGCTTGAGCTTGAACCGCAGCTTGTGGTTGAGCTGTAGTTACTGGCGCTTTACCACCGGCAACCAAAGTGATATCTGGTTTACGCTCATTGCCGATACCAGTAGCAACAACCGTCACTCGGATCTCATCACTCATATCTGGGTCAAGAGAGGTACCAATAACAACCGTTGCGTTATCAGAAGCAAACGCTTTAACCGTATTACCAACCGTTTCAAACTCATCTAGGCGCATATCTAGACCAGCAGTGATATTCACAAGAACACCACGAGCACCAGCAAGATCGATGTCTTCTAGAAGTGGGCTAGAGATTGCCATCTCTGCCGCTTCTTCAGCTCGGTCTTCACCTTTCGCTACACCACTACCCATCATTGCATGTCCCATTTCGGACATCACAGTACGAACATCGGCGAAATCGACGTTGATCATACCTGGGCGAGTAATCAGTTCTGCAATACCTTGAACCGCATTCTTAAGGACGTCATTCGCACTAGCGAATGCTTCGAGTAGCGTGACACCGCGACCCAATACTTTAAGAAGTTTTTCGTTTGGAATCGTAATCAAAGAATCGACGTGCTTAGAAAGCTCTTCAATGCCTTGTTCTGCGAATGCTAAACGTTTTTTACCTTCAAAGCTAAATGGCTTAGTCACAACGGCAACCGTTAGGATACCAAGCTCTTTCGCCACTTCTGCAATCACTGGAGCAGCACCTGTACCGGTACCACCACCCATTCCTGCTGCAATAAACACCATATCGGCGCCTGTAATGCTTTCTTTAATTCTTTCTTTGTCTTCTAGAGCTGCATCACGTCCAACTTGAGGGTTTGCACCTGCTCCCAAGCCTTTTGTGATATCACCACCAATTTGAATGACGTGGTTAATACTCGTTTTGCGGAGTGCTTGTGCATCTGTATTTACACTGATGAAATCGACCCCTTCGATCGATTCGCGCACCATGTGTTCAACAGCGTTACCACCGCCACCGCCAACTCCAACTACCTTGATTACCGCTTCGTCAGACATTTCCATCATCGGTTCAAACATTTGTTATCTCCGTTTCCCTGCAACTCAGGTTAAAACTCTTTTTGTATCCAATTCCGCAATTTACCGAATAGTGTCGACACCGATTGACGTTTTGGTTCGTTATAATCATTGTCGTCATTAATCTGACTATCTCTTGCGTAATGAAGTAATCCTACGGCCGTCGAATGATACGGCTCCTTAACATAGTCCGTGAGACCACTAACCTCGAGAGGTTTGCCAACACGAACTTGGTTGCGAAAAACGCGCTCGGCGCATTCAACAACCCCTTCAATTTGCGCGGCACCGCCTGTTAAGACAACACCTGCAGCGAGGTGATGTTTAACACCACTCTCCCTCAATTTAATTTGTACATTATCAATGGTTTGATTGACTAGCCCCATTAACTCTGTATAGCGTGGTTCAATCACTTCTGCCAGCGTTTGACGCTGCAAACTGCGAGAAGGTCGGCCTCCAACACTAGGCACATTCACTGTATCGTCTTTACTGACCAATTCACTCAATGCACAACCGTGTTTTACCTTGATTTCTTCAGCATCACTCAACGGTGTTCCAAACGCAAATGCAATATCACTGGTCACTGCATTTCCAGCATATGAAAAAACCTCGGTATGTCGTAGAGCACCACCAGTCCAAATGGAAACATCCATTGTTCCAGCACCAATATCCACGACACAAACGCCTAACTCTCGTTCGTCTTCCGTAATCACAGCATTACTTGATGCTAGACCTGAGAATACGAGCTGTTCGACTTTTAACCCACAACGCTCTACCGCTTTGATGATATTTCTAGCCATATCGTTATGGCAAGAAATCAAATGAACGCTGACTTCCATACGAACACCAGATAAACCAAGAGGGTTTTTTATCCCTTCTTGATAGTCTATGGTAAATTCTTGCGGAATTACATGCAGAATACGTTGTTCATCACCAATTTTTATAGATTTAGCGGTATGTATCGCCCGATCCATATCATCTTGTGACACTTCTTCTTCAGAAATGGTTCCCATACCTTTTTCGATACGGCTAGCAATATGACGACCAGATAAAGAGATAAAGACGTTTGTGATCTTACATTCAGCCATAAGCTCAGCTTGATCTATGGCACGTTGTACTGACTTAACGACAGACTCAAGATCATTAACACCGCCTTTGTCCATCCCACGAGATGGGCTGGAGCCGGCACCAATAATGTTAACCTGACCATCTGGTAGAATTTCTCCCACCAAAGCCGACACGGTAGCAGTGCCTATATCAAGACCGACAATCAAATTGTCATCCATGGTCTTAGTCATCTGTACTCTCTTATTCTAAAGTTTCATTTACCATTTAAACCACTCGCTTTAATTATAATTAAAGGTAATAGCGGCTTAATTGCAAGACTGAATTTATGTATCAGCACTCTGAATTGCTGATACATAACGCCAGTCGCTAACTTGCGACATTCTGTTTTGCTTCTTTACCGCCATTTTCTGTTGATTCATCGACGGGAAACCAACCAACAGCGGCACCAGTATCGTATCGTAAATCAATATAGCTGACCTCAGATACCTTGTCGCCCAGACGTTGATAAAGAAAAATAAAACGCTGCAGACGATCGTTTAGCGCATCTTTACCTAACTCAACCCTAATACCATTGCTTAAAATGACCTGCCAAGCACGGCGCTCATTTAATACCAAAGATGAAATAGTCAGGCCTAATGTCGCCAGTTTTTTATTACTTTCTCTGTAGGCGTTAAGGACTTTTAATTCTGTCCCTGTCGGTCCATAGAGCTTCACTTTTTCTTCTTCTATACGAGAGACGTCGCCATTGAAAACAACCCCCGACGCGTCCAACATCTCGATACCATTCCAAATAGCACTGGCTTGATATTCCGTTAAGAAGACTTTTACCGTATCAGGCCATTGCTTTCTTACCGACGCTTGAGATACCCATTCAATATTCTCCACACTCGATTGTAATACATTGATATCTTGCGACATAAATGTACCGATATGATCAAGGTGGGCAAATGCATCTTGCACATCTTTCGCCGACACGTGCGTCAGGTCTCCCTGCAATACAATCTTAGACAAAGGTAGGCGCTGATCATCCCACATCCAGCTAATTGTGGCATAAAGTCCAGAACCAATAGCAGTGAGCACGATAAATAAAAACACCAATCCTAATCCATGTTGATTCAACAGGGTGGACGATTTATCGTTTATAGCGCTGCTTGCCGAAGTTCTTGTCAACTCATCAGTCCCCAATTTACTGCTCTTCGCTTTCTAACATTGTGGAGTCAGAGTCTAACCTACTGTCTATAACCTTAGGATTATACTAACGAATATAAAACTATCAAATACTCAAGAGCATAAAACTGAAGATTTGAGTATGAAATTCGCTAAAAAATAGGCTTGGGTAACTCAATAAGTTAAAACCAAGCCGTACAGCGTACTTTTATTTAATAAAATACACAATAACTAACGAGCATTGTTTTGCATCGTTTTAATATTCAATTCCATCGTTTGTAATTGCTTGGCTACTTTACCTATGTCACCAGCGCCTTGCGTCAGGACTAAGTCTCCGTCTTGCAAAAGATTGGATAAAACTGATGGTAAGTTGTTCATTTCTGGCACAAAAACAGGATCTAACTTGCCGCGAGTTCGTATTGTTCGGCATAACGCTCGCCCGTCAGCACCAACAATAGGTGTCTCACCCGCTGAATAGACATCAAGCATGACTAAAACATCCACCTGCTCTAGCACATTCGCAAAATCTTCATACAAGTCGCGGGTTCGGCTATAGCGATGCGGTTGGAATATCATGACCAGTCGTTTATCACTCCACCCATTACGCGCCGCTTTGATAGTGACATCGACTTCCGTAGGATGATGACCATAATCGTCCACCAGCATGACGTCACCATTACCGGTATCAAATTCACCAAGGTGTTCAAACCTGCGTCCAGTCCCTTCCGTCCCTAACATTGCTTTCACAATGGCTTCATCTGAAATGTTATCTTCAGTGGCAACAGCAATAGCCGCTGACGCATTGAGCGCATTATGTTCACCCGGAATATTTAATGTAATATCAAGGTTTTCTCGGTCTTTTCTGACAACCGTAAATTTGCCCTGTTGACCTTGCTGTCGATAATTCTCAATACGAACATCTGCATCTTCGGAAAATCCATACGTAATAACCTGACGGCTGATTCGTGGAATGAGTTCTCGAACGACAGGATCATCGACACATACGACGGCTTGACCGTAAAAAGGTAAGTTGTGTAGGAAATCAATAAACGTTTGTTTCAGCGTATCAAAGTCACCACCATAGGTATCCATGTGGTCGGCTTCAATATTGGTAACAATACTAACCATTGGCTGAAGATGCAGGAACGATGCATCGCTTTCATCCGCCTCTGCAATCAAGATACGACTTGATCCCAGACGCGCATTCGTACCCGCACTCTTCACTAACCCACCATTCACAAACGTTGGATCCATACCCGCTTCTGAATAAATCTGAGTCACTAACGCTGTGGTGGTCGTTTTACCATGTGTCCCAGCAACCGCAATCCCATGACGAAATCGCATTAGCTCCGCTAACATTTCTGCACGTTGTACCACAGGAATACGCAGCTCTTTCGCTGCCAATAGCTCAGGGTTTTCAGCGCTAATCGCCGTAGAGACCACCACGACACTGGCTTGATCAATATTGCTGGCTTGGTGACCACGATAAATCGTCGCCCCTTTATCTTGCAGACGTTCCGTCACCGCATTACTGCCTAGGTCTGAGCCTGTGATCTGATACCCTTCGTTGAGTAAAACCTCGGCAATACCGCTCATACCGGCACCGCCAATACCCACGAAATGAATCGTCTTCACGCGTCTCATCTCCGGTACTAAAGCGCGAATCTGTGCTAAATCTTGTTTGTGCTGCTGTGTCATTAAAAACGTCTCATTAATCTAATTTTGTTAATTCAATAATTTCGTTGGCAACGCGTGTATCTGCATCAAGTTTAGCGGCTTTTCGAGCATTAATCGCTAAAGTGACGAGTTGCGCTCGGTCTAAATTTGAGATTTGCGATGCTAGAGCGTCCACGGTTAAATCCGGCTGCTCAATCATATATGCGGCACCGCTATGGACTAAGTGATCGCCATTTAGTGCTTGTTGTCGGTCTTTATGCATGAAAGGAACAAAAATGGCCCCAACGCCTACTGCCGCCAGTTCCGATACCGTCAAGGCACCAGAGCGGCAAACAACTAAATCTGCCCACTGGTACGCCGCCGACACATCATCAATAAAATCACTGACACTGGCCTTTGCTACACCGCACGCTTGGTAGTCCTGGCTAACTAATGCCTGGTTGCCTTTACCTGCTTGGTGACGAACCTCATAGCCTGCTCCCAGTTTTTTAAGCACCGGCGGTAGCGTTTTATTGAGGATCTGAGCACCTTGACTGCCACCCATCACGAGAATGCGGATGTCTCCTTCACGATTTCTCAGGCGAGATTCTGGTCGCTCGATATTAAGCAAGTCTTGACGAACTGGGTTGCCGACAACTTCCGCATTTGGAAACGCACCAGGAAACGCCTGGAACACTTTTTGGGCAATCTTAGATAACCAATTATTCGTTAAGCCCGCCACACCATTTTGCTCATGCAGCACGACAGGGATGCCCAAACTCCAAGCCGCAATACCGCCTGGACCACTGACATACCCTCCCATACCAAGCACGGCATCAGGTTGCCAATGCTTGAGATGCGATCTTGCTTGCAAGATCGCACTACAAATCTGGAACGGCGCTTTCAGCAACTTGACCAGTCCTTGCCCACGCAAACCTTTCACCTTGATAAAGTCGATCTCGATACCATGCTTTGGAACCAGATCAGCTTCCATTCGGTCTGCAGTACCCAACCAGCGAATATCCCAACCTTGTTCTTGTAGCCTTTTTGCCACAGCAAGACCAGGAAATACATGACCACCGGTACCACCAGCCATCACCATCAATCGTTTATTTTTCTTCATTTTTAACGTCTTTTTCTTGTGGCTTTAATTCAGGTTTTTCTGGAGTTGAGGTCTCAGGTAACAAGCGACACTCATAGTCAACCCTTAGCAAAATCGAGACCGCAACTGACATAATAATAAGACTTGACCCGCCGTAACTGATTAGGGGCAATGTCAGTCCTTTAGTCGGCACCATGCCCGCCGCTGCGCCTACATTAACCAGCGTTTGAAAAGCAAACCATATACCGATAGCAAAAGAAAGGTAACCACCAAAGAGTTGTTGTTTTTCAAATGCTCTTTTACCAATAAAGAGCGCTTTAATCACTAAGCCAAACACCAACATTAACACTAGGACCACACCTATGTAGCCCAGCTCTTCTGCTAAAACAGCAAACACAAAATCGGTATGTGCTTCCGGTAAATATTCCAACTTTTGAATAGAGTTACCCAGTCCTTGCCCCATCCAGTTACCGCGTCCGAACGCCATTAATGACTGAGTCAGCTGATAACCGCTTCCAAACGGATCTTCCCAAGGGTCTAAGAATGAGGTCACTCGTCGAACTCGGTATGGCTCAACCAAAATCAGTCCGATAACAGCACTCACACCTGCGACAAATAGCGCAATAAATTGAGATAGCTTTGCACCAGCAATGAACAACATGCCAAACAACGTCACGAGCATTACGACCACTGAGCCTAAGTCCGGTTGGCCAAGTAGCAATACCGCAAGTGTGGTAAATACCATGATAGGTTTGATAAACCCACCAAAAAAAGACCGCCTAACTTCATCTTGTTTTCTAACTAAGTAGCCGGACATGAATATAAACAGAGCGAGCTTGGCGACCTCAGCCGGCTGAAGGTTAAATAGCCCTAATGGGATCCAACGGGAAGCGCCATTCACTGACTTACCCACCACCAATACAACCACCAGTAGCACGATAGAGATAGCGAGAAGGTAAGAGCTATATTGGAACCATTTCTTTACCGGTACTTGTAATACGACCGATGAAACCGCAATCGCCAAACATAAAAAAATGGCATGCCTGAACATAAAGTGAAACGGTTGATCGGTAAGGCGAGAGCTAATTGGGAAAGAGGCAGACGTCACCATGACTAGGCCAGTCATCATCAAGCCTAACGCTAACCAGACAAGCTGTCTGTCGTAGAGCGTCTTCGGCGCTGCTGTACCAAGCCAATCTGATGTACGTTGTTTTACTTGATGAAACATATCGGCACGTCCGTGTTAACTCACTTGTCGCGAATATTGTTTAGCCAATGCTGAAAAATGGTCACCACGAGCCATGAAATTTGCAAACTGATCGAAGCTCGCGCAAGCCGGCGAAAGCATCACCATATCGCCCTGCTTGAGCGTGGGTGTAATATGGGCCAAAACCTCGTCCAATGTATCGAATCGCTGAGCACTCGAATGTAACGACGTAAACAATTCACCGTCACGCCCAAAGCAACAAAGCGATACATTGAGTTGTGAAAGGGGATCAGAAAGTGCGCTAAAGTCTGCGCCTTTCCCTTCACCACCAAGCAACAAGTAAAGGTGCCCTTCTAAGACTAAGCCAGATAATGCCGCCAATGTGCTCGCCACATTCGTCGCCTTAGAGTCATTCACCCATGTCACACCATTTTCTTTGGCGACAACCTGACAACGATGGCTAAGTCCTGAATATTGGATCAGCGCCTCACTTGAGCGACGATAATCCACCCCAGCGAGTTTTAACAAAGCACATGCGACTAAGGCATTAGACCAATTGTGTTTTCCAACAATGTTCAACATACTGGCGTCAACAATCGGCTCACCGTTGTCCATTAACCAAGTCGTACCATTTTGCTGCTGCATACCAAACGCTTGGTTATCAAAACCAAAGGTGTGTAGGTGCCCAGTATAACGTTCAGGATCAGGGTAGGTTTCAGGTTCTAACCTATTCACTAACGCATTATCAGAATGCAAGAATATACGCTGTTTGGCGAGCGCATAATCATCCATCCCTTGATAGCGATCCATGTGGTCTTCAGAAAGATTCAAGAAGGCTGATGCTATCGTTTTTAGACTCGAGGTTGTTTCTAGCTGGAAGCTCGAAAGTTCAAGGACATAAAGATCCGCATCCAGTTGCAATAAATCTAAAGCTGGGACACCAATATTGCCCCCGACACCAACCTTCAAGCCTGCGGCCTTTGCTAGCTCACCAGTCAGATCTGTGACGGTGCTTTTACCGTTAGATCCAGTAATCGCGATGACTGGCTTAGTGTTCGCCCAAGCAAATAGTTCAATATCACCAACAACGGGGATATCCAGCGCCATGGCTGTCGCTATCTCAGGGGTTGCCAGCGCAATACCAGGATTACACACAATCAAATCTGCTTCATTGAGCCATTGCTGCTCAAAGCTGCCACAATGCAAGTCAATGCCTTGAGGCAGTGTGTCGGCGCCTGGTGGCTGCGCCCGAGAATCCATAACACGTATTCGAAGTGAGTGCGGGATTTGTTGTAAGTGATTAACGACAGAGAGCCCGGTAATACCGAGCCCAACGACCACCACGTTACGAATGTCTTGCCAACGTTCCATGCTTACTGTTCCTACCACGAATTAACGTACTTTCAGTGTCGCCAAGCCAATGAGCACCAAAACAATCGAGATGATCCAAAATCGCACGATAACGCGAGGCTCTGGCCAGCCTTTCAATTCATAGTGATGGTGTATTGGTGCCATGCGGAAGATACGTTGACCACGCAATTTGTATGAACCTACCTGCAATATCACCGACAGGGTCTCCATAACAAATACCCCTCCCATGATCACTAACACAAACTCTTGACGGACCAATACCGCAATAACGCCGAGTGCACCACCCAAGGCCAGCGAACCCACATCGCCCATGAACACTTGGGCAGGGTAAGTATTAAACCAAAGGAAACCAAGGCCAGCCCCAACGATGGCAGTACAAACCACCACTAGCTCAGACGTATATGGGATATGGGGGATATGCAGGTAATTGGCAAAATTCACGTTACCCGTTGCCCAGGCAATCACAGCAAAACCTGCTGCCACCAATACCGTTGGCATAATAGCTAAGCCATCAAGACCATCGGTCAGGTTGACGGCATTACTGGTTCCAACAATAACGAAATAAGTAAAGACGATATAGAACAGCCCCATTTGAGGCATAATATCTTTGAAAAATGGTACAACAAGCTGCGTAGCCGCCGTATCTTGGCCATGTGCGTACAGTGCAAATGCAACCACCAACGCAATCACAGACTGCCAAAAATACTTCCAACGAGCTATCAAGCCGTCCGTGTTCTTACGTACGACTTTACGATAATCATCGACAAAACCAACGGCGCCAAAACCCAGCAATACCACCAAGACAGCCCATACGTAAGGATTGGTCAAATCTGACCAAAGCAAGACCGTAAACGTAATCGTAAATAAGATCATCACACCACCCATTGTTGGTGTGCCACGCTTACTAAAGTGAGATTCTGGACCTTCGTTTCGCACCACTTGGCCAATTTGCAGCATTTGCAATTTGGCAATCATTTTAGGCCCCATCCATAAAGACAGCCCAAGCGCGGTTAACACACTGACAATCGCTCTAAATGACAGGTATTCGAAAAGACGAAAGAAAGAAAAGTATGGCTGGAGTAGCTCAGCAAGCCAAATGATCATGAAAAATTCTCCTTCAGTGCCGTCGCGATCTTGAACATACCAGCACTGTTCGCCCCTTTCACCAACAAGGTGTGAGAGGTCTGATTTAATAATAGTAGATGTTGCTCAATGTAATCGAGCATAACGTCGTGACTTTGGAAATGCATACCACTGCAAAGGTCACTGATGACTTTCGCATCTTCACCATAGGTTAAAACATGGTCGAATGCGAAAGGTGCAGCATGTTGTCCGACTTCTTTGTGAAGTGCAAGGCTTTCATGCCCCAATTCTGCCATGTTGCCCAAAATCAACCAGCGCTCTCCATTGAACTGCGAGAGTAGGTCTACCGCGGCTTTCATGGCCGGTACGCTGGCATTGTAACTGTCATCAATCAAGGTAATGGTCTCGGTGAGTTTTTCTACCTCGACACGTCCTTTGACCTTATTCAAGGTTTTCAACCCTAGCTGAATCTGTAATAACGAGCTATCGCATTGCACCGCTAACGCTGCAGAGGCAATGGCGTTACTGACATTATGAAGACCGATCAAACCAAGCTCTATCGCAACTTGCCCAATAGGCGTGTGCAGTGTAAAGGACGAACTCCCTTGCGATGACATTACTATGTCAGAAGCGAAGTAGTCTGCGTCAGGGTTTTGCTGGGCAAAAGTCACCACTTTTTTATCGCTTAAGACATCATTCCATAACTCGCCACCCTGGCTGTCGAGATTCACCAAGGCGGTTCCAGATGGCTCTAAGCCTTGGTATATCTCACCCTTAGCTTGCTTTACGCCTTGTAGAGAACCAAACCCTTCTAGATGGGCCTCAGCCACATTATTTACAATGGCAATATCAGGATGAGTCAACTGTGTCGTGTAGGCAATTTCACCCACATGATTTGCGCCCATCTCAATGACAGAGAAGTCATCATTTTCCGTGCTTCTTAATAACGTCAGCGGAACACCAATATCATTATTAAAGTTCCCAGCCGTATAGAGAACTTGCCCTTGTTGGTTAAGGATACTTGCCACCATTTCTTTAACCGTTGTCTTCCCGCAGCTGCCTGTAATGCCAATCGTTTTAGCGGTTTTAGACTGTCTATTTTTAGATTTCGCTTGCTGATGAACGTATTCACCAAGGTGACCGAGCGCCTTTAATGAGTCGTCAACCACAATTTGTGTCACATCAACATCAAGTTTTCTCTCGACAATAACGGCGACAGCGCCGCTATCCTTAGCGTGAACGACAAAATCATGTGCATCGAATCGCTCACCGACCAAGGCGATAAATAATGCACCTTGCTCAATCGCTCGGGTATCGGTTGTCACGGCCTCGATCAACATTTCAGGGCCTGCACACTTGGTATGCTCACCGACCATCAAGGTGCCACCTACCGCACGGGTAATGTCAGATAACGTCAGCGTAATCATATTCGACTCCTATCACAATTCGATTTCTAGTAGGGTAGCAGCCGACTCACGATCGGAATAATGGACCGATTTTTGACCGATGATTTGATAGTCTTCATGGCCCTTGCCGGCGAGTAAAATGATATCCGACGTACCCGCTTGGGCTAAGGCTATTTTAGCTGCCTCAAAACGACTGTGCTCAATCATAGCCGCTGCCGGTTTTTTCATCCCTGCTAACATGTCATCCACGATCGCCGATGGCATTTCGCCACGTGGGTTATCATCACTGAGAACGACATAATCAGCCAACTGCTCAGCTATCGATGCCATCATTGGACGCTTGCCTTTGTCGCGATCGCCACCACAACCAACAATGACCCAAAGCTTACCCTCGCAATGAACGCGCAACGCTTGCAATGCTTTTTCCAAAGCATCAGGTGTATGGGCGTAATCGACAACTATTTTAGGCTTGTTAGCGACTTGGAATAGCTCCATGCGTCCTAACACAGGCTGAAGATTTTTAGCACATTCAATCAGCTGCATTTTATCAAAGCCCAGGCGTAATAAAGCGGCAAACGCCAACATCACATTGCAGGCATTAAACTGACCAATGAGCGGCGCTTGAAGCTCGCCGGAACCAAAACAGCCCTCAAAACGCACGGTAATGCCACTTTCACTGTACTGAACATTACTCGCCCACAGTGATTGCTCGCCTTTTTGAAGGCCATTAACCGACACCGCTATCGCATCTGGACGCGCTTCTAGCCAACGCATGCCGACATCGTCATCGATATTAAACACCGCATGTTTGCATTGATGAGCGGTAAATAACAATTTCTTCGCGGTTTCGTACTCGCCCATCGTGCCATGGTAATCCAAGTGGTCACGACTTAGGTTGGTAAAGATACCTAGCGTAAAGGGAACAGCAGCAATGCGCCCTTGAACCAAGCCATGAGAAGATACCTCCATTGCCGTGTAGGCCGCCCCTTGAGCATCAAGTTTTGATAATGTTTTCTGGACTTCAATGGCGTTACCCGTGGTATTTTTTGCCACTTCTAGCTGCTGCAAAAAACCATTACCTGTCGTGCCCATGACGGCAGCGGGGTGACCAAGTAATTCAAACCATTGCGCGATTAATTGCGCGATTGTGGTTTTTCCATTCGTGCCAGTAATACCTATCACCGATTGTTGGTAACGGTATAAACGCGCAGCAAGCTCCGAAAGAAAGCGACCAAGATCGTAGAGATAGATAACGGGAGAAGCCCCCGACGTATCTACTTGACCATGCTGGCTTTCATCGGTGGTTTGAGCAATCACACTCGTCGCACCAGCGGCCAGCGCATTGTCAATAAATCGACGACCATCGACCTCATGACCAATAATGGCGACAAACGTGTCCCCCGCTTCTATCGCTCGACTATCCAGCTCAAGGTTTGAGACCATGATGTTTTTGAGTGCATCATTGGGAACTACGTCGTTATCGACATTAAGCCAAGGCTCAAGTAACGCGGTTAATGTCAAAGGCGTCAACATAAGAATCACTCACTTATTTTTGAAACTGATTTTCGTCAGGCGCCACATTAAGAATCTGTAACGCCCCTTTCATAATTTCTGAGAACACAGGTCCTGCCACCGAACCGCCATAATATTGATCACCTTGCGGTTCATTAATCACCACAACCAAAGCAACCTTAGGGTGACTCACGGGTGCAATACCGGCCGTTAATGCCACATACTCATCGCTGTAGCCTCCGGCACTGGCTTTACGCGAGGTACCCGTTTTAGCCGCGACTCGATAACCCGGTACCGCCGCTCGTGTCGCCGTACCACCGGGTTGAGTCACCCCCTCAAGGTAATGTAGGACTTGCTGGGCATTGTCATGGTCCATGACTTGTTTCGAGAGGTCTTGCTGATTATTTTCTATGATGTGTACTGGTTGATACAGACCCGCATTGCCTAACGTGGCATAAGCGTGCGCCAACTGTAACGGCGTAATGGAGATACCATAGCCAAACGCGAGTGTCGCAATTTCAAACTTTGACCAGCGACGACGGTTAGGGAAAATACCCGACGCTTCTCCTACAAGGTTAAGGCCAGATACCTGCCCAAACCCGATAGAGCTGTACATGCCTAATAAGGCTTCCAGTGGCATATCAAGTGCCAACTTAGCAACACCGATATTACTCGATTTTTGTAAGATTTTTGCCAGATCAGCCTTGCCAACCTTGGAGGTGTCACGTACCCGGCTACCTCCAATTTGCATGATGCCATTACCCGTATCGATCACGGTTTTATCATTGGCAGTACCCGCCTCTAATGCCGCAAGCACCACAAACGGTTTCACGGTTGAACCTGGTTCCAGTGAATCGGTGATCACTCGATTTCGCATCGTAAATGATTGGCGAGAGCTTCGATTATTGGGGTTGTATGACGGCGCGTTGACCATTGCCAATACCGCGCCACTCTCTACATCAATCATCACCGCACTACCAGAGGTGGCGCGATAATCTGCAACAGCCTGTTTAACCGCCCGATAGGCAATGGCTTGTAAACGCTGATCAATAGTTAATTCAAGTGGCTTGCCTTCTTCTCGTTCTTCAAGAGAAATATTTTCGACAACACGACCATAGCGATCTTTGCGAATAATTCGCTTACCGGCTTCGCCAGTGAGCCATTTATCATAGCTACGCTCAACCCCTTCTAAGCCGTGACCATCGATACCCGTGACACCAACAAGATGAGAGCTCACTTCTCCGGCGGGATAATAACGACGAGATTCCGCCTTTAACCCGATTCCGGATAGCTTGAGCTCCTTAATGTATTTAGCCATCGCCGGGCTTACTTGGCGCTGCAGGTATATAAAGCGGCGCGATTTATTCTTGTTAATCTTGGTGATTAAGCCTTTGCGGTCAAGGCCAAGAACATCGGCAAGGGCATGCCAACGATCAATTTCGTCAAAGCCGCCATTCTTAAATATCGTAGCGGGATCGGCCCAGACAGCTTGTACTGGGACACTGACCGCTAATGGTTCACCATTTCGGTCGGAAATAATTCCGCGAGCCGATGGCAACGCCTTCACTCGAACCGTACGCAAGTCCCCTTGTTTGATCAGGTTATCTGGCTCAATCACCTGGATATAACCAATACGAGCAAGCAGCGCAAAGAAAATGACAATGATAGCTCCTAGTACCGTGCGAAAGCGCCAAGGAATGATCGTTGGTGGTGGAGATTGCGGTGGTGTTTTTTTCTTGGGAGGGTTCGTCGCTTTTTTGCTTGTCATTTGAGAGAAACCACTACTTCCTTGCTCGCATCAGGACGATGCATATCAAGCTCTTGCTTCGCCATAGCCTGAACACGACTATGTTCTGAGAGCGCATTCTCTTCCAACAACAAATTTCGCCATTCGTTATCAAGTCGATCACGCTCTTGCAATGCCATGTCTTTTTCATTCACCGCTTGTCGAGTATGGTGGGTGGCGAATACCACCCCCATTGCCGTGGCAAAAATAAGCATAAGAATAATAAGTGGCACTCGACCGACGGTTAAGAGGTCAAACAGTATCACTTTGGCGAGATTATGCTTAGTTTCGTTAGACATCCGGCTCGTCCGCTATAGTTTTTCTGCGATACGAAGTACTGAACTTCTTGAGCGTGTATTCACTTCCACTTCTTGCTCGGTTGGCTTTCTCGCTTTTCCAACCGCTTTAAGATTCGGGCTACCTAAGGCTTTAATTTGCGCCTCCGTCATAGGGATACCATGTGGAACCTGAGGTCCACGGCTTTCCTTACGAATAAAGTGCTTCACCATACGGTCTTCGAGCGAGTGAAAACTAATCACGGATAAGCGCCCTTCAGGAGCAAGAATACTGGCCGCGCCCTTCAATGCCGTTTCAATCTCATCAAGCTCACTGTTGATATAGATACGGAAGGCTTGAAAGCTACGCGTCGCAGGGTGTTTCTTTTCTTTAAAGCTTTTTGGAGCCGCATCTGAGATCAATTTTGCAAGTTGACCAGTACGTGTTAACGGCTCTTTTTCTTCATCTTCACGGTGCGCAACAATGGCTTTAGCAATACGGCGCGCGTGTTTATCTTCACCAAATTCACGGATCACCCAAGTGATATCGTCCAAATCTGCGTGCGCTAGCCATTGCGACACTGGCATTCCAGATGTTGGATCCATACGCATGTCTAACGGGCCATCGTTCATAAAACTAAAGCCACGCTCCGCGTCATCAAGCTGCGGTGACGATACGCCAAGATCAAGTAACACCCCATCGACCTTGCCGACGAGATCATAACGCTGCGCGTATTCCGCGATACCTGAAAATGGGCCATGGATAATAGTAAAGTTAGGGTCTTGAATTTTCTTTGCTTCTTCAATGGCTTGAGGATCACGGTCTATGCTATACAGGCGACCGTTTTCACCCAATTGAGAAAGAATTTGACGACTGTGACCACCACGACCAAATGTGCCATCAATATAGATACCGTCGGGCTTAATCGCTAAGCCATCGATGGATTCATGCAGTAAAACTGAAACGTGTTGAAAAGATTCGCTCATTGGTGATCTCAAGAGTTGCGTAGGTCAAAGATGACAAGTGTACTGATTTCACGAAGTAACGTCATCTGGTTAAGTTCAGCCTAACGTAAAGATAGGTGATAAAAAAGCAAAAAACCCATCACAAAATCAATTTGTAATGGGTTTTTCTTAAAAGGTGAAGTTGACCTATAAGCCGGGTTTTGTATCCGCCTAAGCGGTGATAGCCATTCGTCTAGGCCAGCAATCGCTCACTGGCTCAAGCAACCTACCCGCTCCCTTACGCGAGCCGCGCAATGTGAAAGCCTATTTGGTCTTGCTCCGGGTGGAGTTTACCTTGCAACGAACTGTTACCAGTCGTCCGGTGCGCTCTTACCGCACCCTTTCAGCCTTACCTGTGCTCTTTCCGAAGAAATAGAGCCATCGGCGGTCTTCTCTCTGCTGCACTTGTCGTGGGCTCACGCCCCCCAGGCGTTACCTGGCACCCTGCTCTGTGGAGCCCGGACTTTCCTCCCCTCCATCAGTCTCCCCCAAGACAAGCTCAAGGGGACGTCAATGAAGCAGCGACTATCTGGTCAACTTCAGGCCGCGGATTGTATAGGAGCGCGCGCAATTACTCAAGGTTTTCTAGCCCCCATTTGTAAAGAGCGTTCTTTTTAAGGTTATAAATTTCAGCCGTCATGCCTGCCGCTTTCTTTAATGGCAGCTCTTTAACTAAAATACCGAGTGTTCTCGTGGCTTCATCCGGTAAACCTTCGATCGCCGCCTCGCGGTGCCCGTGAATTAACAACACCATCTCGCCGCGCTTACGGTTAGCGTCTTCTGCTATCCATTCAATGAGCTCTCCCAAAGGTAAGCCTTGGATTGTTTCAAACGTTTTGGTTAACTCTCGTGCCAACACAACTTCACGGTCTGGGCCTAACACTTCCAACATATCAGCCATAGATTCCGTAATACGGTGTGGTGATTCATAGAAAATACAGGTACGCTCAGCTTTAGCAATCTCTAGAAATTTATCTTTGCGTCCTTTGCTCTTGGCAGGTAAAAAGCCTTCGAAGCTGAATCGGTCAGAAGGAAGGCCTGAGGCGCTTAACGCCGTGATCACCGCACATGCACCAGGTAATGGCACAACATTAACGCCAGCTTGACGACATTGTGATACAAGATGATACCCTGGATCGCTAATGAGTGGAGTCCCAGCATCTGATACCAAGGCAATGGACTCGCCAGATAACAATTTTTCAACTAAAACTTGTGCTTTTTGTTGCTCATTGTGATCATGAAGCGCAAATGTTCTAGTTTGTATATTGAAGTGAGAAAGAAGTTTGCCAGTATGTCTGGTATCTTCAGCGGCAATAATATCCACACTATGCAACACCTCTAGTGCCCTATGCGTGATATCACCAAGGTTCCCAATGGGAGTTGGCACAATAAAGAGCGTTGGTTGCTCAATATGAATGGTTTTGTTGCTTGTCATTTGTTTACCATCACTTCAACGATTAATATAATGATTTTACACGAATAGTGATTAAAGAGCTCATGGCAATGATGAACCGTAAAAGAAATAGTGTAACGCGTCTGCTAACGCCCATTGCATTGGCCCTGTCCATTGCCGCTTGTTCAACTCAACCAAGCGCGCCAAGCAGCGTTGATATTACGATGGCACCCACCTCATCTTCTGAAGTGTATTTGATGCGTGCCGACAGCGATCAGGGTGGGTTTGCTAATGAATGGCTCATTCTTGCCTTCAAAGCCTCTATTCAAGAAGGTAACTACGATCAAGCGCAGCGCCTTTCTAATCGCTTAGCCAAGCAAAACCTAACGACGATTCAACAAGCTGAGTGGCAGTTAGCTCGTGCTGAGTTAAACCTCGCACAAGGCAACGCACAAGATGCTTATTTGCAGCTCAATCTGCCTGCTGAGTGGCCACTACTGCAGCAACAATGGATGCACTATCATCAGCTACGAGGCCAAAGCTTAGAGCAGATGGGTAACTATTTTGAATCCAGCCGCGAGTATGTGGCGATGGCCAGCTTTGCGCCACGCGAGCAGCAAGAAGCAATCAATGCAAAAATTTGGCATAACCTCAACCAATACTCAGGGGAGCAACTCTCGCAGTTAGAGATTAAGCCAGAAGAAGAGATCCTTGATGGATGGGTTCAGCTTGCAAGCTACATGAAAGCACTCAGCACTAGCCTGCCTCAATTGCAAAACACCTTAAAAAACTGGTTAGCAGAAAATAATAATCACCCAGCTGCGGTTTATACCCCACAGAGCATCTACGATATACTTAACCTTGAGATATCCACGCCGCACAGCACAGCGTTACTCCTTCCATTAACGGGGAAGTACGCTAAACAAGCTCAATTGGTCCGTGATGGCTTCATGATGGCGACAATGGATGACACGCAGCGCGATCCTGATGCCACGTTTACCGTGATCGATACCCATGAAACCTCAGCCAGCGACATTAAAGCGCGACTTATCGCCAACAATGTCGACTTTATTGTGGGTCCATTGATCAAGGAAAATGTTGAAAAGCTACAACAGGCGCAGCTTTCCGCAGAAAAGCCGATACCAGCTCTAGCGTTGAACATTCCAACCACTATCGAGCCAACGCAAGCCATGTGCTACCTAACGCTTTCGCCTGAACAAGAAGTCACACAGGCTGCCAAGCACTTATCACAAGAAAATTATGCTTACCCATTAATTCTTGCACCGAAAAGCTCATTAGGTAATCGTGTCGTCAAGGCCTTTGAAGAAGAGTGGGCAAAACTAAGCCCGAACAACATTGCTGTGGCTCAGTACAGTAGCCGCGCACAACTGCAAAAGACCATCAACAATGTGTTTGGGTTACAAGAAAGCCAGCAACGCATCGCTCAGATGGAAGCCCTCACAGGCATGAAGCTAGAAAATCAGCCGAGAAGCCGTCGAGATATTGATTCCGTGTACATTGTCGCTAACGGGGCTGACTTAACACTGATTAAGCCGTTCATTGAGGTTGCCATCAACCCTGATGCCAGCCAACCTAAGTTGTTTGCTGACTCGCACAGTAACTCTAGCAAGCGTCAATATGAAGACCTTACTGGTGTGGTTTACAGTGATATTCCAATGCTAATCGAAGAGGATGAACAGCTAGAGGCGCAGATCAGCAAGTTTTGGCCTAAGAGCTCAAACGCTGAGAAACGTTTGCAAGCCCTTGGTATGGATGCCTACGCTCTCACTAAAGAGCTTCCTCAACTCAAGGCCGTGGAAGGTTACTCTGTTGATGGGCAAACTGGGACACTCACGATTGATTCAAACTGTGTAGTACAACGACAGATTGCATGGGGAGTGCACGGTCAAGCAAAATCACAGACGACTAGCGCTGATGACAAAACGGAAGAAAGCAACGAATTGGAATCGCCTAATGCGACTACCGTGGCAGAAAGCGCCAGCGAATAAACCACCTGCAACCCCCGTGGACAAACGTAAAATTGGTCAGCACTACGAAGACCTAGCGCAAACGTATTTAGGCCAGCAAGGCCTAAATACGTTAACGAAAAACTACACCGTAAAATGCGGTGAACTCGATCTCATCATGAAAGACGCTACATGCCTTGTCTTTGTTGAGGTAAAATATCGTCAAAGTCGTCAATATGGCAGTGCTCAAGAGATGGTGACCCCATCTAAAGCCAAAAAGCTGCAAAAAGCAGCGATGGTTTGGCTTATGAGCAACGGCTTATCTCCTTACGATACTGAATTTCGGTTTGATGTCGTCGCTATTCATAATAATGGCGATGATATCGAATGGATAAAAAACGCGATTACTCAAGGATAACCATGCGCGATAGCATTAAAGAAAGCTTTACTGAGAGCATTCAGATTCAAATTGCAGCAGCTGAAGCGCTGCCAGACGCCATTACCCATGCAGCTCAAGCTATGGTGGCAACACTTCTCAACGGTCATAAAATTCTTTGTTGCGGAAATGGCGGCTCAGCTGCTAATGCTCAACAGTTTGTTTCCAGTTTACTCAATCGCTTTGAAACTGAGCGACCAAGCCTGCCAGCAATGGCGCTGACAACAGACAGCACAACAATGACAGCCGTTGCAAACGACTATAACTTTGAAGACATTTACGCGAAACAAGTTCGAGCCTTTGGCCAGACTGACGATATCTTATTAGCGATTTCGACTAGCGGTAACAGTAAAAATGTTCTTAAAGCGATGGAAGCCGCAGTGACTCGAGATATGACCATCATCGCTTTCACCGGTAAAGACGGTGGTGAAATGGCCGGTTTACTGGGCGAAAATGATGTGGAGATTCGTATCCCGTCTCACCGCACATCTCGAATCCATGAGGTCCATATGGTGACATTACACTGCTTATGTGATCTCATCGATCAGGTCCTTTTCCCTGCGCATGAAGAGTAACGCAATGAAAATGTATAAAACCATCACCTTACTAGTAATGAGCGTCTTTTTGTCTGGTTGTGCGGGATTGTTTGTGGCTGGTGCCGCAACCACCGTTAACCTGGTTACCGACACTCGCTCAACCAAAGAAATATGGAACGACAGCGCCCTTGAATCTGAGGTCGCCGGCATGACCAACAAAGCACCATTCGTCGGTCAAGTTAGAGTCGTTGCAAGCTCTCAACGAGGTACTGTTGTCTTAATGGGGCAAGCCAAAACCGAAGAGCTAAAAAACCAACTCGACGCTCGAGTGTCAGCACTGGATGGCGTAAAACGCGTGTACAACCAAATACGCATCAATTCGCCACTCGGATTTACTGAGATGAGTAATGATAGCTGGCTGACGACTAAGGTTAAATCAGCACTCCTCACTGATGAGCGTCTTAACGGTGTAAAAATTAAAGTTATCACTGAAAACAAAGAAGTCTTCTTACTGGGCTATGTCTCTAAGGAACACGCCGATGTAGCAACCGACATCGCGCGAAATGTCTCCGGAGTAAAACAAGTTATCCGCGCATTCCAGTTTGCCGAGACCGAAGAAAAACTCAATACAGAAGTCAAACCTGAAGCGGCACCTGCACCTCAAGTACCAGAGGAAGAACCAATGAGACCAATCATTGAAGAACCAGCACCGTTTGTTGAAATTGAAGGGTAGTGCCTCGCTTCAACGTTAGTAACACGCTATTGAGTTACTAACGCCAAATAGCAAAAAGCGAACCATCATAATGGTTCGCTTTTTTATAACTTATCCGTCGCTTTATTCGCTTATATGAGTAAAGTTAAGACTGCCGTCTCCTAATTCTACTCTTACGCTTTAAGTGCACGCTCACCACGAGCAATACCGACAATACCACTACGAGCGACTTCAACAACCTCTGTCACTTCAGACAATGCCGTAATAAATGCATCGAGCTTTTCGCTGGTACCAGCCAGTTGAACGGTGTATTGGGATGCGGTGACGTCGACAATCTGACCTCGAAAGATATCCGCCGTGCGTTTGACTTCTGCTCGAGCAAAACCACTTGCCTTTACTTTCACCATCATCAATTCACGTTCAATGTGCTCAACCGCCGTAACCTCTTGCACCTTTAAGACATCGATGAGTTTATGCAGTTGTTTTTGAATCTGCTCCAACTGCATTTCACTAGAAGCGGTTGTGATGTTCAAACGAGATAACGTTTCATCGTCAGTGGGTGACACGTTCAATGATTCAATGTTATAGCCACGTTGAGAAAATAAGCCAACCACACGTGATAACGACCCAGGTTGGTTTTCCATAAGTAGTGAAATAATGTGCTTCATATTATGTTCTCTCCGTCTTGCTCAACCACATCTTGTCCATGCCTTCCCCTTTGATTTGCATCGGGTAAACATGCTCAGTTTCATCAACATTGATATCAACAAAAACCAAACGGTCTTTCATTGATAAGGCTTTCTTTAGCCCTTCTTCTAGCTCATCAGGATGAGAAATACGAATGCCAACGTGACCGTACGCCTCTGCGATAGCGGCAAAGTCAGGAACTGAACTCATGTAAGAATTAGAGTGACGGCCTTGATAAATGATATCTTGCCATTGCTTAACCATACCTAAGAATCGGTTGTTTAGATTGATGATTTTTACTGGAATGCCATATTGCATTGCCGTGGACAGTTCCTGAATATTCATCTGGATACTACCATCACCGGTTACGCAAACCACTTCTTCATCCGGATACGCAAACTTTACCCCCATCGCTGCAGGGAAACCAAAGCCCATGGTTCCAAGACCACCAGAGTTGATCCAACGACGTGGCTTATTAAATGGGTAATACAATGCAGCAAACATTTGATGCTGACCGACATCGGACGCGACGTATGCGTTCCCTTCTGTCAGTTTATGAAGTACCTCAATGGCTTGTTGCGGCTTGATACGGTCCGCGGACTTTTCATAGCTTAGGCACTGACGTTCACGCCAGCTTTCAATCTCAGTCCACCATGCATCAAGCGCTTGTTCATCATTGCTGCCACCCTGCTCAACGAGAAGTTTCAGCATGGCATCTAAAATCACATCAGCAGAGCCGACAATCGGCACATCCGCTCGCACATTTTTTGAGATCGACGATGGATCAATATCAATGTGCACAACTTTTGCATTTGGGCAGTATTTGTCGAGATTATTTGTGGTTCTGTCATCAAAGCGAACCCCAACGCCAAAAATCAAATCCGCTTCATGCATCGCCATATTGGCTTCGTACGTACCGTGCATACCCAGCATACCTAAGGCATTCTTATGAGTGCCTGGGAATGCGCCTAACCCCATCAAGGTACTAACGACTGGGAGATTTAATGTCTCAGAGAGCTTAGCTATCTGCTGATCTGCTTCCGCCATCACAGCGCCACCACCGATATACAGTACCGGTTTCTTCGCTTCTAGAATGGTTTTCAGTGCTTTTTTAATCTGTCCTTTGTGTCCTGATGTCGTTGGGTTGTATGAACGTAATGCGACCGACTCAGGATACTCGTAAGGAAATTTTATTTGCGGGTTCATGACATCTTTTGGGATATCAACAACAACCGGACCAGGGCGTCCAGTCGAGGCAATGTAGAAGGCTTTTTTAATGGTATCCGCAATATCTTCCGCGCGTTTTAATAGGAAACTATGTTTCACTACCGGGCGAGATACGCCGACCATGTCACATTCTTGGAATGCATCGTTACCAATCAGGTTATTCGGAACGTTACCGGACAACACGATCATTGGAATGGAGTCCATGTACGCCGTTGCAATACCGGTAATCGTGTTGGTAGCGCCAGGACCTGAACAAACAAGTACCACACCAGGTTTACCTGTCGCACGAGCATATCCATCCGCCATGTGAGTGGCTGCTTGCTCGTGTCGAACTAAAACGTGTTGGATATCTTCTTGTTTTTGATGGAGTGCATCATAAATATCGAGGACTGAGCCACCAGGGTAGCCAAAGATTTGCTGTACGCCTTCATCAATCAAAGATTGAACGATCATCTCAGCGCCAGATAACATGTCTGGGGTAGGGTTTTCCATATTTGCTCCTTACCAGTTATCTCGACAAACAGATGGCTTGAAGAGCTGGTTTTACATAGTTAGGGCTTATTCGTAGCCTAATCGAAATCACTCATTTTTCGGCTATGTCGTTGTGCCAGTCATAACAAGCACACCGTTTACGCAACAACTGTAACGCTTTCTTATCACAAGGTCTAACAATGTTTAGGTCTCAAAAAAAACACTATTCTTCATTCCCTCGCAAATGCAATAATTTGTCACTACGATGAGATTAAATCCAACATATAATCTCAAACACCCGCAAAATTAAGTATAAAATACTATCGCCTAGAGCGAATTAGCAGACAAAACCATTGTTATAACATCTGTAATCAGCAACATTCATCATCAATAGTATAAAAAAGACCCCTTACGGGGCCTAGTTTATGACATCATCATTTAACGCCGCTTACTCAGAGCTTGGAGCTATTGTTGGTGGAGTCACGGCTGTTGGCGTATTTTGGGGCTTCTTACGCCAAAACTTCCAGCGCTTGGGCTCTGAGGTGGTTGTACTGTGTACATTTTTGCCAAGCATTAATAAACAAGGCGTAAGCACCAAGGTTAACACCGTCGCAAACGCCAAGCCTCCAGCAATCGCCGTTGCAAGTTGAGACCACCATTGTGTGCTTGGAGCCCCAAACTCTATCTTTTGGTTAATGAGATCAATGTTCATTTCTAGCACCATTGGCATTAACCCCAAGATCGTTGTCACTGTGGTTAATAATACCGGCCTTAAACGTTGTACCCCTGTTCTCAAAATTGCTTCTCGTTTATCCAAGCCTCGCTTGAGCAATTGATTGTAAGTGTCGATAAGTACGATATTGTTGTTAACCACGATCCCTGCTAACGCGATCACACCGATACCTGACATGATGATCCCGAACGGGCGTTGGAAAATCAGCAAGCCAGCGAAAACACCAACCGTAGAAAAAATCACCGCACTCAAAATCAGCAACGCCTGGTAGAAACTGTTAAATTGCGTGATCAAGATAAGCGCCATGACCGCCAATGCGACCAAGAAGGCACTTTGCAGAAATTCAGACGAGTTCTTCTGCTCTTCATTTTGGCCACGAATCCTAACGTCAATGCCCGCAGGAAGCTCAAGCGCATCAAGTGATTGCTGAAATGCCAGTAGCTCAATCGCCAGGTTAAAGCCCTCAGCCATATCTGCTTTAACATTAATGATTCGAATACCATCAAGCCGCTCGATCGTATCTTGTTTAGGTTGTGGTGTAATCTCGGCAAAGTTAGTAATAGGCACTAAACCGACAGGGGTTTTGACACGTAGTTCATCAAAACGACCAATGTCCCGTTTGTCATTAGGAAAACGCACCAAAATGTCCACTTCTTCCGTCGAATCATCCGGTAAGTAATCGCCAATTTTCAGGCCGTTGGTAACAAATTGTACGGTGTTTCCAACAAGACTCGCATCGGCACCAAATCGAGCAGCATCGTCTCGACGGATATCAATCTGCCAATCGATGCCTGGTTTGCTAGACGAGTCGCTGATGTTGGTTAACTTATGGCTACTGTCTGCCCAGCGCCTAACTATTTTCGCGGCTTCATCCAATCGCTCAGGGAAACGCGCCGAAAGCTCAACCACTAAATCATGCTCGACAGGCGGCCCTGCGTCTGGAAATTTATACTCAATTTCCACGCCAGCAAATTGGTCGGTTGTTTGCTTGAGCTCTTCAATAATAACGTTAACACGACGCCTGTCTTGCCAATCAACAGGGGTGATCTGTATGTTGCCAATCTCGCTCTCACCACCCGTTTTTGTGTAAACACTCTCAAACTCATCATGATTGAGCATGACTTTTTCCACCACACTCATGACTTGATCTTTTTCATTGATCGACAAGTCACCGTGAGAGCGCACCTTGACATTAAAATAAGGGGGGTCAACCTCAGGGAAAAACTCAGCCCCTAAGCCCGCTTTGTTGTACGTGACGCCAACCCCTATCGCGATAAAAATCGCCAACATCAATATTTTAAGTGGATGCTCAATAGCCACCGCAAGGGTCTGATAATAGAGCTTGGTAATGCCGGTTGCTTTATCAAACTCTCCGTCATGTAACGCCACCATCTTGGCTTGCTGCGCGCTGGAAACATATTGAGGCTTACCAAACAGGCCTCCAAGAACAGGAACAAATAACAACGCCATTACTAATGATGCGGTCAAGGTCGCGATCAAGGTTAACGGGAGGAATTTCATAAACTCGCCCGTGGTATCCGGCCAGAATAATAAAGGTGCAAATGCTGCCAACGTTGTCGCCGTGGAAGCGGTAATAGGCCAAGCCATGCGCTTGGCTGCATCCGCATAGGCTTCTTTTCTTGGCGTGCCTTCTTGCATTCGTCGGTCGGCGAATTCCGTCACAACAATAGCGCCATCCACCAGCATTCCAACAGCCATAATCAGTGAAAATAAGACAATAATGTTGACCGTCAAACCGAAGACAGACAACACAAGTAAACCGGTAAGAAATGAGCCAGGAATGGATACGCCCACTAACATCGCGGTACGCATACCAAGGATCGCGATGATAACAATGACGACTAAAATAATCGCTGACAGCACATTGTTTTGCAGATCATTAAGCATGATCTTCACATCTTTTGATTCATCTTTGGTGTATCTAACCTGAAGATTATTTGGCCACTCGGGTAACAGAGATGCCTGATGCATCACTTCTTTGACCAAGGCGACCGTCTCAATGATATTCTCACCCGCGCGCTTTTTGATATCCAAAACAACGGCCGATTCCCCATCGAGTCGCGCAAAGCTATCTGGATCTCTAAATGCTCGACGCACCGTTGCGACGTCACCAAAAGTAATCACCTGCTTGCCATCAACTTTTACAGGCAGCTCGAGAACATCTTTGAGCGTTTCGAACACGGACGGAACTTTAACCGAGAATCGACCATAGCCAGTATCAACGAATCCGGCCGCGACTACGCGGTTATTCAACGCAATCAGGTTATAGATATCACCTTGATCCAACCCATAGCTTTCCATCAATAGTGGGTCGACGACAATCTCAACGATATCATCACGATCACCTGCGATGTCCACCTCTAATACCTGTCGGTAACTTTCAAGCTTATCACGCAGCTGGCGGGCGATTTGCACAATAGTGCGCTCAGGTACCGATCCATAGAGCACGACAGATAATACGGGTTGCTGAGAGGCAAACGTCACTTCATTGACCGTTGGCTCGTCACTGTCATCAGGCAGCTTCGGTTTAGCTAAGTCTACCGCATCACGAACGTCGGCCATCGCCTGAGTAAGGTCGACACCCACATTAAATTCAAGCGTAACGGAGGCATGTCCCTCAGAGGCCGTTGCCGTCATTTCCTTCACACCCTCAATGGAGCGCAGCTCTTTTTCTAGCGGACGAACCAATAGGCGCTCACTGTCATCTGGGGAGATACCCTGATGCCCAACAGAGACATAAATGATAGGGATAGTAATATCAGGGCTCGATTCCTTGGGAATCGTATTGTATGTCACTACGCCCGCAATTAGGATCAGAACAAGCAAACTGATCATCGTTCGAGAACGGGACAGTGCCGCATCAATCAAAGCATTCATGCGTCTTCCCCCTAATTATCAGCTTGTTGAGCAATTCTATTTGCTTGGTCAACGCTGATCGCCTCAACAAAGTCTCCGTCACGAACAAAGCCTTGTCCTAGCACGATAATATCGACGCTTTCACCTAACCCTGTTAACCAGACCCCATCCTGCTCAGCCTTGACCAGCTGTATAGGCACAAAAACGACTTTCTCTTGCTGGAGAGTCTTAACACCAAGATTGCCGCTCTCGTCTAACGCCAACATAGCTGGAGTAATTTTTATCGCCAGATTATCTTCTAGCGCCAGTTCAACTTCTGCACTCACACCGGCAGGAATACGTTGATTAGGGTTAGGGACCTCTATCTCGATAGGAAAGGTATTAGTAGAAAGTGAGGAGACCCTTGAGATATAGCGCAGCGTACCCGTTACTTTTTGCCCATCGATAAAACGAATGGTCGAGGTTTGATCAACAGACAAGCTTTGAATATGACGCTCGCTCACATCAGCCTCAATCACGAGCACACTTAAATCAATCATCATCGCGACAGGATCGCCGACTGAGACAAAATCGCCGAGTTCGATATCAATGCTGTCAACAATACCGGTAAACGGCGCCTTAACCAGCGTGTTCCTTAAGGCCAGCTTTGCGGCCCCCACCATTGCCTTTGCTTCAGTCAGGTTAGCCGCTGCGGTTGAATACGCGACCTCACCTTGTAAGCCTCGGCTCTTCAAAGACTTAGAAGCATTAAATTCTTGCTGTCGAACATTAAGCATGGCTTGAGCGCGTTCAAGCTGAATCGGGAGGTCACCTTTGTCAATTTGGGCTATGGGTTGGCCAACCTTAACGCTATCGCCTTTCTTAACACTTAGACCAATAATCTTACCGGCAATTTCAGCGCCAAGATTAGCCGTTCGATCCGCGGCGGTTCGGCCATATAAATCAATCTTCTTTTCAATATTCTCAGCGACAAAGGATTGGAAAACCACACGAGCAAGTGGTGCTGCTTCGGGAGCAGGCGTGGATGGTCCCTCTTCTGCCTTTATTGCGCCAAGACCCAACCAAACGGAAAGGATTAAAACAAGCAATATAGAGATGAGCCAAGGACGTCTTGAAAAGTAGTTGCCAGATTGAGTCGATGGCATAGATATATCCTTATAATAGTGCGCCTCTGCCAACTGGGTTTTTATGCCTTCAGTCAACTAAGCGGTAAACACTCCAAAAGAGTATTCAACATTGAGCAATATCCTACAGCTCAATGTGCCGATGCACGCGATGCGCTCATCGAGACAAGAAGTAGAGCGTTAACACTACCTTGTTTTGTCTTATTTTGTTGCGAATTCGTGACAAAAAAAAGAGGCGAACTTCTCATTCGCCTCTTTTTTATTTTATTTACACGCTGAAAGAAGCGCCACAACCACATGTCGTGGTCGCATTCGGGTTGTCGATAAAGAACCGAGCCCCTTCTAGTCCTTCCGTGTAATCGACGGTGCCACCGATAAGATATTGTAGGCTCATCGGGTCAACCACCAATGTCACACCACACTTTTCAATCGTCGTATCGCCATCATTAACACTTTCATCAAAGGTAAAGCCATACTGAAAACCACTACAGCCACCACCCGTAATGTAGACACGTAGTTTCAGTTCTGGGTTTTCTTCTTCTGAAATCAGTGTGTTGACTCGCGTTGCCGCGGCATCAGAAAAATTTAAAGGAATAGCTGCATCACTCATAGGAACCTCTCTTGCTACTCATTCGCAATTCAAGCGCACCACCGATACTCAGTGGTCTCGCATCCCCTACGAAGATAAAAAACGACTCACCAGAATGATGAGTAAACAAATAATATTAATTGTATTGGAGGGATTATCTAATACCTGAGTGCTTCGTTCAAGTATTAGACAGATCCAAATTCATATTACTTAGATTACTCGATGCAATTTACGAAAATGTGCTCAAAACACTACTAGATTCTGTGTGGGTATGTACAATGCTGCTCACTTGGTCCGAATAAGCAAAGAGGAATTCTCCATGACCAAATCAGCAGAGCTGTATCAAAAAGCGCAAGAGACTATCCCTGGAGGCGTTAACTCGCCCGTTCGTGCCTTCAACGGTGTTGGTGGTTCACCAATATTTGTGGAACGTGCCGATGGTCCTTTGATTTTTGATGCTGATGGTAGAGCATACATCGACTACGTCGGCTCATGGGGACCAATGATCCTTGGCCACAACCATGCAGTCATTCGTAAGGCAGTCATCGACGCCGCGCAGCGAGGCCTAAGCTTTGGTGCTCCGACTGAGATGGAAATCAACATGGCGGAGTTGGTACGAAAGCTCGTTCCATCCATGGAACAACTTCGCATGGTGAGCTCAGGTACTGAAGCAACAATGAGCGCGATTCGCCTAGCTCGAGGCTACACTGGTCGCGACAAAATCATGAAATTTGAAGGCTGTTATCATGGCCACGCCGATAGTCTTCTGGTAAAAGCAGGCTCAGGTGCATTAACTCTTGGTCAACCTAGTTCTCCAGGCGTGCCTGCTGATTTTGCTAAGTATACGCTTACCGCTACGTTTAATGACCTTGAGTCGGTTAAAGCTTTGTTTGCTGCAAACAAAGGTGAGATTGCCTGTATCATTGTTGAGCCTGTCGCTGGCAACATGAACTGTATCCCTCCAGTCGAAGGGTTTCATGAAGGCCTTCGTCAGATTTGTGACGAAGAAGGCGCCCTGCTTATCTTTGATGAAGTCATGACGGGATTCCGTGTTGCTCAAGGTGGCGCTCAAGCGTATTACAACATCAAACCGGACCTAACAACATTGGGTAAAGTTATCGGTGGTGGTATGCCTGTTGGCGCATTTGGCGGTCGCAAAGAAGTAATGCAATACGTTGCGCCGACTGGCCCTGTTTATCAAGCAGGCACACTCTCAGGTAACCCTATTGCGATGGCAGCAGGCTACGCTTGCCTAACCGTACTTTCTGAAGAGGGTAACGAACAACGCCTAGCCAATAAAACCAAACAACTTGCTGATGGGTTTAAAGCATTGGCCGACGAGCGTGGTATTCCACTGGTGGTCAATCAAGTGGGTGGCATGTTTGGCTTTTTCTTTACCGATCAAGAAAGCGTAACGTGTTACGAAGACGTCACCAAGTGTGATGTCGAACGCTTTAAGCGTTTTTTCCACATGATGCTCGATCATGGTGTGTACCTAGCACCGTCAGCATTCGAAGCGAGCTTCCTGTCACTCGCTCATGGATCTAAAGAAATTGAGGCAACGCTTGAAGCCGCTGATCGCTGTTTTGCGATGTTAGCTAACGAAGCATAAATCCTCTAACACTAAGTATTCCAAAAGGGCTGACTTTCAGCCCTTTTTTATGCCTGCCAGTAAAAAGCAACCAGTACGATAATCGCTGCAATCATTAGCGAAAACCAAGGGATTGATCGCCTCGCTTTGACCGTAGATTGACAATCACCTTTGTTATTGCAACACCCCATACCCTCTCCTGTCATCAAAACCATGAATAGCAATTAAAATTGATCACTCAATATATTACGTCCATTATAAGATTCAATCGGTTGCTACATCTCTAATAGCAAACTTTACCAACCGACTATAAACTAGATACTACGCTCAAAATAAGATGTTACGCTCAACCTAACTCAACACCCTACTCTATTCCATCGTGCCTCTCGCTAGAAGCGTACGTGGTCTTAGTGCAGATTCACTCGAAAAGGATCGATCGTGAAAACGAAAATGAATGTTACTGCAAGCCACTGGGTCCTAGTTATTGCATTGCTTTTTACGGGTTTTGCCTGTTATTTGCTTGTTGAACCCTATATCAATTCAATCGTAATGGCGTTTATTTTATCGTTACTGATGTTCCCAATCCACGACTGGTTAGATCGTAAACTACCCAATCACAGTAACATTGTCGCCCTGCTGTCTTGTACCATCCTGACTTTTATTATTGTCATTCCATTAATGTTGGTATTTAGCGCCATCGTGCAACAAGGGTCGGTTTTCTCACAAAACCTGTACCAATGGGTAACGGGTGGTGGCATTCAAGAGGTATTTAGTCATCCTTGGGTCGTTAAAGGGCTTGCCTTGATCAATGACTACCTACCGTTTGATAAGATCGACCCACAAGACATCGCCAAGAAAGCGGCTGAGTTTGCCACCTCACTCGGCTCTAATCTTGTTGCCATCAGTGCCAAAATACTGGGTGACGCGACGAGCTTTTTGATGAATTTCTTTTTAATGCTATTTGTCTTGTTCTTTTTGCTTCGTGACAACGACAAAATCATTGCCGCCATTCGTCATATCCTACCGTTTTCTCGCACCCAAGAAGATCGGTTACTCAGTGAGATTGAACAGGTCTCAAAATCGGCGGTAATGGGTTCGTTTTTGACGGCTATTGCCCAAGGTTTTGCCGGCGGGTTTGGCATGTGGCTGGCGGGTTTCCCTGGTTTATTCTGGGGTACCATGATGGGGTTTGCTTCCTTTATCCCTGTTGTCGGAACCGCACTAATTTGGATTCCAGCAACCGCATACTTGCTGCTTACCGGTGAGACCCAATGGGGGCTATTCCTAGCAATTTGGAGCATTGCCGTTGTCGGATCTATTGATAACATCCTTAGGCCATTACTGATGCAAGGTAGTGCAGGCATGAATACGCTAATGATATTTTTCTCCCTATTAGGCGGTATTCATCTTTTTGGATTGATTGGTCTGATTTACGGCCCCATCATTTTTGCTATCACCATCGTACTTTTCAATATGTATGAAGAAGAGTTTAAAGACTTCTTAGATAGCCAAGATAACAGTTAGAATGCTTTTTTACGGATGGGGTTTATGAGAGAATCCCCGTCCTTTTTTATGCTCCTAAGAGACGCCAAACATGTCGCATTATATCGCTCCCAGCCAGATTGCAGAAAGACAGCTTGAATACTTCGCTGGAAAGCGTGTTCTGGTCATTGGTGAAATTGAAGATCAATTCCCTATTGATTTACGTCAGCATTGCGACAAGGTCACTGTTTTCACTAGCAACTACTGCACCTATCGCCAACTTAATCCATCGCCGAATCTGACGTGTCACTTTGGCGCTGAATTACCAAAGACAATCGACGCCGATATGATCCTAATGTACTGGCCAAAAGCCAAAGCTGAGGCTCAAATGCTGCTTGAAATGTCGCTGGCTGCATTGGGAGAAAACACTGAGATCGTGGTGGTTGGTGAGAATCGCTCTGGAGTAAAGAGTGTTGAAAAACTGTTTGCTGATTATGGCGTCATAAAAAAATATGACTCAGCACGCCGCTGCTCTTTCTATTGGGGGCAGTGCCATTCGGCACCCACTTCATTTGATCTTCAATCGTGGTTCAAGTCTTACCCTGTGGAACTCGATGGGCAGCGCTTAGTCGTAAAGAGCCTACCCGGCGTCTTTAGTCATGGTGAGTTTGATATTGGCAGCCAACTACTTCTTAAAAACCTGCCTTCATTGCATGGCAAGGTACTCGACTTCGGTTGTGGCGCAGGAGTATTAGGTGCGTTTATGGCATTGCGTTACCCGTCAATCACGCTACATATGTGTGACATTAATGCCTTTGCGATTGAATCAAGCAAGCAAACATTATTAGCAAACGGCCTCGAAGGGAACGTGTTAGCCTCTGATGTTTATTCAGATCTTCCACAAGATTTTCAGTTTATTATCAGTAATCCTCCGTTCCATGCAGGCTTAGACACCAGCTACTCGGCGACCGAGCAGTTGCTATCAGATGCACCTAAGCATTTACAGCGTGCTGGGCAGATGGTCATTGTAGCGAACAGCTTCTTAAAGTATCCACCCATTATTGAACGCCAATTTGGCCACTGTGAAACACTAGAAAAAAATCGTCAGTTCACGATATACCACGCAACAAAATAAGTAATCACAATAGCTGAAACATTAGGCAATACACGTCATATTGCGTTTATTGCCTAACACGCTTCTCAATACTGAAAATCACATGACCAATCATAACGCTCTGTTTATTTAAGACTTTTAATTTTTTCGTATTGATATTCAATATCCTCACATCTCTTCTCATAAAATTTTGAGCGACCCAACACGCTTTAGTTTGAACTTACTTGCCAAAGTAAAAAAAGTATTTAGATTGGTTAGGTTAAGACAACCTTAAAATGAGATACACACTGGTATCTCATCTAACACTCTCTTAAAACCTAAGAATCGCTTATGTTCAAGCTGCATAGAAAACAAAAATTCAAACGACTACAAAGTACATTGATGATGGCCTTTTTGGTGCTCAGCCTCATCCCATTGACCATCATTGCCCTGTTTTTTCTCAATGCGCACAGCCAAGATCTTCGCGATCAAAGCACCACGCACCTTGTTTCCGTGCGCGACACAAAAAAACAACAGGTATTGGATTACTTTGACGCGCAAAAGTCAGAAGTCATGGGGTTTGTTCGTTCTGAGCTTGCCTATGCCAGTGGCGGTCGATTCTACGGTATTGTGAATGCGTTCCAACGCTTAGGCGATGACATTGAACAAGCCCAGCAGCATGCGCAAGAGCGCTATATTCTGGGCTCTGGTGACCAAGTAAAAACGGCAATCATGCCGAACTCCAGCAGCTATATTGGCAGTGAACGTTACCGACTATTGCATAAACGTTATCACCGCGCGTTTGTCGAACACCTGAAACGCTCTGACTTTGATGACATTGTCTTAGTGGACCTCAACGGCAATGTTACCTACTCGGTTTACAAGCATGGTTATTATGGCACCAATCTCAATACTGGCCGTTTTTCCACTTCAATATTAGGGTCGACGTTTACTCATTTGGACCAAGAAGTCACCAAGAGACGCAAAGATAACGAAGCGTACACACCCGTTATTATCTCTGACTTTGCCGCTGAGGGTGATCAGCAATTTGCTTGGCTTGGTGCCCCCATTGTTCAGCAGGGGTACTTACACAGCTACGCACTCTTTCGACTGCCGATTAAAGGCATCACCAAACTCATTAATAGCGGCAGCACTCCTGATATTCGCTTAATGTTGGTGGGTAACGATGGCAAAGCCAAAATGATGGGATTGCCAGAAAATAATATAGAACAAAGCGCACAGGTCATCCAAAAAGCACTCTCTGGCGCAACACAAGTTCTCAGCTACAGCAATAGCATAGAAGAGCAATACCTCGCCGCGTTTGCGCCAGTCCAGTTTGCCGATACAACGTGGGCCTTGGTGGCCGAAACGCCAGAATCAGTTGCCTTTTCCAGTATACGTCAGCTTGAAAAACTGTTTGTTATCGCCATGCTGAGCGCAATAATTCTTGTTGTGGTGGCCTCTCACTACTTATCTAACTTTATTACCTCTCCGCTTCTTAAGCTCACTTGGGCTGCAGAGCGCGCGTCAGGTGGTGACCTTGAGCCATCGATCATCAGCGCAGACCGAAAAGATGAAATAGGTCGACTGGCGTTAAGTTTTGAGCGTATGCGACGCTCAATAAAAGATAAAATTGAGCTCATAAAAAGTCAGAACCAAGAACTCGAGCAACATCTCATTGTCATCAAAAAACAAAACGAAGAACTGCAACTGGCTAACAAGCTAAAAGATGAGTTTCTTGCTACTACATCACATGAATTAAGAACGCCACTACACGGTATGATTGGCATTGCCGAGGCAATGATATCCGGTGCTAATGGCCCCATTGGTGCCAATCATCGATACCAGCTCAATATCATCGTCAATAGCGGGCAACGCTTGGCCAGCCTAGTCGATGACTTACTCGACTATCACAAAATGCGTTATGGCAGCCTCGCGATTGAACGCTCGGCGGTGAGCCTAACTGGCGCAACGCAATTGGTTCTTAATTTGTCACAGCACCTGCTGGGCGATAAAAAAATTCGCATCATCAACCAGGTATTGGAGCCGATCCCTTATGTCTCTGCCGATCCACAACGTTTAGAGCAAGTCCTTTATAATTTGGTCGGTAATGCCATCAAATACACCAATGAAGGGAAGATTGTTCTCTCTGCCACTGCAATGGATGACCATATTCGTGTGCAGGTCGTCGATACGGGTCACGGCATTCCGGCTCAACAACTTGAACATATATTTGAGCCGTTAGTTCAAGCAGGTCACGATTCGGGTCACTACCGCCAAGGGGCTGGGCTAGGATTGTCGATCAGCCGACAGTTAATCGAACTCATGGGTGGTTCGCTCTACGTCAGTAGCCAACCACACGTAGGGACAACGTTTAGCTTTACACTTCCTCTTGCTACCCAAGATGAGATTGAGGCGCTGACTCATGAGCCTCAAGCGAACCACTTTCAAGTCGCAGAGCAAAGTGAACTGGCACTGGACGAGGAGGAGACCCTCCCGGATAACCCAAATGGTCCAAGAGTCCTCATTGCTGACGATGAACCCGTCAACCTTCGCATATTAGAAAGCTTCTTGCGTTTAGAGGGCTACCAAGTTGCGCTCGCCAAGGATGGTCTTGAGGCGATTACCCAGGTAGAGCGAGACAAACCAGACTTACTTCTTCTCGATATTATGATGCCGGGTATGAGTGGCTTTGAGGTGTGCGAAACCATTCGAGAAGACTTTGATCATGCCGCCCTGCCAATTATTATGTTGACGGCTCTAAACCAACCAGAAGACAGAGTGAGAGGCTTTGAGGTCGGCGCAAATGACTACCTATCGAAACCCTTCAGTAAGCAAGAGCTTGCCGCCCGTATCGCGGCGCACTTACAAGCCAGCAAAGCCGAATTGCGACGTGCAGAAAACCAAAGTCTCAAATATGAACTCAAGCAACGAGCACTCGTAGAGGCAAGCTTACTTGAGACACAAGGGCGCTTGATTGAACAACTCGATACCGCACCAGAAGCCATTTTATGTGTTAATGACAGCCGCAAGGTTCAATTTGCTAACCAAAGTGCTGCTTTGTTATTTAAACGAAGTGTCGAGCAACTTAAACGCTCCAGCTTAGATGACCTCATTGCTCCTAAGTTTATCCAGCTCACTCAAGAACATTATTGCGGTGATATTGATATCTTTGTCGAGGATGTGAGGCAACACATTAACGCTGATATTCTGACCCTGCCAGAAGGCACTGGCTTAAGAAGTATCTATATTTTTGAGCAAGGGAAGAATATGAACGTATCACGGGTCAAAAACCTAGAAACGGCCATTGATGCCCTTTCCAGTTATGCCATTGAAGGCGACAAGGCCAAACTGCAGGAGCTGAAAGAGCTCGGAGGTGAGTTTACTCGCCTCGCTGATAAAGCCAGTGACGAACAACAATCCCGACCAGAGTTGATGCGAGAGGTCCTCGTTGATGCCATGACGCACTCGTTAATTTATTGGGAGGACGTCACAGGCCAATCTAAGTTTGTCTTTGCTGAACAAAGTGGGTTATGGCGCGTATACCTTGATAGAAGCACCCTTCAAACCCGCACATTAGATAAATACTTACGCGTTGAGACACTGCCTAAGACGCCACGTTGGCGCACGGTACTGAGCTCCATCGAATACATCTTAGAGCATTGTCACAAACAGGGCTTGGAGCGTGACCACATCATTGCGTGTAGAGATCGACTGCAAAAGCTGCTCACAAGCTAGCTCGTTGATTGATGTCTTACGCCATCATTAAGCGTACCGTCAATCATGCCTTCTTTCAGGCCAATAAGTAAAAATTAGGCGGCTTTTTTATCTAAGCTTGGGCACGAAACCGTTCTTGATACTCCAGCGCTAGAATGTAAAAAAGCCAGTCATCTCTGACTGGCTTTTTGCTCTAGTATTTGCTCGGAAAGACAATCACCCTCCAAGCTACCCAATCCATAATTGGGAGAACGTCGTCCCCCAACTATAATGGCCTTATGCAGGCTCTTGGAAGATAACCGTGTCGGCTTTCTCGGTATATTGACCCATAAGATGGAAGTTCAGGTAACGATAAGTATCCGCTGCCGTCGCATCAATTTGCTTCATGTACTCTAGGTACTCTTCTTTGGTCGGAATACGACCTAGAATAGCCCCAACTGCAGACAGTTCAGCAGACGCGAGATATACATTTGCACCTGTTCCTAAACGGTTCGGGAAGTTTCGCGTGGATGTTGACATCACCGTCGACTCATCAGCCACTCGTGCTTGGTTACCCATACACAATGAACAACCCGGTGTTTCGATACGAACACCGGCACGACCAAAGATACCGTAGTAACCTTCTTCAGTAAGTTGATCTTTGTCCATCTTCGTTGGCGGTGCGACCCACAAACGAGTATCCAATTGACCATTGTACTTATCTAGAAGCTTACCAGCGGCACGGAAATGACCAATGTTCGTCATACATGAACCAATAAACACTTCATCAATCTTAGTCCCGTTTACCTCAGAAAGCAGACGAGCATCATCTGGGTCATTCGGTGCACATAGAATTGGTTGATGGATATCCGCTAGATCAATCTCGATAACATAAGCATATTCCGCATCGCTATCAGCTTGCATCAGGTCAGGCTTCGCTAGCCACTCTTCCATCGCAACAATACGACGCTCGATAGTCCGGCGATCGCCATACCCTTCAGAGATCATCCACTTCAACATGGTGATGTTTGAGCTTAGGTATTCCTCGATCGACTCTTGAGAAAGTTTCACAGTACAACCCGCAGCGCTTCGCTCTGCTGAGGCATCAGATAGCTCAAACGCCTGCTCAACCGATAGATGTTCAACACCTTCGATTTCTAGAATTCGACCTGAGAATTCATTGATCTTACCGGCTTTCTCTACGGTCAACAGACCCTGTTGAATGCCGTAGTAAGGAATAGCATGGACAAGATCACGCAGTGTGATACCTGGCTGCATATCGCCTTTAAAGCGAACCAAGATAGACTCTGGCATATCCAGCGGCATCACGCCCGTTGCTGCAGCAAACGCCACAAGGCCAGAACCCGCAGGGAAAGAAATACCAAGAGGGAAACGCGTATGGGAATCACCACCAGTACCCACAGTATCAGGCAGTAGCATACGGTTTAACCAAGAGTGAATAACACCATCACCTGGACGCAATGACACGCCTGCGCGATTCATAATGAAATCAGGCAAAGTATGGTGTGTATTCACATCAACCGGTTTCGGGTAAGCCGAAGTGTGACAGAAAGACTGCATCACTAAGTCAGCCGAAAAACCAAGACAAGCGAGATCTTTTAGCTCATCACGCGTCATTGGTCCCGTGGTATCTTGTGACCCAACCGTTGTCATCTTAGGCTCACAGTAAGTGCCTGGACGAATACCTTCTACGCCACAGGCTTTACCCACCATTTTTTGCGCGAGTGTAAATCCAGTACCGGTATCTGCAACTTCAACAGGGCGACGGAAGACTTCAGAAGGCGCCAGACCTAGAGCTTCACGAGCACGGTCCGTTAAGCCACGACCAATGATTAGAGGAATTCGGCCACCCGCTTGTACTTCATCAATCAGTACATCGGTCTTCAACGAGAATTCCGCTAGCGTTTCACCGCTTTCGTGGTCACAAACCTTGCCTTCAAATGGGTAAATATCGATCACATCACCCATGTTCAGTTTAGTCACGTCCACTTCAATCGGTAGCGCACCTGCATCTTCCATAGTATTGAAGAAGATTGGCGCTATTTTACCGCCGAGAACGTAACCACCAGCACGTTTATTCGGAACATTAGGGATATCATCACCCATGAACCAAAGTACTGAGTTTGTTGCTGATTTACGTGAAGAACCGGTGCCGACAACGTCGCCAACGTAAACCAATTGATGGCCTTTTTGCTGTAGCGCTTCAATTTGTTTAATTGGACCAATAGAGCCTTGTTGATCCGGTTCAATGCCTTCACGAGTATTTTTTAGCATCGCTAGTGCGTGAACAGGAATGTCCGGACGAGACCATGCGTCAGGCGCAGGTGACAAGTCATCGGTATTGGTTTCACCAGTCACTTTAAAGACCGTTAGTGTGATCTTTTCTTGCAGTTTAGGTTTAGATACAAACCATTCAGCTTCAGCCCAAGACGTCATGACTTGTTTGGCATACGCGTTGCCCGCTTTTGCTTTTTCTTCTACATCGTAAAATGCATCAAACATGAGTAATGTATGGGAAAGTGCCTTGACAGCGATAGGCGCTAACGCCTCGTCATCGAGTAGCGATACTAGTGATTCGATGTTGTAACCACCTTGCATCGTACCCAGCAGCTGCGCTGCTTTTTCTGGACTAACAAGTGGTGATTCGACGTCACCTTTCGTGATGGCCGTTAAGAAACCAGCTTTGACGTAAGCCGCTTCATCAACGCCAGGTGGAATTCGATTCTCAAGAAGGTCAAGGATGGTAGCTTCTTCACCTTGAGGGGGATTCTTTAATAACTCAACAAGTCCAGCAACTTGTTCAGCGTTTAGGGGTCTAGGAACAACTCCTTCGGCAGCACGCTCTGCGACGTGTTTACGGTAGGCTTCAAGCACGACTTTTTTCCTCTCATTGCGGTCCCTCCTTAATAATTAGAATTAGGAGTGGACATCCTTGGAAACTTGACTCTCCCTCGCCATTTTTCGTCATCAATTCCTTTAATGATCAGCATTAGAGAGGCCAAACTGTGGGGCGAAGAATAGCAAATTCAACGATAAATTAAAATCTTATCATTTTGACCAACATAGCAACTTCGAGCGAAAATCGATGTTTTTCACTCGAAGTTAGGTCGAAAAATCTGTCTATTTCATTCACCAATCATATTCATCAGTCAATTAACTTATGAATAAATACATTGCATTAATATGCAGCACCGATGATTAAATAAAACGAACTCAACCCCGTTTCAACTCGTCCATACGAGAGCATGATCGGCCCTAGTGGAGAATCTATACCCGCAAAAATTGAGCCCGCCATGAACAACGGCGCATCCGAAACATTGATATCCCCGTTCCAAACACCACCATATTCGGCAGATGCTCCTAGGTAGACTGGGGATTTAAACATACCAAAGTCATTATCGAACCATCGATAGCGATATACCATACTGCCGTATATCTTATTATCTCCAATTAAACTGTTTCGCGGAATACCAGAGAAATTTAAGAAACCACCTAACTCTCTGGGGTTCACAGGCAAAGTGGCGTTTTCAGTTTCTATCACCGCATAATCTAATGACCCAACAAAAGTATTGCGGCCAAATGTATGGGCATATTTCGTTTCAGCGTTAATTTCATACGAGGTATCTGAGAAATCAAGCGGAGCTTCATTGATATTTTGATTACCATTATCATGAGACAATAGGTACTCTAGATTGATGTACCACCCTTTGGTCGGCAGACTATAGTCATCTAAACTGTCTAGCTTATAGCTGACAAACATGCCTTTACGATCGAAATCAAATCTCCCCGCAGAAGGTGCTGGTGACACATAAGATTCGCCAGTCGTAAATCGCCCGCCAATTCTAAACTCTTGCCACAACGTCGGGGCATACCCTATCGCTAATTCACCTTCCCATTCTTGATAGGTCACTGGCACGTAGTCGGCCCCTCCCTCTAAAGCAGGGTCAACACAGCCCGTTCCCGTGCTGTTAGGGGTACAAAGGACATTACGCTTTTCATTGGCGTAGTAGATACCCGCCAATAAGAAAAAGTCTTGATTGGTAATAAACGGAGAATATAACTCCGCCTCCACACGCTTATCGGTACCAAAGTCAGCATTGACGCGCAGCTCAGCCCCTCGATCATTCAAGTCGGTAAAGTTAGTGGTCACCCCAATGGAATAAAAGCTGTTGGCACTGAAGTCTTCTTCAAGATAAAAACGGAAATCCATATAGTTTGGACCCCATGATTTTTCTTTAACATCCACAACAAGATCGGTTTCTTCATCAGTATCTTGATATTCGTAGGTAATAAGCTCAAAGCGGTCTAGTGCATAAAGATTCTCAATTTTTTGCTCAATATCATCCGTTTGCAGCATTTCTCCCGATTTTAGGTCAAGGTTGTTCTTTAATAATTTATCGCTGTAATGCGTGTTGTTATTGATAACAACCTTGTCTACGATCGTTTCATCACCATAGCGAAGTTCACGACGAACATCTTGTTTCTCGTCTATATAGGTTTGGAACTGTGCGGAAGTCACCGATAAAGGCTTGAGCTGCTCAACAGCCTGATAAGCGGCATCATAACCCGCTTGATACGCCTGCGGCATACTCGAAAAATCCGTGGTGCCGATTTGCCCAACATCAGGATGCATGTAAACATCGCCTTCTTGCAGCGACTGCATCTGTTCTTCTGTACTACGGCGAACCAAATAGTTTGAAAGCTGTTCACCGACACTGAAGAAACTACTGAAATCCTCGCGGGTTTTGTAATCACTGCTGATATCCACCGCAATAATAATGTCCGCCCCCATCTCTTTTGCAAGGTCAACGGGCATATTATTCGTCACGCCACCATCCACCAGCAAATAATCACCAAGCTCATACGGAGGCAGTGCACCGGGTACTGACATGCTTGCCATCATGGCGTCAACCAAATACCCTTTATCAATAACAACGGGTTCTAGTTTAAGGATATCAGTGGCAACTGAGCGATAGGGAATAGCCAATTCATCAAAAGAGTCAAACTCAGGCAGGTTGCCCGATGTTTTACGTAAAATACGCAACATATTCTGACCTTGAACGACCCCTTTAGGCGCTTCTATAGACCCAAAGTGCAGTCCGATATCAGTACGAATTTGGTAACGATCCTCCGCTTCCTTATCCCGAATTCGACGCTGACTACGGTTGACTCGATCAACGTAACCATTGTACCAATCAACAGTATGGATAAAGCTTTCGATTTCGTCAGCGCTCATGCCTGTGGCATATAACCCACCAACGTAAGCCCCCATGCTCGTCCCAGTCACAATATCAACGGGGATATTCATTTCTTCGAGTGCTTTCAACACACCAATATGTGCCGCACCTTTCGCGCCGCCACCTGCAAGTACAAGACCAATTTTAGGTCGCGTTCGTTGGGCTTGGGTACTCTTTACTACGTCATTTTTCGCTGCATTGTTATGGGTAGAATTGATATCGATTGAGCGATGACTCAACGCTGCTTTTTTTGCTGTATCTTGCGATTTTGTATTCGCTTGGGCATCGTTATTTTGTGCGTACAACGCGCTACTGCTCGACGCTATAACCGCTGCCATTAACCATCTCGTTAGGCGTTTCACATTCATCCTTAAAGCGCTCTTATTTTGATTACTCTAATATATCAGCATTTTACATCATAGCTATAGCCAAGCTGCTAATCGAATGATGACTTGCCACTCCAAAAGCAACTTGATCTCTACCTTGTTGTTAATTAAACCTAGTCAACATTACCAATCAAAAAGGTTCTTTATCCACTGTTTGGGTTGATTGTCACATGATGCCTTGAGTTTTCCTGACTCATCCCACATTGGTAGCTGGAAATCACTACCACAATCTAGCTGCAGAGCGCCACCTGTCGTCTTATTGAAACCAATCATACTGATATTTTTGGGCCACGGCAGAATCAATTTTTCAGGCACTCGGGCTGATAAGTAGTCTGAATAGACACGAAGTGCACCACTTGAACCGGTTAATTTGGTCGATTTATTGTCATCTCGCCCAACCCAAATTGTTGTCACTTCTCGCCCATCTACTCCCACAAACCAGCTATCACGAGTATCGTTACTGGTCCCTGTTTTGCCCGCTAATGCTGACGATGCAAACTTGCTATTTAGGTATCGTCCAGTGCCTTCTTCTACCCCTTTTTTCATCGCATACGTCGTCAACCAAGCAGCTTGTTGAGGCACTTTTTGTGTCGCTTTCGGCAGTGAGCGATACAACACCTCACCATCAACAGTGACCACTGAGCGTAAAGCGGATAAGTTCGCCTGACGACCTGAGTTTGACAGCGTTTGGTACATCTGTGCGACCTGATAAGGTGTTAGAGATAGAGCCCCAAGAAACATAGAAGGCACGGGCCTAATCTCACTCGCGTCTACCCCCAAACGAACCAAGGTATCGGAAACATTTTTGATGCCCAATGACATACCTAAACGAACGGTAGGAACGTTCAATGACTTCGCTAATGCTTCGTACAAAGGCACATCACCACGGAACTTTCTGTCGTAGTTTCTTGGTTGCCAAAGGTTGCCTTTACTGCCTTTTAAGGTGAGCGGAGCATCGTCCAATGTGGTCGCTAGGTCAAAGGTTTCTGGACGTTCTAGCGCCGTTAAATAGACAGCAGGCTTAACCAGAGAACCGATAGGGCGACTGGCATTTAAGGCGCGGTTAAATCCGCTATACCCTGTTCGCTTGCCTCCCACCATAGCGCGTATTTCACCCGTATTTCGATCCACAGCAATCGCTGCGGCCTCTAAACCCTTGCCTGATGTTTTCTCGAGTTGAGGTAACCGTGTGGCAATGGCTTTTTCAAGCTTATCTTGCGATACCGGATCAAGAGAGGTGTATATACGAACCCCTGCATCCCCTTTAATTCCACTGCCCAGTTTCTGGCTCATTTCACGCTTGAGCTGCTGAAAGTAGGCCGGCTGACGGCTGGCAATCTGTGGATTTTTTTGCAAATCCAGCTCGCGATTTGCGGCCATTTCAAATTCCCGCCCTGTCAGCAGATTTTGATCCATCATCAACCTCAATACAAGATCACGTCGTTGCTTGGCACGCTCAGGGTGACGAATAGGGTTGTAATAAGAAGGGCCTTTGACCATGCCCACCAGCAACGCTAATTGATCGATACGTAGCTCTTGTAATGGTTGACCAAAATACAATCGAGCGGCTAGACCGAAACCATGTATCGCTTCCCCTCGGCTCTGCCCTAGATAGACCTCATTGAGATAGGCCTCTAAGATCTGATCCTTGCTGTATCGATAATCTAAGATCAGTGCAATGTAGACTTCTCTGAGTTTCCGCCACAAGGTTCGCTCACTGGTCAAAAATAAATTTTTAGCCAATTGCTGCGTGAGTGTACTCCCGCCCTGAACGGTGCGTCCTGCACGAATATTGGCGAAAAAGGCACGGGCAATGGCTGTTGGAGAGATACCATCATGTTGATAAAAATCGCGGTCTTCTGTCGCCAACAAGGCATCGATCATAATTTCAGGAAACTGATCGCGTCGTAGAAAAAGTCGCTGCTCATCGGCATTTTTTTCAAGCATACCCAGCATTTTCGGTTCTATCCGCAAAAAGCCTAGATTGCCTTTCTTCTCTAGAGATTGAATCCGAACCAGTTGATTACCCTCAAAATACAGCATCACATGGCGATCAGGCTCGGGTCCATCAGCAAACTCAAACGGACGTCGAATTAGCTCCAGTTTTGTTGAAGATGACGAATACTCTCCGGGATGGCGCGGCTGATTAACCTTCCGATACCCCAGCACATCCAGTTCATTACGCAACTGCTGAATCGTGATGGTGTCGCCTGAGGATAAATTGAGAACTCGAGCATAAACCACGGTAGGCAAATCAAATAGCTGCCCTTCAAAACGCTCTTTCACGACTTGATCGAGATAAAACCCTACCGCAGCAACCGCGACACTGCCAACTAGCGCCAGTTTCCAGCCAATAGAAAACAAGCGTTTTCCTAGTGACGCACCGCCTTTCTTTTTCGTCGGTCGACGCTTCTTCGGGGCAGTCTTCGCCTTTGGTTTGGCGGCCGGTTTAGTGGTTTTTCTTGTTGTCGGTTTCTTTCCTGTCGCCGCCAACTTTTTAACTTCCATCATGAATTCAACTGTCTTTTAGTTTTGTGCGTAGCTTGATGATTAATTGGGTCATCAGGCCATGGGTGTTTGGGATAACGTCCTTTCATTTCTTTTTGGACATCTTTGTATGAGCCTTGCCAAAAGGCGGCAAGGTCTTGAGTGATCTGCAATGGCCGCTGTGCAGGCGAAAGCAGCTCAAGTACGATTGCTTGGCGACCATTTGCGATCATTGGTGAAGTACTTTCACCAAACATTTCTTGAAGCTTGACCGACAACATAGGAGCCTGACCAACTTGATAACGTATTTTTTTCTGAGCACCGCTCGGAACCGTCAGGTGAGTGGGCAACTCATGATTTAAGACTTGAAGCGCATTCCAACCGAGATAGGTCTCCAACACCGGCAGTAAGTTAAGCGCTTTGAGTCCTTTCATCGTTGTGATGCCAGGCATAAACGGTAACAACCATGCTTCAAGGTTCTGCAATAATATCTCTTGTGACATTGCAGGCCATGTTGGTACATCAAGCCAGTCACGAGCGCATTCTACGCGAGTCACATATTCCGTCACCTGCTTATTCCAGTTCAACACGGATAAACCTTTGCGGCGAACATGATGCAACAACGCACCACTGATATCAGCGTCACTGGGGATAGGCACAGATTTTTGTGTCAACACTATCGCACCAATTCGTTGAACCTCACTGGCCACTAACCGCCCTCGCTTATCATCCCATTCAACCACATGTTTTTCTTCAATCAACTGTGGCGCAAAACGTTCAATAATCGGCTTATCGACACTCACCGCTTTAAAGATCTGACTGCTTCCCCGGCCAGTATTCAAGACATCCAATACCACGAGGTAATCCTCTGCAGCCAACTTATCGCTATCATCAATCTGCGCACCGTGGCCGTTCGCTAATAAAAACTGCCCAGCATTGTCCGCTCGCTTCACGGCAACTCTATCGGGATAGCCAAGCGCTGCAATCACCCCAAATAGTGATTCATTGCTCTCATTCAAGGTAAATCGATACTTTAGGCGCTGAGCTATCGACTTAGCTCTCAGGGTTAAAGCAGAAGCCCGAGAGTGCTTTCCTGTTTGCCAACGGTGTAATGCATAACGAAGGTCGATATGCCCTCGCTCAGGTTCTTCAAATAAGCAGCACAACGCAATGGCTGTTGTCAGTGCTTCGCGCCCCAACTGCTGGGCTTGCAACAACATACTCGCAAGGCGAGGCTCTACTCCCAACAGATAAGCCTGTTGCCCTAATGGTGTCAGTTGCGACTGTTCATCAACTAGCCGTAGGTTTTTCAACAGCATTTTGGCTTGTTCAATATGCGCGGGTTTCGGCGAATCAAGCCAGTGCAACGCATCGGCGTCATGGCATCCCCATTTAAGGAGTTCCAGCATCAGCTGACTCAAATCGCTCCGCAATATTTCAGGCACACTCTGCGCTGGTTGCTGATTGAACTGGCTTTCGCTGTAGATCCGAATACAGACACCGGGTTCAATTCGTCCTGCACGCCCAGTTCTTTGAATGGCCGAAGATTGTGCGATACGACCCTGCTCCAATTTCGACACGCCAGTTTTAAGGTCAAAAGAGGCCTGATTCTCCAAACCGGAATCAACCACGATTCGGATGCCTTCGATCGTCAATGAGGTTTCCGCGATATTAGTGGCCAATACGACTTTTCTATTGCCATTCGTCGCAGGTTGAATCGCATGCTGCTGCGCCTTAAAGTCTAACTGACCATAAAGTGGACAAATGTCATAGCCGTTTCGCGATTGTGTCAAAAGTTCTTCGGTGCGTTTGATCGCCCCCACGCCTGGAAGGAATGCCAACAGCGAGCCACTATGCTGTGACATCGCAGACAGTATTATCCTGCTCATAACTTGCGGTAAATTATCGTTCGCTCCAAGTTGATGATAGGTGACGTCAACTGGATAAGAGCGCCCCTGGGACTCTATATATCGGGCATGTGGTAAAACACGCTGCAAGTCATTAGCATCTAATGTCGCCGACATCACAATCAATGTTAGGTCGTCACGTAACGCCTCTTGAACGTCTAAAGTAAACGCGAGGGCGGTATCGGCATGCAGGTTTCTTTCATGAAATTCATCAAAAATAATGGCACCAATACCACTGAGCTCAGGGTCATCTTGTAACATCCGAGTGAGCACGCCTTCCGTGACAATTTCTAACCGAGTGTGAGGGCTCACCTTGCTTTCCCCTCTCACTCGATACCCCACCGACTCTCCGACAGCCTCCCCCATTTGTTGAGCCAAGTACATGGCTATATTTCTCGCCGCGATGCGTCGTGGTTCCAACATAATCACTTTACCAGTGATAGATTGCTGCTTTAACAACTGCAACGGAAAGTGCGTCGACTTACCGGCACCTGTTGCAGCCTTCAAAATCACTTGATTCGAGCATTGAATCGCTTCAAATAGTTCGGGTAACACATCTTCAATCGGTAGCTGTGACAACGGAAAAGCCTTGTGCTGTAATATGAGGCCTCATTCTAATAAAAAATGGCCACGAAATGCACTTTGATCCTCCATTAGAGTCGGGAAAGCTCATAAAACGCTATAAACGCTTCCTAGCCGATATCGTTAATTCAGAAGGCAATGAGATCACTATCCATTGTGCGAATACAGGCGCAATGACTGGCTGTGCAGTTCCCGGTTCTAAGGTGTGGTACTCGACGTCAGATAACCTCAAGAGAAAATACCCAAATAGCTGGGAGCTGACACAAACTAGCATGGGCCATATGATCTGCGTAAATACGGCAAGAGCGAACACCTTGGCGGTCGAGGCCATCAAAAATAATGTCATTGAAGAGTTAAAAGGTTACGAAACATTGCGAACCGAAGTGAAATATGGGCAAGAAAACAGCAGAATCGACATTTTGTTGCAAGACAGTGAGCAAGTCGATTGCTACATTGAAGTAAAGAGTGTCACACTGCTTGACGAGCAAAGCTCTGGGCAAGGGTTCTTTCCTGATGCCCAAACCACTAGGGGTCAAAAGCACCTAAGAGAATTGACCGAAATGGTACAATCTGGAAGCAGAGCCGTATTATTATTCGCTATTTTGCATTCAGGTATTGAAAAAGTCTCTGCCGCACTCCATATAGATGCGAAATATTCACAATTACTTAAGCAAGCAAGGAAAGCTGGGGTTGAAGTACTTTGTTATAAGGCGTCATTTTCAAACAATGAAATCACGCTCTTATCGCGAGTCAATTACGTTTAAAAGTGATGACACGTTCACAATGATAAGAACTTTAACAAACATCGTTTGCCACAGGCATTTCTTTTTGCTATAGATACCCGCCTTAAAATTAGCTGTTTACTCAGTTGACTAGGTTTAAGTAGGAGATGCTGTATGCCAGAATCAAAGAAAAAAGCGCTAGGCATCCTAGCCATTGCAGGGGTTGATCCTTATCAGGAAAAAGCCGGTGAAGAGTACATGTCACCCGCTCAAATGGATCATTTTAGTAAAATATTAGGCGCTTGGCGCAACCAACTTAGGGAAGAAGTTGATCGTACTGTGCACCATATGCAAGACGAAGCAGCCAATTTCCCTGATCCGGTTGACCGTGCCTCTCAAGAGGAAGAGTTCAGTTTAGAGTTGCGTAACCGCGACCGTGAACGCCGCTTGATCAAGAAGATCGAAAAAACACTGAACAAGATTGAAGAAGATGACTTTGGCTTCTGTGAATCCTGTGGTGTTGAAATCGGTATTCGTCGCTTAGAAGCCCGTCCTACTGCCGATTTATGTATCGACTGTAAGACACTTGCTGAGATCAAAGAACGACAAATGCAAGGCTAACATAGCGATAAAAGGGGAGCAGTCGCTCCCTTTTTTGATCGCTCACACCCCACTATTCAGTCGGTGCTCATATCACTCGCTCTTTATTGCTATTAAGCAAACTCTTTGCTTCCAATACACTCTCTTTTTGTCGAGAGCCAATAGCTTTATCATCCCCACTATTAGCCAACACGAAATGAGTCAACGCTATGTATATAGGTCGATTTGCTCCCTCTCCATCGGGGCCCCTGCACTTTGGTTCTCTTGTAGCCGCTCTTGGTAGTTATTTTCAAGCAAAAGCTAAATCTGGAAAATGGCTCGTTCGAATTGAAGATATTGATCCTCCACGTGAAGTGGACGGTGCAGCAGCGCTTATCCTAAAAACACTCGATGCTTACCATCTGCACTGGGATGACGATGTGCTATACCAAAGCTCGCGACTTGAGGCTTACCAACAACAAATCAACGATTGGTTGTCGTCCGGTGACGCCTACCTTTGCGAGTGTACTCGAAGACAAATAAAAGACAGCGGTGGTTTTTACCAAGGCACGTGTCGTCACAAAAACCTGTTACCTTCAGAAAACCAAGCTGTAAGACTTACGCTTCAACACCCTGTGGCATCATTTGACGACCAACGTTATGGTGCGCTCACAATTCCGACAGGCTTGATACATGAAGATTTTATCATTAAACGTCGTGATGGACTGTTTGCTTATAATTTGGCCGTCGTCTTGGATGATATCTACCAAGGTGTCACTGAGGTGGTCAGAGGCGCAGACTTGATTGAGCCGACCGGCCGACAGATTAGCTTGTATAAAACACTAGGGGCAAGCAGCATCGACTATCTACACTTACCCCTTGCTATTGATGAGAGCGGCAATAAACTATCCAAACAAAACCATGCTGCGGGCATAAATTTGGCCAATCCAACCCCGACATTAATCCAGGCCATGCGGTTTCTGGGTTTTGTCCTCGATGACCATATGACAAGCGCTACGCCACAAGAACTCCTAAATTGGGGGGTCAAAAATTGGCACCTTGGACAGCTGCCCGACGCGCTCAAGATCAAACCGCCATTCTCAAATGATGCACTCTAGGCTATCATAAGCGGCAAAATTCAAGAGACAAGACCGAAACGTGACGAATTTACCGTCATTTTCTCTCACCTAAACTGCGTTAAGATTATGAATAAAACAGAAAATTCCAAAAATGTTCACGAGGTTTACGGTGACATTGCACTGCATGTCTATTCTCGCGAAGAACACAGTATCTCGCGTAAAAAAATCAGTGACAATGCACTGAAAGTTCTTTATCGACTGCACAACGCTGGCTATGAAGCCTACCTTGTGGGGGGTGGTGTACGTGATATCTTGTTAGGCGAACAACCAAAAGACTTTGATATCGCCACTAATGCGACGCCAGAACAAATCAAAACCTTATTTAGGAACTGCCGTTTAATCGGCCGTCGCTTCAGACTCGCCCACATTATGTTTGGCAGAGATATCATCGAAGTTGCAACATTCCGTGGTCACCACCAAGAAGAAGAGAAAAACGTTTCTCAACAAAGTAAAGACGGCATGCTACTTCGCGACAACGTCTATGGTAGCGTTGATGAAGATGCAGAGCGTCGCGACTTTTCTATCAATGCGATGTATTACAACATCGGCGATTACTCAATTCACGATTACGCTGGTGGCATAGAAGACCTAGAAGACCGACTCATTCGTCTTATTGGTGAGCCAGAAGTCCGCTACCGTGAAGATCCCGTTCGCATGTTACGCGCTGCACGCTTTGCCGCTAAACTCGACTTTGACATTGAAGAAGACACCGCTGCGCCAATCGAAGATCTTGCCCCGCTGCTAAGAGATATTCCTTCAGCCAGATTGTATGAAGAATCACTCAAACTGCTGCAAGCCGGTTGCGGACTGGAAACGTATCACTTGATGCGAGAATACAATCTATTCCAACAACTGTTTCCGATCATTGCACCACATTTAACTGAAGACTACGGCTCAAAAACTGAACAGATGCTCGACCTAGTATTAGATGCAACCGATCAACGCATCGAAGAAGGTAAACGAGTAAACCCAGCCTTCATGTTTGCCGCCATGCTTTGGTACCCAATGATGGAGCACGCTGTTCAGCTTATGGCGAATCAAAATCTTTCCGATTATGATGCCGTCATGGAAGCCAGCAACATCATCCTCGACGAACAAGTAAAAGCCACCGCCATTCCAAGGCGTCATACCGCTACGGTCCGAGAGATATGGCAACTGCAGCTTCGTCTACCTCGTCGCACTGGCAAGCGGGCTTACCGTTTAACTGAGCTTAATAAGTTCCGTGCCGGTTATGACTTTTTAGAAATGCGTGGCGAAATCGAGGGCGGTGAAGTCGCCGAGTTAGCCAAATGGTGGCAGACTTTCCAATCAGCTGGACGCAACATGCGTCAAGCCATGGTGAATGATCTTGGTGGCTCGTCAGCGAAGTCTGGCAACCGCCGTCGCCGTACACCAAAAAATAAAAAGAGCTCGAGCAGTCAATGATCACTTGTTATATTGCGATCGGCAGTAACCTGTCCGATCCGGTCACGCAAGCCAATGATGCTATCGAAGCGCTTAAAGCGCTTCCTAACAGTCAATTGATCAGCTGCTCGTCACTTTATAGTAGCACCCCTATGGGGCCTGCCAATCAACCGGATTACATTAATGCGGTGGCAAAAATACACACCCAATTAACGCCTCTTGAACTACTTGATTGCACCCAACGCATAGAGTTAGAGCAAGGGCGTGTCCGTAAAGATGAACGATGGGGGCCAAGAACGCTTGACCTTGATCTGCTTCTTTATGGCAATGAGGTTATTGATTCCGAGCGTTTAATCGTCCCGCATTACGGAATGAAAGAAAGAGAATTTGTTCTCTATCCGCTCGCAGAAATCGAACCTAATTTACAACTCCCTGATGGGACTGAGCTCGCAAGGTTACTCACCATAGTAGACCGTAATGGGCTGAGCGTTTGGCAACAATAGTCAACGCCCAAATAAGGATAAAAAATGAAAAAAATCACCATTAATGACCTGATTAAGTGGAAACAAGAAGGTCGTAAATTTGCTTCATCGACAGCGTACGATGCCAGTTTTTCTGGATTATTAGAAAGCCAAAATATGCCGGTCTTATTGGTTGGCGACTCTTTAGGAATGGTGCTTCAAGGCCAAACCGACACATTACCAGTCACCGTTGAAGACATCGCTTACCACACTCGCAGTGTTCGTGCTGGCAGCCCAAACAGTCTATTGATGGCTGATATGCCTTTCATGAGTTATGCCACACCAGAACAGGCGTGTGAAAATGCAGCCCACCTTATGCGCGCTGGCGCTAACATGGTTAAGCTTGAAGGGGGCGATTGGTTAGTTGACACCGTCCGCACCCTCACCGAGCGTGCCGTTCCGGTTTGTGCGCATCTAGGCCTGACACCTCAGAGTGTGAATATCTTTGGTGGTTATAAAGTCCAGGGCCGTGACACTCAAAAAGCGGACCAAATGGTGCGCGACGCAATAGCACTCCAAGACGCCGGCGCACAAATTGTTTTATTGGAATGTGTCCCCAAGGCTCTTGCGGCACGCATTACTGAAGCCTTAGAAGTGCCAGTTATAGGTATCGGTGCAGGTAATAGTACCGATGGTCAAATTCTAGTGATGCACGATATGTTCGGTATTTCCGCGAATTATATGCCTAAGTTCTCTAAAGACTTCTTAGCGGAAACCGGTGATATTCGCCAAGCTGTTGCTAAGTACATTGCTGATGTGGAAAGCGGCGCTTTCCCTGATGAAGCTCATACGATTGCCTAGGGGGAATCATGCAGACTTTTGCTGATATCGCAGAGTTAAGAGAACAAATCCATCTATTTAAACGTGAACAGCGCCGTATTGCGTTTGTTCCAACGATGGGGAACCTTCATGAAGGTCATCTGACTCTCGTCCGTAAGGCTCGTGAACACGCCGATATCGTGGTAGCCAGTATTTTCGTTAATCCTATGCAGTTTGAGCGTGCCGATGATCTCAATAATTATCCTCGAACCCTTGAGGATGATTTGAGTAAATTGACCGCTGAAGGGGTTGATTTAGTCTTTACGCCAACACCAGAAATCATGTACCCACAAGGTTTAGATAAGCAAACCTTCGTGGATGTACCGGGTATTTCAAGCATGTTGGAAGGCGCATCTCGTCCGGGTCACTTCCGCGGTGTATCAACGATCGTCGCTAAGTTGTTTAACATCGTTCAGCCCAACGTTGCATGCTTCGGTGAAAAAGATTATCAGCAATTGGCTCTGATTCGTCAGATGGTGAGCGATCTAGCGATGGACATCGAGATTATTGGCGTCCCAACGGTTCGTGAACTGGATGGATTAGCCATGAGTTCTCGTAACGGCTATTTGACGATGGATGAACGTCAGCGCGCCCCTGTGTTAGCGAAGACGATGCGCTGGATAAGCAGTGTTATACGTGGTGGAAGGCATGATTACGCCTCTATCATTGAGGATGCTAACGACCAATTGCGTGCCGCCGATCTTCAACCTGATGAATTGTTTATTCGCGACGCAGTGACCTTACAGGCCATTAATGAAGAATCAACTCAAGCGGTCATTTTGATGTCAGCTTACCTAGGTCAAGCACGCTTGATTGATAATCACGTTCTAGACCTCGCATTGCCATCTCAAGAAGCTGAAACACAACCCGCGTCTTAAGTTGTCGCTCATGCCTATAAAAAAACGCTCACCACTGTGAGCGTTTTTTTAGTTTATAAGCACCAGACAAAGTAAAAGCTAAGTACTTACTTTTTAGCAATGGTGCAACGTTTATACCTTGAACAATCTAATTTTCGAATCCAGTTCTGATGCATTACTTTCCATCATTTCTGACGTTTCTAAGAGCTCAGTAACCACCACGACAGAGGCTTCAACCAACTCTCTGACATTGGTTAGATTCTGGTTCATCTCTTCGGCTACGCTGCTTTGTTGTCCTGCAGCCGTTGCAATTTGAAAGTTCATGTCGTTAATTTGATTCACTTGGCTGACAATACCATCCAACTCGCTGCCCGCATTGGTCACAAGCTCAACGCCATCGGCGGCCTCTACAACACTTTTTTCCATCAATTCAACCGCTGAGTTTGCGCTCGATTGGAGGTGAGAAATCATCTCTTGTATCTCAACGGTTGCTTGTTGAGTACGTTGTGCAAGGTTACGGACTTCATCAGCAACCACAGCAAACCCTCGCCCTGCCTCACCTGCTCGTGCAGCCTCTATAGCTGCGTTAAGCGCAAGAAGGTTAGTTTGCTCTGAAATGCCTTGGATAGTACCAACCACACTGCCTATGGACTCGACACGCTCTTCTACTTGATTCACAGCAGCGGCAGACGCTGAGATATCCTGTGACAGCTCACTCATCTTTGTCACGGTGCCTTGCACAAATCGCTGACCGGTTTCCGCTTGACCCGATGCTTGCTCGGTTAACTGAGAGGCATTTTGCGCATGATCCGCAACCGTCTGCACGGTTGAAGTCATCTCACTCATCGCCGTCGCAAGCTGATCAATTTCTTGAAACTCTTCTTGTGATGACTCTTTTGTTTCCGACATGCTCAACGTCATGACTTCCGTTAGTGATGACAGCTCCTGAGAGGTCGTTACTTGCGTTTTGATGACATCTTGAAGCTGGACGCGAGTGCGTTCCAGTTCACGAGCAACATCACCGTATTCATCCTTACAATCCATCACGATAGGAACGGTAAGATCTTTATCCGCCATACACTTGATAGCTTGATTAAGATAACTCGTTTGTTTCAGCATCGTTTTCGCAGCAAACAGAAGAATCGCGACAAACAAAACAATCATAATAGCGGTTTGCCATACCACTTGAACGAGATAAGCTTCGTAATGCTGCTGAGCAACGTTGGCATTTTGGGTTGCGGCAAGAAGAGAGTCATAAAAAGTACTCGCATCCCAAAGCTGTTTTCCGACCAAAAGTATTGTGCTAAAGATCATTAACATCAACATCTTCGGAACAAGTCGAACATCGGTGATGAGTCGTTCCCAAGGCTTAAATGCCAGTGTTGTCATTATCCGTTCTCCATTATTTATTATATAGTTAGAGGGTTACCTCTAAGCATTACCGCCAACTTAACTTAATCTTATGTTTTGCTTTCATCTGGAACGAAGCACAAGAGATAAGACTATTTAATTCGAGCCTCGTATGAAAGCAAATGATAACAAAACTGAAACTAAGCCATTGAGTCTATTATCACTTTTTTTATCATTCATGGCGTTAATTGTGATATCACTCTTGCTTTTTGCCCCCATCAGCTCAGCTACTCGCTCTATCCTTATCGGCCTAGACTTTATAATCTGTAGTTTGTTTATGCTGCAACTTAGCGTAGATCTGATCCGCTCCACAGATCGAGTGCAGTTTATGAAAACGCATTGGATCGACTTTATTGCCAGTATTCCACTGATTGAACCACTTCGGTTTGCGCGGGTATTTCATATATTTAGAGTGATCTTGGTGATTCGTTCAGGTGAGACGATACTTAAGCAATTAGCGCGCAACCGACATGAAACGACTTTAGTCTCCATTTTATTAATCCTGACACTCCTCATCAGCGCAGGGGCGACACTGATGCTCTGGGCCGAAAGCTCTGATCCACACGCCAACATTAATCATATCGGCGATGCTGTTTGGTGGGCGTTCGTAACGGTATCAACTGTGGGGTATGGTGATCACTATCCTGTGACTGCATTAGGCAAGGTTCTCGCTGCGGGCATTATTATTTGTGGCGTGGGGTTGTTTGGTATGACTTCCGGTCTCATCACGTCTTTGCTATCGTCTCCAAGCTCCTTAGACGAACGTCGCTCTAAACATGCCGAAATACAGCTGCAAAAACTATTGAACCAGCAAGAGTTAATACTACATCGAATTGCAAAAATTGAAGAAGATTTAGATAAGCATTCAAAGTAAAAGAGAGGCTTAAGCCTCTCTTTTCAAATCATTATGACTGCCAGTACGGTTCTACTTCCATACTAATTTGCCTTGTTTGCTCCATGGCATGCAAGATTGAACTTTCTTGACGCCTAAGCCAGCGTTTAAGCTGTTCTTTCTCGTCACCTTCGAGTCTTTCTATTTGACTCTCTAGCAACTCGAGCATCAGCAAATCATCTATCCCTTGCAGCAAATCAGCCCAAGGTAGCCTGAAGCTATTTCGCTCTTCTACATCAAACAAAATGGCAAACCCAAGACCTGAATACAGATTTCTCATTAAGCGATATTGTTGTTCAAGGTAATCTTGACGCGTCAGCACTTTTTCAACAGGGAATGCCTCTATTAGCTCAGCCCAAGTTCGTGACAGCTGATTAGTGGCAAATTCCTTAATCGGTTGTTGCATTTTATTTCGTGCTTTGTCATCCAAAAATGGCTGCCAACCACGCGACAGAATCCAGCGGCTTAAATCAAGCAAGAGTCCAGCATAACGAGCAGAGTGGATGAGTGTTAAGATTTCTTCTCTGTCAGGTAGTTCTTGCTGCTGTGCTTTCAGCTCAGAGACCAAGAACTTACGTGCATCGAGCTTTCTAAGCACATGACCTTTATCGTCAAGCAAATCTTCTAGATGTTCATGATGTTTTAACCATGTCAGTTCTTCTTCAAGCCATTTCAGCTCTTGACGGACAATAGCACTTGCTCGACGCGGAACGATACCGCCATAAACCGTTAGAATCTGGCGAATAAAACTAATCGAGTGGCTGATTTCATGCAGGGCCTCTATCGACTCCTGCTCGGTATAGATTTGCTCGTGATAATGCCAATGCTCTAGAGCGTGCTCTAATGAGTTAATAAAGCAACTTTCAACGCTATCAGACTCTACGGTATCCACAAGGGCCAATGGCTTAACGGCATCGCCCTCATAGCCTTGCGCTAAGCGGTAACCACGCGCGGCTTTACTTAGGTTTCCAAGTCGAATGCCACCCGACTTGCAAAATTCGCGCGCTAACGTGAACAATGCATCGGTTTGACCCGATTTCAACTCTAGCTCAACCTCGCAAATAGGATAACTATGTTCGCCAGAAGACACCGAGCCTTGATCAAACGCCACCTCAACCTGACTGCCATCTGGCATACCAATAAGCCATTGCTCACGAGTAAAGTCCGTAGAGAAAATGGCAGTGAGCTCAGATTGCAGCATATCGACACTCTTACCTTGCGGGTAGATATCAAGAGGGTGCAATGTGAGTTCTGGTTGGTTTGAGGTGTGCTCCGCATTAAATTCTGGACGTTGATGCAGCCCCGCGACCACTCGACCTGCCGTTTTCACAGTCTGTACAAAGACATCATCAAAACGGCGAATTCGTAAGCCGATATCATGTTGGCGCAACCAGTTATCAGGCGTGTCGAAGTAAATGTTTCCTAACTCGCGACAACTGTGCTGAAGTACTTTTGTTTCTGAGATTTTATTTCGCAAAGTTTCTGAAAAATCAGGAGAAACAAAAAACTTCAGTTCTATCTCGGTTTCCATAGTTATACCTTTAGAGGACACTCTCAACAGGATATGGTCAATTCCCAAAATCGGCAAGTGACAAATATCACCGAAATCATGATCTAAAACAGTTTAAATCAGAGTTTTAATGGGTTACCATGCGCGCCTTTATAGCCATCGCTCAACATTTCACCATGATATGGTGTATGTTTATTTCAGGTTATATTTTTTAGGTTAAACAACCATGCCAGTGAATACAATTATGGGGTTATTTGCAAAGTCCCCTATTAAACCTTTGCAGCGCCACGTTGTGTGCGTAACAGAGTGTTGCTCACATCTTGTCAATTTCTTTGAGACTAGTTTTCAAGGCGATTGGGAGAAAGCAGCCGAGATCCGTGCGCAGATTTCTCATCTAGAGAAGGAAGCGGACGTATTGAAGCGTGAGATTCGCTTAAAGCTTCCTCGCGGATTGTTTTTGCCAGTAGATCGTAGCGATATGCTAGAACTGCTTACACAGCAAGACAAACTCGCGAACCTTTCTAAAGACATTGCAGGTCGTGTTTACGGTCGACAACTTGTCATCCCAACACCAATGCAAGACAACTTTATTGCTTATGTAAAACGCTGTCTCGATGCCGCCAATCAAGCTCAAAAAGTAATTACTGAGCTCGACGAACTGCTTGAAACAGGCTTTAAAGGCCGTGAAGTGACGCTTGTAGCCGAAATGATTCATCAACTCGATATCATTGAAGATGATACTGATGCGATGCAGATTCAGCTTCGTCAGCAACTGATGGCGATTGAACATGAGAACAACCCAATTGATATCATGTTCCTTTATAAGATTCTTGAATGGATCGGTGGCATTGCAGATCAAGCTCAGCGCGTAGGTGCTCGTCTTGAACTTATGCTTTCTCGATCTTAAATCATACGTTAACTAAGTAACAAAGAGCTAAATTGATATTAGGCGCTAAATGCAATGCTTAAGTATTGCGCGTGCCTTAAAACTGCTCCGCTTGTTATGAAACAAAACTAGGTATTACAATGGATATTCTTGCGAACCACGGCACTATCCTAATTATTGTTGCGGCATTATTCGGTTTCCTAATGGCTATCGGTATTGGTGCAAATGATGTTGCCAATGCAATGGGTACTTCTGTTGGCTCTAAAGCTTTAACAGTTAAGCAAGCTATCATCATTGCGATGATCTTCGAATTTGCCGGTGCGTATCTCGCTGGCGGTGAAGTAACCGATACGATCCGTAAAGGGGTTATCGACACATCACTTTTTGCCCACCAACCTGATGTTCTGGTTTACGGTATGATGTCAGCACTTCTTGCTGCTGGTACGTGGCTATTGCTAGCGTCATACATGGGTTGGCCGGTATCCACTACGCACTCCATTATTGGTGCCATCATTGGTTTTGCTTGTGTCTCTGTAGGAACAGAAGCCGTAGATTGGGCATCAGTAAAAGGTATTGTAGGCAGCTGGGTGGTGACCCCCGTCATCTCGGGTTTCTTTGCCTATGTCATCTTCGTCAGTGCACAGCGACTGATATTCGATACTGAAAAGCCATTATTCAATGCCAAACGTTTTGTTCCTGTGTACATGTTCATTACGACGATGGTTATCGCGCTCGTTACGATTAAGAAGGGTCTTAAGCACGTTGGCTTGCACCTTTCAAATGGTGAAGCATGGTTTTGGGCGGCAGCCGTCTCAGCATTAGTCATGGTCTCTGGTTATCTTTACATTCAACGTAAATTCGCTGGGCGCGAAGAAGACCACGGTTTCAGTGGTGTTGAAGGCATCTTCAGTGTGTTAATGGTAATCACAGCATGTGCGATGGCATTTGCTCACGGCTCTAATGATGTTGCTAACGCTATTGGTCCTCTTTCAGCGGTCGTTTCCACTGTTGAGCACATGGGTGAAATCACAACGAAAAGCACTATCGCATGGTGGATTCTTCCTCTAGGCGGGTTCGGTATTGTTGTTGGTCTTGCGACGATGGGTCACAAGGTTATGGCTACCGTTGGTACCGGTATTACCGAGCTGACACCAAGCCGAGGCTTCGCAGCACAGCTTGCAACGGCATGTACTGTTGTATTAGCTTCTGGTACAGGTCTACCTATCTCAACCACGCAAACGCTTGTTGGTGCGGTATTAGGGGTAGGTTTCGCACGTGGTATCGGCGCACTTAACCTTGGTGTTGTCCGTAACATCGTGGCATCGTGGATTGTGACACTTCCAGCGGGTGCATTACTAGCTGTTGTATTCTTCTACGGTATCCAAGCGTCATTTGCAGGCTAAGCCTTGTAAATCATTAAGTCAGGGAGATGTGAACCTCACGTCATAATTGACTCAAATGCAAATAAAGGGAGGCTTAGCCTCCCTTCTTAGTTGCACCATGTACAGAAAATTCATACTATTTGCCCATTCTTAAAAGTTTACAATTTGAGTGTGTCAGCGTAAGACTATAGTCGTCGCACACTATCATTAATCCCCATTGAAAGACTTAAGGGACTTATCGTGAAAAAACTGATCTGCATGATCTTAGTATCAATGTTTGTAGTACCAGCCGCTTTGGCTCAAGAACGTTATATTGCCGACAAATTATTTACTTATATTCACTCAGGACCGAGTAATGAATATCGTATCGTGGGCAGTATCAACGCAGGTGACAAGGTTCAACTGTTGTCGACCAACCGTGCTTCCGGCTTTTCTCAAGTCCTAGATGCACGTGGCCGCAAAGGCTGGGTAGAAACGAAGTTTGTCACCAATCAAGAAAGCATGGCGGTACGCCTACCGCGTCTTGAGAAAGAGCTCGCTCAGGTTAAAAGCCAACTCGCCAGTGCTCGTGAAACAGCCGATAGCGAGCAAGAAGGGCTAGCAAGCTCACTTGCTGCTAGAAACACACAAATTGCCGAGCTTGAGCAAAACCACTCAGATATCAGTAATCAGCTGAATGTTTCTCAAACTGAGATTCGTGAATTGAGAGCAAAGCTAGACACACAAAAAGAAGACCTGCTGCTTAAATACTTTATGTATGGTGGTGGCGTTGCAGGTATTGGTCTGCTACTAGGCTTAATCCTTCCACATATTATGCCACGTCGTCGTAAAAGCCCTAATGGCTGGAAGTAACCTCTTCAATTAAAAAAACCGCCTTACGGCGGTTTTTTTATTTCAGCTCAATGAGCTGACCTAATTTTCTCTAGTCAAAGGACTAGTCATCGTTAAAATTAAACAATGATTCCATGTTAAGACCTTGCTTGATTAAGATGTCTCTCAATCGACGTAGCCCTTCTACCTGAATTTGACGAACACGTTCTCGAGTAAGACTGATCTCTCTTCCCACTTCTTCTAAGGTCGATGGCTCATAGCCAAGCAGCCCAAAACGTCTTGCCAGTACTTCTTTTTGTTTAGGGTTTAGTTCATCAAGCCAGTGAATCAAAGACGCTTTTATATCGTCGTCTTGAGTCGAAAACTCAGGATCAGAGTGCATTGAGTCAGGGATAATATCCAGTAACGCTTTTTCACCATCGCCACCAATTGGTGTATCAACGGAACTAATGCGTTCATTAAGGCGCAGCATCTTGGATACGTCACTGACGGGCTTATCTAACTGATGAGCGATCTCTTCAGCGGTAGGCTCATGATCGAGCTTTTGAGACAACTCTCGAGCAGTACGCAAGTAAATGTTCAGTTCTTTGACGACATGGATAGGTAAACGAATGGTGCGAGTTTGATTCATCAAGGCACGTTCAATCGTTTGACGAATCCACCATGTGGCATAGGTTGAGAATCTAAATCCGCGCTCAGGATCAAACTTTTCAACCGCTCGAATTAAGCCAAGGTTACCTTCTTCAATAAGGTCAAGTAGTGCCAAGCCACGATTACTGTAACGACGAGAAATTTTAACCACCAATCGAAGGTTACTCTCAATCATACGTTTACGTGCTGCCTCGTCACCTTTGAGTGCGCGTCGTGCGTAGAGCACTTCTTCTTCTGCGGTTAGGAGTGGAGAGAAGCCAATCTCGCCTAAATACAACTGTGTTGCATCGAGACTTTTGGAAGAGGCGTCAAATTGTTCTTTATCTTCCTTTTCAACTTTCGTTTTTTTAGTCCGTGTATTTCCAACCACTGCCATTTCATTCTCAGTGTTGAATTTTTCATTTTTAGTTACTGCATTGCTGATTCCCATAGTGCCTCCCCCTGGCGAGCTAGCAAAACATGACTACTCAACTATGTCGCTAACCTATCCTGATCAAATCAATTAATGTGCAAATAGCTTTTTGTACGAGAATAACGTTGTACGAAAACACTTTTTCCTAAAAACTTTGACTTCAAAAGCCATGCTCCCAAAACCATTACTCTACCGCTAAGGTAAATAGCGCTTTGGATTCACGGATTTACCTTGATAACGAATTTCAAAATGCAGCCTTACACTGTTAGAACCTGAGCTACCCATGGTAGCGATCTTTTGCCCAGACTTAACACTTTGTCCTTCCGATACCAATAACCGATCGTTATGAGCATAAGCACTGAGGTAACTGTCATTATGTTTGACGATAACAAGATTACCGTATCCTCTAAGTGCGTTGCCCGAATACACGACGGTTCCTCCTGCAGTGGCAACAATTGCTTGTCCTCTTTGACCCGCAATGTCGATACCTTTATTTCCTTGGTCCCCTACAGAGAAGTTCTTTATCACTCGACCCTTGGTTGGCCAAACCCAGCTTGATACTTTAGCCGCTGGCGGTTTTTTAGGTTTACTCGCTACCGTGGTTTGTTTTGCCGTATTGGGTTTTGTGTTATTAACATTTTGTTTACCTTTAGATTCACCATACTCTTTTGGCTTAGATTGTTCAACCTTCTTGTTGGTGGTTTTTTGCGCGCTGTTATTCGTTGAACTCGCAGGCTTTTTCGTTGTTGCTTTCGCAGGCTCAGGCTTAGGGGATGCAGACGCTGCCGCTACTGTTGTTGCAGCAGCGGCCTCGCCAGAACCTGAACCGGCGTAAGACGGTGGTGCGTATACACTGCGCCATAAATTGAGGCGGTCACCAGGGTGAATCGTATAGGGAGATTTTAAGTTATTTAATCGAATCAATTCCTTAACATCCTTGTTGGTGACGTAAGAAATGAAATATAGCGTGTCGCCTTTTTGCACCTCGTAAAAACTGCCTCTATAACTCCCTCTAGAGACACTTTCGTACTTTCCTCCCAGATCTGAGACAGGTGCACGCGAGTGTCCGGTGCACCCAATTAGCACACCAGATAAGGATAAAATCCAAATACCTCGTCTCAAAACACTTTGCATTTACGCGAGTTCACCTGCAATCAAAGGAACAAACCTTACTAATTCAACTACTTCTGTTATAAAACTATCACCTTTACGGGTAATTTTTAATAACTGTTGTTCATTCTCTCCGACTGGGATCACGAGTCGTCCCCCTTCGGTAAGCTGTAAAAGGAGTGCATCTGGGACTGACGCCGCCGCTGCAGTCACAATAATGGCGTCAAACGGGCCCTTGGCTTGCCACCCTTGCCATCCATCACCATGTTTAGTTGATACGTTATAAATATCGAGTCGCTTGAGTCGTCTCTTGGCTTCCCATTGCAACGCTTTAATTCTCTCAACCGAACACACGTGCTCCACCAGCTGCGCTAAGACCGCCGTTTGATAGCCCGAGCCCGTACCAATCTCTAGCACTTTTGTTGCTCGTGTTAGGTTCAGTAATTCGGTCATCTTAGCCACAATATAAGGCTGAGAAATGGTTTGTCCGCTACCAATGGGCAGTGCATTATTGTCGTACGCTTGATGAATCATTGCTTGGGAAACAAATTGCTCTCTTGGTATCTGAAGAATAGCCAGCAGCACGTTCTCGTCACAAATACCATGTCCCTTTAAGAATTCAACTAATCTCGCTGCTTGCGGATTCATTGATTAATGTCTCCCTACTATCCACTTTTTCATTGCACCCAAGGCTTCGTGGGCAGTCAGATCAACCTGTAAAGGCGTCACGGATATCGCGCCATGTTCTACAGCATGAAAGTCTGTGCCATCGCCGGCATCTTGCTCTTTACCCGGAGGTCCAAGCCAATATATATCATGCCCTCTTGGATCCTTTTGCTTAATCATGTTTTCAGCATGATGCCGAGCCCCAAGGCGAGTCACTCGGATATCGACAAGTTCAGCCAACTCGCGATCTGGGATGTTAATGTTCAATAATCGATTGGTCGGAACGGCCTGGTTGAAATGACGCTCTACAAACTGCTTAGCGATTAAAGCGGCAGCCTCAAAGTTATTACGCCCAACCAAGCTGAAAGCTATCGCCTGAACACCAAGAAAGTGCCCTTCCATCGCGGCTGCAACTGTACCCGAATACAGCACATCATCACCAAGGTTGGCACCATGATTGATCCCTGATAGTACAAGATCCGGCATCTCATCACGCATTAGCTCATTAAGCGCAAAGTGAACACAATCGGTAGGTGTCCCTTGTACCGAAAAAACATTAGGCTCTATCTCGTTCACCCGCAACGGTTGCTCCAAGGTCAACGAATTCGATGCACCAGAGCGATTTCGGTCTGGCGCAACAATGACAATATCAGCCATGTCTTGCAAGACGCGGGCGAGCGTGCGAATGCCTTCAGCATGGACACCATCATCATTGCTTATCAGTATTTTGGGTTTGGTTACTATTGTCTTCGTCATATTAATTAGAATTGTCTTTCTACTTCTTCTAGTACTGCAATTTCTCGTAAGATTGAGGTCGCAAAACTGCCCGAATCTAAGAAGAAACTCAGTCGCAGTGCGTTTTCTTCTACGTCCATTTTTAAATGTTCAGGCATCAAGGTGATGTTACGGCGGTCATGTCGCATCCTATTGCCACGAATGAGCAACATCAAATCGGCTTCATTATCGAGATGATGCTGCTCTAATGCCAACGCATCACCTTGCGTAGGAAGAGCATTATCACCTGCCAATGCCGCCGTAATAGCTGAGCGCATCACAATGGCATCATCGTGGTTAACTTCAGTCACCAACAGGGGTTGTCCATCAACCCTCACGACATCGCCAACCAACACTTGATCATAGCACTGCTGTTCAATGCGGTCAGACACGATATGGTTAAAAATCCAAGAGCGAGCAGCAGACAAATACATGCTTCGTTTGCTTTGGTTGCGGGTACGTACGTTTTCTCGACCCCAGCGTCGAGCTTCCGCCACATTATTACCCTCATGTCCAAAGCGCTGCGGGCCAAAATAGTTAGGCACACCATTATTAATAATCGCCGCAACTCTGGCTTGCGCGGCTTCTATATCAGAAACATCGGTCAATCTAATTTCAAAGTCATTGCCTGCAAGATCGCCAGGGCGCAGTTTTTTGTTATGCCAAGTTGTATCGACAATTTCAATACTTGGATAAGTAGACAGAAACTCAGTAAAGTCCGGCACGTTTTTCTTCGGCAGGTGAATGCTCAGCCATTGCTCCGTCACTGCGTGGCGATCCTTAAGGCCCGCCCAACCGATATCCTTCGATTTAACGCCACACACCCGAGCCAGCTCGTTGGCAACAAAACTGGTATTTTCACCATTTTTTCGAATACGTAGCATTAAGTGCTCGCCTTCTCCGGCAAGCGCGTAGCCCAGCACTTCTTTCACTACAAAATCTTCGTTGCAAGCTTTGAATTTCGCATCGCTGGTTGGTTTACCGTGTTGAAACGCCAAACCGTCTATATTTATTGTCATTACTGGTGCCTATTAGGACAAGGTTTTAGTGATTAGAACCACAGCTTCTGTGGCAATGCCTTCTTTACGTCCTGTAAAGCCTAGTCGTTCCGTGGTGGTTGCTTTGACGTTTACGTTCTCAATATCGGTATCAAGGTCTTCTGCAATCACTTGACACATCTGTTCGATGTGCGGTGCCATTTTGGGTGCTTGGGCCATAATGGTTACGTCTGCGTTGACCAATTCATAGCCCTTTGCACGAACTTTTGCGTACACATCGCGCAACAATGCACGACTATCTGCCCCTTTCCACTCATCATCCGTGTCAGGAAAGTGACGGCCGATATCACCGGCAGCAATAGCTCCTAATAATGCATCGCAAAGCGCATGCAGGGCAACGTCACCATCAGAATGCGCCAGCAATCCTTGCTCATAAGGGACAGAAACACCACCAATGATAATCGGTCCATCACCACCAAATTTATGTACGTCAAAGCCGTGACCAATTCTCATTTGTGTTGTTCCTCTTTCAATAAGTAAAACTCTGCCAGCGCCAAGTCTTCCGGGTGCGTTACCTTGATGTTATCACCGCGCCCTTCTACCAGTACTGGTGATTGTCCTAGGCGTTCAATAGCCGACGCCTCGTCGGTTAGCGTCGCACCACTTACTAGACCATCGGTCAGCGCGGCATGTAGGCGATTCACCTCAAACAGCTGAGGAGTGAGTGCATGCCATAATCCAGAGCGATCGACGGTGTGGTCGATGCAGTTATTGTTACTGGCTCTTTTCATCGTATCTTTAACCGGTGATGCTAGAATGCCGCCGACGGTGTCTGGCATCACCTGTTCGATAAGTTTAGTAATATCATCTAAGGAGACGCAAGGTCTGGCGGCATCATGGACTAAGCACCAAGCATTCGGCGTTTGTTTTCTTGTGTAATTCACCGCAGACAGTACTGAGTCAGCTCTTTCTTTGCCACCCGAAACACGGATAACTAAAGGGTGACTCGCTATCTCAAGCTCAGGGTAATACGGGTCATGTTCACCAAGCGCGACAACCACCTTATTAATGCTAGGGTGCGCCAATAGTTTAGTAATGGTGTGTTCTAAAATTGTTTTTCCAAATATTGGCAGGTATTGCTTGGGCTTGTCCGCTAACATCCGACTACCGACACCGGCAGCAGGGACAATAGCGACGATTGGGGGATACGTTTCGCTCACTGGTTTTCCTCACCTATGATTCGATAGAAGGTTTCACCATCTTGAATCAATCCCAGTTCATGTCTTGCTCGCTCTTCGATAGCATCAAGTCCCTGACGAAGATCGTCTATTTCAGCAAACATCTCATCATTGCGAACTTGCAAATTACTGTTCACTTGTTGCTGAACCTTTATATCACTCTCAACTTGGTTGAAATCAACAACCCCATTTTTTCCAAACCACAATGTAAATTGCAGCCATGAAAAAGCTACGAGTAATACGAGAGTAAAGATACGCATAAACTGGAACATTCCACCGAAAAAATTAACCCTTTATATACCACAGTTTACACTTTGAAATAAGCGAAGACGAAGCTTGTGTTCACCTCACGGCTAAAAAGAGCAAATACTGACACAACTAGGTCGCTTGTAGTGACATTTCAGCCAGCGCATTCTTCAGCGCATTCGACATCAATACCTGTTGATCAAACTGAATACCAATCAACGAACCCCGCGCGTGTTTCTTTACGCTCACGACTTCAAACATAATTGTGCTGGGTAAAAAGCGATTTAGCTCGGACTCAATTTTCACCTTTAAGCCCTTACAGTAATCATGGGGTTGTTCGGTATACACACCGCACCCCGAAACAGAAAAGTCAACGATCGCTCCATCAATACTCGATTTGCCAAAGGAGACATTGCATACAAGTTCTAACTTGTAACGAGAGTGCTCTCTAATTGGCTTGGCAATGATTTTATCTGGTATCGATAGGTACAACTGCTTACAAAGCACCTCCGATAGCGCCAACCACTTGCATTTAAAAGCAATAACATGACCATAGCTACTGTCGGTTAACCCTCTTACCACAAGTGCTTGTCCATGTAGGCTTTCAATTAGCTCGTCGTCAACACCTAACATATCAACGACTAAAAACTGGTCGATTTTGTATCCGATCAAGGCGACGGATAATCCTTTAACCTCGCTACAACCATCAATGGACAAGCTCAGTTTCATCCCTGTCTTCAGGTATCGGTAGTAATCTTGAGATGTCGTTATAACCTGCCCCATTGACTGTCCTCCATTGACAAAAGCAATCGGGGAATTACATCGTAGTTAGTTAGTATTTGCAATCACTTAGCTCACAAGCAACAAATATAAAGGAATGTAAAAATTAATGATTGAAAATGATAATAAATATCATTAGTATTCATCCCGCCAGTTAAATAAATGGCATATCACCATCCATAACTAACAATAAAAATTTGCTTTAGCTTATAGTAAGCAAGGAAAGCCTAAAATGAAATTTGCTCCAACTACGCTTTGTAGTGCAGTGGTACTCGCACTCAGCACCTCCCCTCTTTATGCATCAGAAGAATTACCATCATCAGAGTCAAATACAGATGAAACTATGGTCGTCCATGCTCAGAGTTTTGATGACTATAAGGTAGACAGTTCGACAGGCGCGATGCGAACAGATACCACGATGTTAGAGACTCCTCAATCGGTCAGTGTCATCCCTGAAATTGTCCTAGACGAACAACTTGCAACCACCTTAGGTGAAGCGCTTCAAAACGACGCAAGTGTGACGGCTGGATCAAAAAAATGGAATAGAGAAACCTTTTCAATAAGGGGGTTTGAGCTGTCATCCACGAACGGCTATATGAGAAACGGTCATTCTTTATTTACCCATTATATGCTCCCCATTGAAACGCTTGACCGCATCGAAATAATCAAAGGGCCATCCAGTCTTTTGTACGGAAACTCAGCGCCAGGTGGCATGGTTAATATGGTGTCCAAAAAGCCAACCGCCACGCCACGAGTGAATGTTGGCGCTGATTTCGATGACCTAGGTAGTACTCGCTACCATATCGACGCATCTGGCAAGCTCAATGAGTCCGGCACACTGCGTGGCCGTACGGTTCTAGTAAAGCAAGATAGTGTGGAAAGTAGAAAATATGCCACCGGTGACAACCGTGAACGTGATCGCTTTCTTGGTTACGGCATTATAGAGGCTGATTTGTCCGACTGGGGCTTATTGTCATTAAATTACGAGAAGACTCAGGATAACGCACCTATCGATTCAGGCTCTTGGCTTGATCTTAACGGCAACAGGATTGGTGATAAAGACACGATTCGTGACGCGCACTGGTCATTCATCAATAATGATGTTGAAAACTATGGTGTAGACCTAACGCTTTATTTAAGTAGTCAGTGGGAAGCCAAACTAAGCTACAACGCTCAAGATATGAAACGTCACCGCTACGATTCAATACCCAACCCGAGTGACGACACCCTGTCAGATGGAAGCTATACCATGAGCCCATTTGATCGCTACGATAACTGGAAGACCCAAGCATTCCACGCTGATTTACATGGTAACTTTACCGCTCTGAGCGTCGATCACAAGCTCTTACTCGGCACTAACGGTCAGTTCTACGATTATTCACAGCAACGCGTAAGAGGCAGTAGTATTATCGTTCAGCCAGGAGAAAATCCGGACAACCCTGGGCTAGATTACAATAATGCCACCTCAACGTATGAGAGCAAAAATAATTTCTACGGTATTTATGCCCAAGATTTAATTACGCTTAACGACCAATGGCAAGCACTCATCGGTGGTCGATATGACTGGTATTATGCGGATGGTCAAAACCCATCGGGCGCAACAGTGAGCGGGGCAAATGATAGCCAGTCATTTTCACCAAAAGCTGGGCTAATCTTCCACCCTAGCTACAATGGTAGTATCTATGCTAACTATTCTGAGAGCTTTAATCCCGTCTCAAATGTCGTCAATGACGATAACTCAATTACCGAACGAACACCTGAAAACAGTCGTCAATATGAACTAGGGACTAAATGGGAGTTGATGGATAATCGCTTACTGCTAACGGGTGCTGTTTTTGATATTGAGAAAAAAAACATCAGTATCACAGAGAATGGCATCACGACACAAAACGGTATTCAACATCACCAAGGTGCTGAAGCGGGCGCGCAAGGTCAAATCTCAGATAAATGGTTCGTCATGGCATCCGGTATGTATTTAGACGCGAATTTTGATAAGCACGACCAGTATCAAGATAAGCGTCCTGCAAACGTACCTGAATGGAGTGGTTCCGCATGGACTCGCTACGCGATGACAGAGGCAACAGCATTAAACCTTGGCTTGTTCTACCAAGGAGAGCGCTGGGCTGATAATGCGAATACGTTAAAACTAGACGGTTATGCACGTTTCGATGCCGGTGCATCCCACAAGATTAAGAGTGATTACGTGGTATGGGACTTCCGATTTAACATTGAGAATCTATTCGACAAAGAATACATTGCCGGCACTGGCGGCGGTGGTGAGTACTCTTCAACTGGCGTAATTAACGATGTCCATTACGGTGATGAACGTCGCTTTAAACTATCAGTAAACGCAACGTTTTAATTCTACACCCTAGTTAAAGAAAGAGTGCATCTGCACTCTTTCTTATTTTTTTCATTCCAAAATAACGCACGCTGACAACCTTCATTCCAAGCAAATGTGTACCCATCCATCTCCACTGTCACTCTTCTGACATCAATACGTCACCCATCCTCCATCGTTCCTACGCCAGTTTGACACATCAGCATCATAACCTTTCAAAGACATCTAAATGGAATTGACTCAGAGGTTGCTATGAACACCACCAGCCCTTTTCGCCTGCCGCGAAAAACACCGTTCGGAATTGCAGAAAATGTTGCTGAATGGGCAACTGGACTTTCAGTCTTGGATCAGCTTTATGCACAACGACCTGTAAATTGCAGTACCGAATGTTTTTTACGTTACGCTTTGGAAACACTCGGGATTGAGTACAACATTGTCACTGGGCATAGCGCTATGATTCCGAAAACTGGAGCAACCGTGATCGTCGCAAACCATCCTCTTGGCTGTGTAGAGGGCGTAATTTTGGCGGAGTTATTATTAAGCGTCCGTAAAGACGTTAAAATCCTCGCCAATGAATTTTTAAAACTGGTGCCCGAATTAGCGTCATTGTTTATTGGCGTCGATGTCTTTGACGGCGACAGCGCTCATCAATCCAACACCCGAGCCTTAAGGCAAGCTAGCCAACATTTGGAGCAATGCGGCATCTTGTTGGTCTTCCCTGCTGGCGAAGTATCCCAGCTTGTTGATAGAAAAAACCTGCGCCTTGAAGACAAAGAGTGGAGCCGCTCCGTCAGCACTTTAATAAAAAAGAACAAAGCCACAGCCGTCCCTATCCATATTGGTGGACTCAATTCCAAACACTTTTACTTTGCGGGCAAAGTGCACCCCATGTTACGCACGGTGATGCTTGGTCGAGAACTGCTTAATAAAAAAAACAAACCCATTAACATTGCGATTGGCGACACCATTAAATACAAAGAAGTAAAAAACCTCAAGAGCCGTCAGCTGGTCAATTACCTGCGCCTCAATACCTACTTACTTGGCCGTGAACATGTCAATAAGCCACCGACCGCACTGAACCCAAGCATTGAGGTACCGATAGCGCCCGCATTGGATCTTAAGGATTTACTGAGCGACATCGAGCAACTTCCCGCAGAACATCACCTACTATCAAGTGGTGAATTTGACGTATTCTGCACTACCGCTGAGCATATCCCCTCCCTTCTACACGAGATAGGTCGAGTCAGGGAGATAAACTTTAGACAAGTAGGGGAAGGCACCGGCATGTCACTCGACATTGACCATTTTGACAAGAGTTATCACCACCTTTTTGTTTGGGATCGTGAGAGCAAGAAGCTAGTGGGAGCTTACCGTTTAGGAATGGTCGATCAACTCCTTGCTCAGTCAGATATTTCAAGCCTATATTCTCGAACACTATTTCAATACGACAAACCGTTTTTAGCAACAATGGGAAATGCGATTGAAATGGGACGTTCGGTTATCTCACAAGAGTATCAAAAAAGCATGAGTGCATTGTTGCTACTGTGGAAGGGCATTTCAGAATTCGTCTATCGTAATCCAAGTTACACACACCTATTTGGCCCAGTGAGTATTAGCAACGACTACAGCGATAGCGCTCGCCAGCTGTTGGCTGAGACCATGACGATGCACCACTATGATGAAATTGGGGCAAGTTTTGTGACGGCCTCCAACCCACCTACGCACACGAGTCACTCTCATTGGAACACCCAACTCCTCAGCGCGTTAGCTGACGTGCAGCTATTATCACGAGTCATATCAAAACTCGATAACGGGAAAGGGGTGCCGGTTCTACTCAAGCAGTACTTAGCCCTCAATGGAAAACTGGTGAGCTTTAATATCGACCCTGATTTCAATAATGCGTTGGATGGACTCATCGTGGTTGACCTAAGAGCTGTGCCAGATAAATCTCTCGCTCGCTATATGGGTAAAGATAAAGCACAACACTACCTAACCATGCATGCCGTCACTAACAAAGCTCGCTAGGCCTCGCCAGTAACAACAAAAACAAGATTTCTTTAAAAACAATGCTATACACTATTCAAAACCATACTTACATTTAGTGTATAGCATGTCTCAAAGGTGAGATTACGTGTATTCTCATCAAGTCGTACAAGTTTAAACGATAGGCATCACAGTTCTTATCAATCCGTCATGTTAGAAACGCCTACAAAACGATAACAATACCAACCCGTTTTTCAATAATAAGAAAATTCGGTTTATCTGAGTGGGATATTTGCTGTGACAGAATTAACGTACCATCAAGCTTACGGGCTGTTCCAACACTTCCCAGGCTTTCTTTCTATACGCGACGCTGACCATAAATATATTTATCTCAACGACACATTTACCGACTGGCTAAGCCAATATTCGGCGATTAACCCATTAGGGATGGATGCTTATGAATTGTCACTGCAGGTCCCTGAGAATGTCGCACAAATGCTTCAGCAATGTCACGATGCCAGCTTAGCATTTCTTGAGCATGGCGAATGTACCGCCAAAATCATTCAATTCCAAACGCCAAGCTGTACGTTCTATTACAACGTACTCAAATTCAAAATCATCATTGATCAAGAGCTGTATATTTACACCACGAGTTTTGATGTGACCGAATTGCATCAAGAGGCTAAATTTTTCGAAAAACAAGCCTACACTGATCCATTGACTAGGCTGCATAACCTTGCTTATTTAAGCTCAATTCAATGGCAAGAAGGCTTGTGCATTGCCGTTGACCTAGATAATTTCAAGCAAGTAAATGATGAAATGGGACACAGTGAAGGCGACCGAGTTCTCTCAAAATTTGCCCGCAGCTTACGCCGGGTCTTTGATAAATCCGACACGATTGTACGTTATGGCGGGGACGAATTTATTATCCTCACAAGCTCAACTGACACTGCACAATTACAGTGTTCGCTGTCCAAACTTGAGTTGTTGTTTAGCCAGCGATTTAGCCAATACAAGACCCTGTCCTATAGTGTGGGAATTTCAGCTTATCACCAAAACCTACGCACAACACTCAAACAGGCTGATAGGAACATGTATCAGAACAAACGCAAACGCAAAGCAAAACGAAACCTAGCATTGTGATTGTTGAGTTTGACGACATATGACAAGAGAACAGGCAAGCACCTTCCACCGACTGATACGCATCGAGTAAAAAAGTGCCTAATGAATCGGTGGATTAGTATTCGCTCTGCACCGGTTTTTTAACGCTAGGTAACCGAATCGAGATAACGGTCGTGATGACTAAAAAAGCAAACGAGACCCACAAACACGCGGCTAAGCCAGCCACTTGATAAATCCACCCCGACAGAATCGTGCCAATCAATCTGCCCATGGCATTGGCCATGTAGTAGAAGCCTACGTCCATAGAGACACCGTCTCCCTTGGCATAGCTAACAATCAAATAACTGTGTAAGGATGAATTAACAGCAAACACCGCACCAAAAATCAATAATCCTACAACAATGACAAGCTGTGGATGCCATGCCATCTGCACGCCTAAAGCCACGACGCCAGTAACCCCAGCTAATACCATCGCCCACCAAAACGCCGCCGCTCCGTCCGGTACTTCACCTTGAGCCTTACCAGTAATTTTAGGTGCGATGCCTTGTACAAAGCCGTAAGCAATGACCCAAAGCGCAAGAAAGCCCCCCACCCAACTATGGTTCCAACCAAATACAGACCCTAGATAGATAGGTAAGGCAACAACAAACCAAACATCGCGCGCACCAAACAAGAACATTCGAGCGGCAGAAAGAATATTAATACTTTCGGATTTAGAAAACATCTGCTTGAACTTAGGCTTCGATTTCGCTTTCCCCATATCGCCTTCTAGACTCAGGACACTGCCAATAAATACCAGCGTCAGCACCGCTGCCATCGCCAACACCGCGTACTGGAAGCCCAATAATGAAAGCAGAACACCACCAATAAAAAATCCTGCTCCTTTTAGCGCATTTTTAGATCCGGTTAATATCGCTACCCATTTATACAATGCCCCTTGTTGCTCATCTGGCACTAAGGTTTTAATCGCGCTTTTGGCACTCATTTTATTGAGATCCTTCGCGATACCAGACATGGCTTGGGCGGCCATCACCCATGGTATCGTCAGCCACGCACTTGGCACGGCGAGCATAACCAAAGCAACAATCTGCATCCCTAAGCCAATGTTCATGGTTCGGTTAAGCCCGAGCCTCGCCCCGAGCCAGCCACCAACAAGATTCGTCACCACACCGAAGAACTCATAAAAAAGAAACAATGATGCGATGGCAAGCGCGCTGTAACCCAAATCGTGGAAATACAACACAACCAGCATGCGAAGTGCACCATCTGTAATAGTAAAGTTCCAATAATTGAACGTCACCAGCATGTATTGGCGTACACTTTTACTTAGGTTAGACAGCATATTTTCTGTTCACTCAAAAAGTTGAGGCACTCGATGAGTGCCTCTTTATCTACTAGAACTTCGCAGCGAGCTGCTCGACGTATTCAATTTGGATAGGCTTAGTAAATGCCCCCGGTCGCAATGCTTGTACTTCACGACGAATGGTTTCTAAATCCCAATCAAGATCGAGCAATAAATTTGCAGCAAGAAGACCGGTACGACCCGATCCGCCCATGCAATGCATCGCAATGTTCTCTCCCGCTTCTATTGCTTGACGAAGCTCAGGCAAAATAGCATTCCACTGAGCCGTAAACTCAATGCCAGGTGCTCGGTCATCTTCAATCGGCGTTTGAAACCACTTCATACCAAGCGCACGTGCTTGTTTGCCAAGCTCCGATACACCTTTCTCCGCCATTTCTTCATTATCTAAAGCCGTTACAATGATAGTAACGCCTTGCTCTTTTAGTTGTGCTAACGACTCTTCTAACGAGGCTTCTTTTGTGCCAGGACACGGCATCAATACCAATGCCGCGTTATCTACGTTAAGTTCCCATGTTGGATGCATTATCATTACCCCGCTAGACCAACTGTACGTGCCAATTCAGCCGTGCGCGTGGCATAGCCCATTTCATTGTCATACCATGCGTAAATCTTAACCATACGAGTGCCTACAACCATCGTTGACAGTGCATCAACGATGGTTGAACGTTGATCACCCTTGTAGTCAATTGACACAAGAGGACGCTCTTCAAAGCCAAGAATACCTTTCAATTCACCTTCCGATGCTTCTTTAAGCAAAGCGTTGACTTCTTCAGCGGTTGTATCTCGTTTCACATCAAAGATAATGTCCGTCAGTGAGGCGTTAGCCAATGGCACTCGAACGGCATGTCCATTAATCTTATCTTTTAGCTCAGGGAAAATTTCAACAATAGCAGTGGCACTGCCTGTCGTCGTTGGAATCAAACTCATACCACATGCTCGCGCTCGACGAAGGTCTTTGTGTGGCGCATCCAAAATGGTTTGGGTATTAGTCAGGTCATGAATGGTAGTAAAGGCCGATTGTTCGATACCTAACTTCTCGTGAATAACTTTAACGACGGGCGCAATGCAGTTTGTGGTGCACGATGCTGCCGTCACAATACGGTGTAATGCAGGATCAAAAATATGATCATTAACACCAACCACGATATTTGCCACACCATCTTCTTTGACTGGTGCCGAAACCACCACTCGCTTAACGCCTTGCTCTAGGTATTGATTCAAGAACGAGGTTTTACGATGCACGCCCGTCGCTTCAATGACAACATCACAGTCAGACCAATCTACCGCATTAATGTCACGCTCTTGTGTTGTCGCAACGTGCTGTCCATCAATAATAAGCGTCGAGCCTTCGACGTTAACTTCGTGGTGCCAGCGCCCTTGAATAGAATCAAACTCTAAAAGGTGACCGAGTGTTTTCGCATCGCCTGCCACGTCATTAATTTTTACAAACTCAAGTTCTTGCCAATCAAACGCCGCACGCAGTGCTAAGCGACCAATTCGACCAAAACCATTAATACCTACTTTGATAGCCATAGAGTGTTCTCTTATTTCAATGTGAAGTTTGACTCGTTACCCGAAGATAACACCACTTCATTAAAGTTTAGTTGATAAGCACTTTGCAGACAGTTTGACTGCTCCAGCCCTTGAATTGTTTTGTATAACCAACTAGGAAGCCCGCTCGACAATCGGTAGAAAACGCGCTGCCCGACACGGCAGTCCGTCACAACACCGACCTGCCGCAGCATGGCCAAGTGTCTCGACACCTTCGGTTGGCTCTCTTGTAAAACCTCCACTAAGTCATTGACGCACACCTCACCTTTGGCAGAGATCCATAACAAGGTGCGGATCCGAGTTTCATCAGACATTAACTTAAAGAATTCATGTGGAAGCATACCTAATCACTTATATATGGATATGCGTATATATTAATTTTCATATTAAAATAGTCAAGGATCTTTTCATCCATTAATAAAACTTTCATAATATGCCCGCATTGTTATGCCAATCACCGACTGTCTTACCGACTCTAGCCTCTTACGCTGAGGATAATATGAAGAAAACCATCCTATTTGTTTGCCGTGGAAATTCAGCACGGTCACAGTTAGCAGAAGCTATCGTTAATCAAAGCTATTCCGAGTACTATCAAGCGTTCAGCGCGGGCAGTCACCCAAACGCAGTGGACAACCGAACACTTGAAACACTCGAGAAAGCTGGTTATCAAACAGGGACGCTGCATTCAAAGTCAATGACCGAATTCAACGGCCAACGCTTTGATTACGTCATTACACTCTGTTCTTCCGCTCACGCCGAGTGCGGCATTTTTCCAAATACCAATGAAAGCATTTTTTGGGACTTACCAACGCCAACTTCATACCAAGAGCCATTGTTTGGGGCATCTTTAGTAGACCTGCAACAAAGGATTGAATGGTTTGTCTTGGTTCATCGCGAGACAATGGGTCACGACTTTAATCCGCTCGTATTGCATAAGTGTTTATCCGATCAAACACGACTCATGATTGCATTAATGATATTTACGGAAGTAGAGTTGAGCGTGGGTGAGATATGTGAAGCATTGCAAGAATCGCAACCAAAAATATCCAGGGCTCTCGCCGTTCTTAGGCAATGTGGCCTTGTCGTTGACAGACGTAAAGGTCAATGGGCGTTCTATTCCATTTCACCCTCACTTCCAGATTGGGCTATCGCGATTTTTAACGCCTCAGTCTCCAGCATGGCGCCTCAATTGATCGCAGCCAATCAGTTACTGAACCGAGTCACAACTAGACCGCATCGCCATGAACACACAAAACCTAGAGTGACAAACGGTTAAATTTTAGCCATTTCGTTTCCACTAGCCAAAAGAAGAATGTTGTAACCCAACAATTAATTCTGAAAAAAAGTTACAAGATATTGAAGATTCATCCAATTTATTTATTTTGATCTAAAAATTAAATATTAAGCGTCGAAACCTTGCTCTAAAACAAGTTATGTATCGTGAATTTTGATCAATTAGGTGGTAGAATCCGCCCCGAAAAGAAAATAAATTACGAAATAATTGTTTATTTTTGTGCAATATCACCATGATATAGTGGTTTGCATCACAGAATTCCAGGCTAGAAAGCGCCTCAACTGGTCATAAAATGACTAAATGTATTGAAAGGCTTTCACATCAAGAAGACGAAAAGCTGGATAAATATTTGATAGCTCACGTGAATTATTGTGGGCATCGCTAGCCTTCTTGATGGACTACACTAACTTTGAAATTGTAAATATTACTTACCGGAGAGTATCTTCCATGAAAAAGACCAAAATCGTATGTACGATTGGCCCTAAAACTGAGTCTGTAGAGAAACTGACTGAACTAGTGAACGCTGGTATGAACGTAATGCGTTTAAACTTCTCTCACGGTAACTTTGAAGAGCACTCAGCGCGTATCGTTAACTTCCGTGAAGTGATGGCGAACGTAGGCAAGCAACTTGCTATCTTGCTTGATACTAAGGGTCCTGAAATCCGTACTATCAAACTAGAAGGCGGCAATGACGTTGATCTAGTCGCTGGTCAAGAATTCACTTTCACTACTGATGCTGCAGTTGTTGGTAATAAAGACATCGTTGCAGTGACTTACCTTGGTTTTGCTAAAGACCTAACTGCAGGTAACACTATCCTAGTTGATGACGGTCTTATCGAAATGGAAGTTATTTCTACTTCTGAGACTGAAGTAAAATGTAAAGTACTAAACAACGGCGCACTAGGCGAAAACAAAGGTGTTAACCTTCCTGGCGTTTCTGTGAAGCTACCTGCACTGTCTGAAAAAGACAAAGCTGACCTTAAATTTGGTTGTGAGCAAGGCGTTGATTTCGTTGCTGCTTCTTTCATCCGTAAAGAAGAAGACGTAAAAGAAATCCGTGAATTGCTAAACGCAAACGGCGGCGAAAACATCCACATCATCTCAAAAATTGAGAACCAAGAAGGTGTTGATAACTTCGATGCAATTCTTGAAGCTTCTGACGGCATCATGGTTGCTCGTGGCGATCTAGGTGTTGAAATCCCAGCTGAAGAAGTAATCTTCGCTCAGAAAATGATGATCGAGAAATGTAACCGTGCACGTAAAGTTGTTATCACTGCAACTCAAATGCTTGATTCTATGATTCAAAACCCACGTCCAACTCGCGCAGAAGCGGGTGACGTTGCGAATGCAATCATGGATGGTACAGATGCAGTTATGCTTTCTGGTGAAACTGCGAAGGGTAAATACCCAGTTGAAGCTGTGACTATCATGGCTCAAATCGCTAACCGTACTGACGGTGCACTGAAAGCAGAACTAGGTTCTCGTCTAGATAGCCCACGCCTACGTATCACTGAAGCAGTATGTAAAGGTGCAGTAGACACAGCTGAGAAACTGGCTGCTCCACTGATCATCGTTGCAACAGACGGCGGTAAATCTGCACGTTCTGTACGTAAGTATTTTCCTACAGCAAGCATCGTAGCACTTACTACTAATCCAAAAACAGCGGCTCAACTTGTATTAACAAAAGGCGTTCGTCCTGTTCTTGTTGATTCAATTGATAGCACTGACGCATTCTACAAAAACGGTAAAGAGTACGCTCTAAACTCTGGTTTTGGTAAGAAAGGCGACATCGTTGTTATGGTTTCTGGTGCACTTGTTGCTTCAGGCACGACTAACACAGCTTCTGTACACGTACTATAATTACGACGTTACATAAGCAACATCTATAAAAAGAGGGCCTAGGCCCTCTTTTTTTTATAATTTTTCTTGCCCAACATTTCAACTCACTGTACTATCCATGCCAATTTACAATATGGCATACCGCCTATTGTTTTAAACGAGTCATTCACTAGGTAATGAGGTGTGTTGTGTCGAGCCCAACGTTGACGGACAAAGTCGCAAAAGACATTTGTCAGGATATTCTCTCGGGAGAATTGAAGCCAAACCAAAAGTTGGTGGTATCAGAACTCAAACAAAAATATAACGTCGGTGCGTCTCCTATCAGAGAAGCATTAATACAACTTTCGTGGATTAAATACGTTAAGTTAGAACCTCAAAAAGGCTGTTGGGTTGCCCCTATCTCCAAGGCTGAACTTTATGACCTACACGAAAGCCTAAATGTTGTCGCCTCAGTGTTACTGGAAAAGTCGATTAAGGAAGGGAGTGAGAATTGGGAACTCAGTATTCTCACCGAGTTTCACAAGCTGTCTCGCTTTAAATTTCAAGCAGAAAGCTTTGATTGGCAAGAATGGGAGGCACGCCAAGAAGCCTTTTATCTTGCACTGTTTAGTGGTTGTTTTTCAAAAAATATGCAGGAATTTTTACACGATATAATTCGTCAGATAAAACGATATCGTCAAATATCCTTAAACTATTCACCGAGAGGGTTTGATGAAACTTTTCGATTGGATGAGCATGAAAAAATAATGAAGCTGACACTCGACAAAGACCTAGACGCCGCAAAGCTTCAATTATCCGACTTCATCACCGCGATGATTAAAGAGATAGAGCCTCAAGTTGATGCCATAGAGATGGCATAAAAAATCGGGGCTCGCCCCGATTTTTTACCACCCAAAGAATTCTTTATGGTGCGTATTTAGCAGTAAAACCATAGGCAAAAAGTATAATGCGCTGAGTTGAATTCCTAGGATCACCAGCGTGCCTATCGTTAACCTAACAAGAAAGTGGGTACTCATATTCTATCTCCGAGCCCAAACATATGATTAATCTAAAAAAATCCTTGTGAAACGATTAACTTCCTATCAATATCAGCGGGCAACTACAAATTTTAAAGTGTGACAAATCTCAAAGAAACGATAGTTTACTTACATTCTGTTACAGGTCAAGTTTTAACCTGCATTAGACTAAAGTCTAATGCAGTAGCACGAATTTTCCACCATTAAAATAAATGGTGTCGTTTATAGTTCTCGTTTGTTTACTGATTCTCAGATACAAGAAAGCCAGTCGCAAATGCAACTGGCTTACCTATTCATCACTGACACATTTTAATAGGGGCTCGCCCATATAGCGCCGTGATTAAAACTCGATATTACGGCCAAAGTTCATCGGCCACTCTGTTGGATTTTTCTTACCTTCACGAATATAACGACATTCGGCAAGCCAAACTAACATTTCCCAACCAAATGCAGCCGTCAACAATGCATCTTTTTCATCACTGTTTTTCTGGGGCGCAAATTCAGCGATATCAGCACCGACAAGGTTAATACGCTTTGTAGCTCGTAACTTACGGAAGATATCGTAGTACATGCGCGCTGACACACCAAATGGATCAGGGCTTGAGTTTGCACTGTGATCAAGAAGATCAAGACCATCTAAATCGAACGTTAGGTAGACTGGACGACCATCACCTTGTTTTTCTAAGATTTGCTCAACAATATAATCAATGCCTAGGTCATAAATCTCATCCGCTAAGAAGAAGTTACCACCGATCGCTTTTGCTTTACCTTGTTGGGAAGCACACCAGCGGCCACGCATTCCCATGCTGACGCTTGTTTGTGGATCAATAGCACCTTCAGACGCTAAACGGCAATACCAGTTGCCTGAATACGATTCATAATCAAAATCCGCACGAGTCAACAGGTCAAAGTGACCATCGATATGAAGAAGCGAGATTGGACCATGAACTTTTGCTAGTGCGGCAGGACCAGGGTAAGCAACCGTATGATCACCACCGAAGAAAAATGGCGTACAGCCATGGTTAATCACCATGTCATCAACCACTTTTTGCGCACTACGCATCTCTTCATCAAGATTAAAATGACCTAAGCCATCCCAGTTACCGTGATCGATGATATTACACAGTTCAAACGGCATTGTGCCATCTTGGTGGATAAGACCCATGCCCGTTTTAGACGCATCACGAATCGCACCTGGACCAAATTTATGACCACCAGCATTCGGTGAGCACTTATCCATTGTTAAGCCGTACATCACTATGTCTGCATTTTCGAAGTTGTTCACATACGGAGCACCAAACGCACCGACGTGCTCTTTACCGAGCAAGCTGAACGCCTCAACACCCTGCGCGGCCATGCGCTGCTGCATAGGAGCAATATCATCGTTGATGTAAAAATCAGCGTCAGATTTATTCCAATAGATATCTTTGTAAAGGTCTAGGTTTTCTTGAGAAATTTCTACACGTTTCGGCTTAAACATGGACGAGCCCTCTATTGATTAATTAGGTGAATAACCTCACCTCAAGCTATGCGAAAATTATAATTGCTACTCTCATAAATGCTTATTACACTTCAGGACATGAAGCTTACATTTTCGGACAAGTCGCATGACCTCATTAAATCAACAGCATTTCTTTAACGCGATCTTGGGTTACTGGGAGAGCATTGTCCGTCAGGAATCGGCAGCGCCGGTTGACCTTGCTGGTTTTTTACGTAAGGCGGGGATTATTCGCATTACACAAGGACAATATCAAACCATACAGGCTACCCAGATTCATACGCTAATGGCACTCACGGTAGACCAGCTGCACATTGATGGCTTGGGGTTGCGTATTGCAAAGCGTTTGAAACTGCAAGATATGGGGGCATGGGGCTATGCGATGGTCAGCTGTCAAAACCTGAAGCAGCTACTCGATACAGGTTTACAATTCTCTTATATTACAAAAGACTATGTCGACATACATATTGGCTATGACAGCGAGTACGCCTACATAACGGCTGAGGACCGCTCTTATGGAAAATCCACTCAGCATTACACGATTGAAGACGCGATCTGCCATTACTACCTCGGCATCGAGCGTTTTTTAGAACAAGACTTTAATCGTAAACACATCCAGGTTGATTTTGCCTACCCCGCCCCTCATTACGCATCGTTATACCGCAACATTTTCACTGACAATCTGAATTTTAATGCACCAAAAAACCAGCTTCGTTTTCCCGTCGAGTGGATAAGCTCGGCCATTTCGATGAATCCGGCGTTAATTGCACACGTCGCAACGCTACAAAGCCAAACCCTCATTGATGACTCAACTGTACACCCTATTAGCTACCAGATTAGGGTTAAGTTACTGACTCAGTTGAAGTATGGCTTACCTACGATGGAATCCATGGCGAGCGAAATGAACACCACCAGCCGAACGCTCAGACGCAAACTTCTAGAAGAAGGCACGACTTATAAGCACCTCGTTCTCGACACTCGAATGCAGGTTGCAAGAGACTATCTGCTCAATACTCGTTTGAATACCACTGAGATTGCCGACCTCCTCAGCTATCATTCTGCCCCCCCCTTCTTTAGAGCATTTCAACGTTATTACGGTGTAAGTCCGCATCAATACCGTATTGAGTCGCCTCGCTAGCGTACGGTTTAAGTTTAGTGTTAGGAGATAAGTATCAGCTTTGGGTTAAATAGTATTAGCTTTACGTTAAGTAGTATTTAATTGGAGCAGGCATAAAAAAACCCAGTCCGAGGACTGGGTTAAAATCACGTGCGTATGATTTTCAATTAGTGACAGTAGCGAACCAAATACAATTAATTACGGATAGTTTCAGCCGCGCGTTCAGCGCCAACTTTTTCTGCCCATTTCGCGTTCAATGTCGCAATATCTGTACCTGAACGCTCTAGGAATGACTTAAAACCAACCCAGTGTGAATCCATAACTTGGTGAGTATCAGTAGACTCAGCCATTGCTTTTAGACCCCACTCATCTGGGATGTAAACTTCGTTGAAGCCTTTACGTGGGCGGTTTGCTTTTTGTGCTTTCACAAACGCATCACTCTTACGCTTCACTTCTTCGATAGGACCAAAGTGGCTTGGGTCAATCACTAGGATGTAAGAACCGCCTACTGGACACGGTGCATTTTCCATTGTGAAGAAATCACTTGGGATTGCAGGAAGCTCAGGTGCGATCGTGCCTTTCGGGTTGATGATCGCGGTCATGACTTCGTTCCAGATATTGATAGAGTAAAGACGAGGCGTTAGGAACGTCCAAGGTGCTTTACAGTCAGCAACACGGCCGTAACCTTCAATTAGAGAGCCCCATTTACGAGCATCAGCAGTCAGTTCACCTGTATCTTGGTCAACAAGCGCTGCAACGTGCAGGTCACGGTCGTTGACGATAGCATCACAGATGTGAGAGTCGTAACCTTCACCGATCATGATAGACGTCACTAGAGGCAGCTCATCACCACCGACACAAGCCGCATCGAACGGAGGGCAAGACATGGTTGGATCCATACCACCAAACGGCGCGTTTAGAGGAACAGAGTTGTTTGAAGACATAGCGAACATGCCTTCTTTCATTGCCATCTGTGTGTAGTTTGAGAAGTTGCCGCCGTCACAGTGGTCGTAACCAAATACAATAGAGATACCGTGCTTACGTGCTTTCTCAATAGCGGTTTGTGCCATTAGTGTACACGCATAGTGACCAGAGGACTTCTTACCATCATAAACCGCCCACGTATCGCCTTCAGACTCGATAACTGGCGTTGTTGACGGATCTAAAATACCCGCTTCATATGGAATGGTTACCGCTTCAATAACACCGAGACCTTGGTGCAGCTTACCTTGTAGGCCACCAACAAGCAGGTTGTGCGCCAGAATATCAGCGTGCTCCTGAGTTGAACCAATATGTTTCCATGATTCAGAAACGATGAACGAGAAGTACTCGTTGTCAAAAGTGGTAGTCGGGCTTGGTACATTAGCCATGGTAAAGTCCTCTATCAGTAGGGATATGTTCTATTAAGACTGCCGCTACTTTAGCGGATTTTTCGTCCCTAAGAAGTAACATACTGGATGCTGTTACTCGTATTGTTACCCGTTTAAATCACCTTATAGATAAATTATAGACAAAAAAAAGCCGCTCCCTAAAGGAGCGGCTCTATTAAAGCTTGTTAGCAATCAAACAATTAAGCTTGACCTTTAACTTCTTTTAGACCGTTGAAAGGTGCACGCTCACCTAGAGCTTCTTCGATGCGAAGAAGTTGGTTGTACTTAGCAACACGGTCAGAACGGCTCATAGAACCAGTTTTGATTTGACCTGCAGCTGTACCTACCGCTAGATCAGCGATAGTTGCATCTTCAGTTTCGCCAGAACGGTGAGAGATAACTGCTGTGAAGCCAGCGTCTTTAGCCATCTTGATTGCAGCTAGAGTCTCTGTAAGTGAACCGATTTGGTTGAACTTGATTAGGATAGAGTTAGTGATGCCTTCTTCGATACCACGAGCTAGAATCTTAGTGTTTGTAACGAATAGATCGTCACCAACTAGTTGAAGCTTGTCACCTAGAAGTTCAGTTTGGTGCTTGAAACCAGCCCAATCTGATTCGTCAAGACCGTCTTCGATAGATACGATTGGGTATTGGTTAGCAAGGTCTTGTAGGTAGAAGTTAAACTCTTCAGAAGTGAAGATTTTGCCTTCGCCTTTCATGTTGTACTTGCCAGTTTCTTTGTCGAAGAACTCAGAAGCCGCACAGTCCATAGCAAGAGTAACGTCTTTACCTAGTACGTAACCAGCAGCTTCAACAGCTTCTTGGATAGCAGCTAGAGCAGCAGCGTTAGACTCAAGGTTAGGAGCGAAACCACCTTCATCACCAACTGCAGTGCTTAGGCCTTTAGCTTTAAGTACTTTAGCTAGGTTGTGGAATACTTCAGCACCGATACGTAGTGCTTCTTTAAGAGTTTTTGCGCCAACAGGTTGGATCATGAACTCTTGGATATCAACGTTGTTATCAGCGTGCTCGCCACCGTTGATGATGTTCATCATTGGTAGAGGCATAGAGAACTGACCAGCAGTACCGTTTAGCTCAGCGATGTGCTCGAACAAAGGCATGCCTTTAGCAGCTGCTGCAGCTTTAGCGTTTGCTAGAGATACTGCAAGGATAGCGTTAGCACCGAACTTAGATTTGTTTTCAGTACCATCTAGGTCGATCATTACTTGGTCAACGTCAGCTTGTGCTTTTGCATCTTGGCCAACTAGTGCTTCAGCGATTGGGCCGTTAACAGCTGCAATTGCTTTAAGAACACCTTTACCTAGGAAACGTGATTTGTCACCGTCACGTAGCTCAAGAGCTTCGCGAGAACCAGTAGAAGCACCAGACGGAGCTGCTGCCATACCAACGAAACCGCCTTCTAGGTGAACTTCAGCTTCTACAGTTGGGTTACCACGTGAGTCGATGATTTCACGAGCTAGAACTTTAACGATCTTAGACATTGATGTTTCCTCTCAATAAATAAAAATTTTACTATCAAATTAAAGGCAGCCGCATAACCTTCGCAGCCGCCCGTATCCTTTTACTATTTGTCTTCCGTTCCGCGTTGGTACTCACCTGCAGCTTTTACAAAGCCGCTAAACAGTGGATGACCATCGCGTGGTGTTGATGTGAATTCTGGGTGGAACTGCGCAGCTACAAACCATGGGTGAGCTGGGTTCTCAATCACTTCAACCAGTTTCTTGTCTGCTGACAGACCAGAGACTTTAAGTCCCGCTTTTTCAATCTGTGGACGAAGTGTGTTGTTCACTTCATAACGGTGACGATGACGCTCATGGATTTTCTCATTACCATACAGTTCATACGCTTTCGTTCCTTTAGCAAGGTGACAAAGCTGAGAACCAAGACGCATCGTGCCGCCTAGGTCAGAGGTTTCAGTACGTTCTTCAACTTTACCTTCGCCATCGACCCATTCCGTGATTAAACCTACCACAGGATACTGTGTATCTTTGTTAAATTCTGTTGAATGTGCACCTTCCATACCCGCGACATTACGCGCGTATTCAATCAGTGCGACTTGCATACCCAAACAGATACCCAAGTATGGTACTTTGTTCTCACGTGCAAATTGTGCTGCACGAATCTTGCCTTCCACACCACGATCGCCGAAGCCACCAGGTACGAGAATGGCATCAAGGCCAGCCAAGACTTCTTCGCCTTTTGACTCGACATCTTGAGAATCAACGTACTTAATTTTAACGCTCAGACGATTTTTCAGGCCGGCATGTTTTAATGCCTCGTTCACTGATTTATAAGCGTCTGGTAATTCAATGTACTTACCAACCATACCAATCACGACTTCTGCCGTTGGGTTAGCTTCTTCGTAGATAACCTGTTCCCATTCAGTCAGGTTCGCTTCTGGTGCTTCAATACCAAAACGAGCACAAACTAAATCATCTAGGCCCTGAGCCTTGATGAGCTGTGGAATCTTGTAAATCGAATCCACATCTTTCATTGAGATAACGGCCTTTTCTGGCACGTTACAGAATAGAGCAATCTTTTTACGCTCGTTTGCAGGGATCATACGATCGCTACGACAAACAAGGATATCAGGTTGAATACCGATAGACAGCAGCTCTTTCACCGAGTGTTGAGTTGGCTTAGTCTTAACTTCACCGGCTGCGGCAAGGTACGGTACCAAGGTCAGGTGCATGAACATCGCACGCTCACGACCAACTTCTGCCGCTAACTGACGAATCGCTTCCATAAATGGCAAAGATTCGATATCACCAACGGTGCCGCCTACTTCAACCAAGGCTATTTCATGGCCTTCAGAACCAGCAATTACACGGTCTTTGATCGCGTTAGTGATATGCGGAATAACCTGAATCGTTGCTCCAAGGTAATCACCACGACGCTCTTTAGCAAGAACATCAGAGTAAACACGACCTGCTGTAAAGTTGTTACGCTTGGTCATTTTGGTGCGAATAAAACGCTCATAGTGACCAAGGTCAAGGTCTGTTTCAGCGCCATCTTCCGTGACAAACACTTCGCCATGCTGAGTAGGGCTCATTGTCCCTGGATCAACATTGATGTAAGGGTCAAGCTTCATCATGGTCACTTTAAGACCACGAGCTTCTAAAATAGCCGCAAGAGATGCTGCTGCAATACCTTTACCGAGAGAGGATACAACCCCGCCAGTAACAAAAATGTAATTTGTCGTCATGTTTAACCTGAAATTGGTTGAATGAGGGAAATGGATTACTTCTGGACGGGATGAAAATATACCAGAAGCCCTTTATCGCCACAACGTGAAACTTATCACATTCAAAATTTTTATTTTTTGCTTCAAATCAATTGTAGAAACTTACTCGAATGAGAAAGCCTTCACAGTTCGGCGTTTTTTTCTTGTTTTTTTACATCATTCCAAAAGTTATCAAGCTCTTGCAGCGTATAGTCTGTAAGCAATTTACCATGCTCAGAAACCCGGCTTTCAACCCCTTTAAAACGTCTTGTAAATTTATTATTCGCTTTTCTTAGTGCCACCTCGGGGTCTGACTTGAGATGTCGAGAAAGATTGACGACCGAAAACAATAAATCACCGACTTCTTCCTCAAGCTTGTCTTTGTCTACCTCAAGTTGGATAGCCTCATGAACCACTTCTTCAATTTCTTCTTGCACCTTATCAACGACTGGCGCAAGCGCTCCCCAATCAAAGCCGTATTTCGCCACTTTTTTCTGTATTTTATTCGCTTTAGATAGGGCAGGAAGTGACTGTGGTATTGAGTCTAGAATACTTTGCTCAATTTTGCCTACTTCTGCTTTTTCCTTCTGTTTTTCCGCGTCCCAATTGGCATTAATAGCCGCTTCATCAGCAAATTCGACGTCACTAAATACGTGTGGGTGGCGACGAGTCAGCTTCTCATTCAATCCCTCAACCACCTCATTGAAATCGAACAAATTTTGCTCTTTCGCCATCTGGCTGTAAAAGATTACCTGAAAAAGTAAATCACCCAATTCTTCTTTAAGATTCGACCAATCTTGATTGTGAATCGCATCGACAACCTCAAAGGTTTCTTCGATCGTATGGGGTACGATAGTTTCAAACGTCTGTTTTTTATCCCACGGACAACCTTTTTCATCGTCACGAAGCAAAGCCATGATAGCCAGTAGTTGATCAATTGGTTGTGTCACTTTTCGACTCCTAAACAGTGCGTGGTGTAAATCGTTCAATGCTTACTCAATGTTAAGCTTAAAAAAAAGGGTTGGAACCCCAACCCTTCAGAAATTATCGTAGCAAGGCCAGCAGTATGGTATTGAGCTTGTTGGCTTTTATCCACACTACCCTAAGCGCTTCACTTTCATGACGTCTTTGATTTGTTCAATTCGCATGGTGACACGAGAGAGTATTTCAATATTGTTCAGCTCAAGGTCAAAATCCATGATACTCAGTTGAAGCTTGTAATCATTACGACTTTTCATACTGATCACTTTTACTTTCTCATTGGTTAGCAGTGTCGACACATCTTTTAGTAACCCACTGCGCTCTAGTGCTTCAACACGGATCGTCACAATGTATGACCCTACGAATCCACTGCCCCAAACGGTATCAATAATACGTTCCGGTGCGTGATGACGCAGTTCTCCGAGTTGTTCACAATCGCCTCGATGTACTGAGATGCCTCGGCCTTGCGTAATATAGCCTTTGATGATGTCACCCGGTATAGGTTGGCAGCATCGAGCCAAATGCGTCATAAGGTTATCAACCCCCTCCACCACCACTGCATCCTTATGAGGACGACTCTGCTGGTTGGCTTTGTTCTCTGATTCTTTCAGCTTGGCGAGCGCTTTCTGGTCTTCTTCTTCAGCGGTGGGCTTATTAACCTGGGCATTAATATGATTAATCACCTGATTAATCCGCAAATCACCACTGCCTACGCCCGCATAAAGCTCATCAGGCGTGTTGACATTAAAACGTCGCAATGCGTACTGTTCTGCGTCTTTTAATGTTGCCCCCACTTTCGCCAGTTCGACTTCTAAGATATCGCGACCCGCCTCTAGGTTTTTCTCGCGACTCTCTTTGCGGAACCAAGCATTAATCTTGGCGCGCGCGCGACCTGAGTGCACAAAACCGAGTGATGGATTGAGCCAATCTCGTGACGGATTCGGTTCTTTCTGTGTAATGATTTCAACCTGATCACCCATTGACAACTTATGGGTAAACGGCACGATTCTGCCTGCGACTTTCGCGCCGATACACCTATGCCCAACCATCGAGTGAATATGATAAGCAAAATCAAGTGGTGTCGCGCCCATTGGTAAATCAACCACATCACCACGTGGGGTAAACGCATAAACACGATCATCAAAGACTTGGCTTCGAACCTCGTCAAGCATTTCCCCTGAATCTGACATCTCTTCCTGCCAGTCAAGAAGCTTACGCAGCCAGGTGATTTTTTCATCGTACCCACTTCGAGCCGTTGTGCTGCCTTCTTTGTATTTCCAGTGTGCCGCAACGCCTAGCTCGGAATCCTCGTGCATCTCCTTGGTTCGAATCTGAATCTCAATGGTTTTGCCTTCGGGCCCAAGTACAACGGTATGGATGGACTGGTAACCGTTAGGCTTAGGATTGGCAACGTAGTCATCAAACTCACTAGGAAGGTGCTTGTACTTGGTGTGAACCACACCAAGTGCCGCATAACAATCTTGCAGACGTTCTGCGATAATTCGAACGGCCCGTACATCAAAAAGCTCATCAAAGTCCAAGCTCTTCTTTTGCATTTTCCGCCAAATGCTGTAGATGTGCTTCGGTCGACCACTCACCTCTGCACGTATCTGAGAACGCTGCATCTCATCGGTTAAGTCATCGACAAAGTCTTTGATGTATTGCTCACGAACAATGCGACGTTCTGCGAGTTGTTTGGCAATTTTTTTATAAGTAACGGAGTGCTGATATCGAAACGCATAATCTTCGATCTCCCATTTAAGCTGACCGATACCGAGTCGGTTAGCCAAGGGCGCGTATATATTGGCACACTCTTTTGCGGCAGCGATCCTGATCTCATCAGACTCATCTTTAACTTCACGCAGGTTACAGATCCGCTCAGCGAGCTTGATCACAACACATCGAAAATCATCGACCATCGCTAACAGCATTCGCCGGACGTTATCTACCTGCCCGGATGCCTCAGATCCTTCCAACGTGACATTTAATTGACCAATCGCCGCCATTTCCTCTACGCCATCAATCATTTTAATGATTTCTTTACCGTAGGTTTCTTCTAGCAGCTCTCGATCAAATAGGTTATTGGAGACTATTGGGTACAGCAAAGCTGTAACGAGTGTGGCTTTATCCATAGAGAGAGTAATGAGAATTTCAATCATCTCTCTACCACGCCACAACAACAAGGACCCTTGTTCATTGCCCTCTACGAGTGTTTCGCACTGGGTATAAACCTCTTTCAGTCGCGTGGAGACACGCTTGTCTTGCTTCAATGAAGCAATCCAACTGTCTAACGTAAACTGTTCATCAGGGTTCAAATGCGCGCTTCTTACCGCAACCATTACTTTGTTCTTCCTAGTATTATTAATCCACTAACCTATCCCGGTTAGCCCATGATCTCTGTTAAGAGAGCATTCTATCTTTGTTCTTTCTCAAACAACGCCATTGACTCTAAATGGCTGGTTTGTGGAAACATGTCCATCATACCAAGCTTGGTCAGCGTATAACCTTGTGCAATAAGGCTCTGACTATCTCTGGCAAGGGTAGCAGGATTGCAAGAAACATAAAGAACTCGCGTCGCTCCAAGTTCAGAAACTTGATCTATCACGCCAGCCGCCCCAGCTCGTGCTGGGTCTAATAAAATCGCGTCGAATTTTTGAGCCGCCCATTCTGTGCCAGAAAGACTTTCTTCTAGATTCGCTTGATAAAAATCGACGTTATTTAAGGCATTTAATTGCGCGTTATTGGTTGCCCAATCCACCATATCTTGGATACCTTCGACCCCAACCACATGCTTCGCTTTTTGGGCCAATGGCAGTGTAAAGTTGCCAAGACCACAAAATAAGTCCAACACACGCTCGTGTGCGCTAGGCGCTAACCAGTCCAAAGCTTGATGCACCATTTTGGCATTCACTTCTTGGTTCACTTGAATAAAGTGCACCGGCAAAAACGGCAAGGTTACCCCTGTTTCACAATACTGAGCCACATCGCCACAAATATGCTGCAACACCCCACTTTCTGGCATCAGATACAAGGTTAACGCATGTTCTTGCGCTAACGTGACCAAGCGACTTTGGTCTTGCTCAGCTAACGGTTTCATGTGTCGTAAGACTACAACCGCCGTGTTATCTGCCTTCACTAACTCGAGATGGCCAAGTGTATGTGGGTGCTGAAATGTTGTTAACAGCTGTCTAAATTCAGGAAGCAGTGCATTGAGCTTATCGTCCAGCACGGGGCAGTTTTCAATATCCACCAGCAACTTACTTTGTTTACGACGAAAACCCATTTGCAGTTTGCGCGTTGCCTTATCGACATAAAGGCTTAAGCGTGCTCGTCGACGATAATCCACCCCCGCACCAACAAGCGAATCGGACAATGATACTTGTTGGCCTGCCAATTTAGACATCAGTTGCGACAGCGCTTGCTCTTTGTGATGGCGCTGTTCAGCCAGCTCAAGGTGCTGCTGAGAGCACCCACCACAATCATGATAGTGGCGACACAATGGCTCAATACGCTTCTCACTTGGCGTGATAACTTTAATCAGCTTTGCTTTCGAGAACTTACTTTTGGTTTCAGTCAATTGAACCAAAACCGTTTCATCAGGAAGCGCCCCATCGATAAATACAGGTTTCTTATTTTGGTAAGCGATACCTGCGCCATGATGATCTAAACGTGCAACCACCATTTCTTGGTGCTTTTTCGAGAAGGAGGTTTGCTTTGTCGGTTTAAAAATACGTGCCATGGCTATTTTCCAGTGTTTACCCGTGCAGAAATGCCCTGCACTACAAAAAATTGTTAGAGTTTCACTATTCTTAGGTTGAATGATTGTCGAACAGCGCCGCTTTGATTAAGCTTACGACATCCTAAGGGATGCATTACTGGCTATTGTCCCATATCCACTCAGTAGATGTAATCACTCCCGGCAAATTATGACTTCGAATTAAAATGACAAGATACGGCCTTCGCGCTCGCGTTATTACGCTAACCCTAGCACCAACGCTCATTATTGGGCTGCTTTTGAGTGCTTTTTTCTCATATAACCGCTACCACGATCTTGAGTCTCAAGTACTCAATGCTGGGGCGAGTATTATTGAGCCTTTAGCCATTGCCAGTGAACAGGGTGTTATCGGGCAAAACCGAGAGTCTGTTCGTCGACTCATCAGTTATGCCCATAGGAAAAACTCTAAATTTGTGCGCAGTATTGCCGTCTTTGATGCGAAGCACGAACTGTTTGTGACATCCAACTTTCACCCTAATTTTAATTCATTGATGTTCCCCAAAGACAAGCCAATCCCCTATTTAAGCTCCTCTGAATTTCATGAGAATACACTCATTTTACGCGCGCCGATTCTCTCGGAAAGCCAGTTACTCTCAGATTCTAGAGAACTGACATCAACCAGTCAGACCTTGGGTTATATCGCCATAGAACTCGATCTGTCTTCGCTACGACTGCAGCAATATCAAGAGGTATTTTCTGCCATCTTAGTCTTGCTGCTTGGGCTCGTATTATCGGGGATTTTTGCTTATCGATTGATGCACGACGTCACTCGACCCATCTCACACATGAAGAACATGGTCGACCGTATTCGCCGTGGACACCTCGATGTCCGGATTGAAGGCAAGATGCATGGCGAACTCGACTCACTAAAAAATGGTATCAATGCGATGGCGGTTTCGTTATCGGAATACCATGTAGAAATGCAACACAGCATTGACCAAGCCACCTCTGATTTACGTGAAACGTTAGAGCAATTGGAAATTCAAAACGTTGAACTCGACATCGCGAAAAAACGCGCCCAAGAAGCGGCACGAGTGAAGTCTGAGTTCCTAGCCAATATGTCCCATGAGTTAAGAACTCCACTCAATGGCGTCATCGGTTTCACTAGGCAAATGCTCAAAACTCAATTATCAAACAGCCAGACGGATTACCTACAAACCATTGAGAAATCGGCTAATAACCTATTAAACATCATTAACGACATACTGGATTTCTCTAAACTTGAAGCGGGTAAGTTAGCCCTAGAAAACATTCCGTTTGAATTCCAAGATAGCTTAGAAGAAGTCGTCGCACTCCAAGCCACCAGCGCACACGAGAAAGGCTTAGAGCTGACGCTTAAAGTCGATGCTAAAGTGCCCAATGGCCTCGTGGGTGACCCGATGCGCATCCAGCAAATCCTCACGAACTTAGTTGGTAACTCAATTAAGTTCACGGAGCGCGGAAATATCGACATCAGCGTCGAGCTAAAATCTCAAAAAGAAGACCGTGTTGAATTGCAATTCATGGTTAGGGATACCGGTATCGGCATCTCAGAAAGACAACAAGCCCAATTGTTCCAAGCCTTTAGTCAGGCAGATGCGAGCATCTCTAGACGCTATGGCGGTACGGGATTAGGGCTCGTCATTACCCAGAAGCTTGTGGGTCAAATGGGGGGCGAGATCAGCCTTACCAGCCGCCTCCATCAAGGTTCAACGTTCTGGTTTACGATCCGATTGCATTCCACTGAAATACCAATGCTCGACCCGGTCGATCCAATGGTCCTCCACAATAAACAACTGTTGTTGGTGGAACCCAATATGCAAGCCGCGTCAGTATTGCAACAAACCTTAACTAACCATGGCGTGATGGTCACCTACCGCTCTACATTACCTGAGCGTTTGGAAGCCTTTGACTACATTATTTTATGTTTACCGACCAATGAAGAGATCCCGCTGACGACGATTGAAAGCTGGATTTCACATTGTCAAACCTCGACATCTAACATCATCATCGGTACTGCGAGCACGCAGCTTGCGCTCTCTGACTATCTGATGCAAACCCATGAGGTTCAATGTTTAACTAAGCCACTTGCCCGTAAACGTCTGATGCAAGCGCTCGTCGATAAGCAACCCGCCAATCAGGTATTAATGGCCCCTTACGAATCAACAGAAAAACGGGCACTTAATGTCATGGCTGTCGATGACAACCCTGCCAACTTAAAGCTGATCACCGCCTTATTGTCTGAGCGCGTAGAGACCGTCGTCGCCTGTTCTAACGGTCAGCTATCGGTAGAGAAAGCTCAATCTCAACACTTTGATATCGTCTTAATGGATATACAAATGCCTCATATGGATGGGGTAACAGCGTGTAAGCTGATAAAAGAGACCAGTCTAAACAGTGGCACTCCGGTCGTTGCTGTCACTGCTCATGCCATGTCAGGAGAACGAGATAGGCTCATATCTGAAGGTATGGATGATTATCTCACTAAACCGATAGACGAGATGGCGCTACAGCAAATACTCAATAAATGGATTCCTCCCCATACGATAGAGCATGACGCCACTCTCGACTTTGTCAGCCCAGAACCAACCGATAATTCTTTGGCTGATCTCTCCGCAAAACGCTCGCCTTCAATGCAAGCAGCCTTATCCTCCAAAGCGGTTATCGATTGGCCAGAGGCGCTAAAGCAAGCCGCTAACAAAGAAGACTTAGCCGTTGATATGCTTCAGATGTTGATTGATTTCATCCCTGAAGTCCAAGTCCTCGCTGAAAACATTCTTGATGAAGGATTCTCAGACAGAGAAGAAACCATTCATTTAATCCATAAACTGCATGGCAGTTGTTCTTATAGCGGTGTCCCTAGACTGAAATCTATCTGTGCGACAATTGAAAAAGCGTTGCGGTCTGGCGAGAGCTTAGCGTCGGTTGAGCCTGAGCTGTTTGAATTACAAGATGAGACGGAAAAAGTCATTAAGGCCTCTGAGTTGTATCTTAATCGCACTTAATCGCAATGTTGCTGAACAAAGGTGATCGCTGCCTTTCTTGTTGAAGAAGGCAAAAATAAAAAAGACCGAGGTGTATATTCAATACACCTCGGTCTTGTTCTCGCGATATCGTTGTGCCTTGCTCGCTATCGTTTTGTCATTCTATAAGCAATATTGCAAGGTCCACTACAGTCGATAAAGCTTCATAACAACCTAAAGGGTTAGCGCTCAATAATCACAGTGGCTACGGCATAGTGCCGTTCATCTGAAATAGTAAGGTGAACCGAAGTGGCCCCTAACGATGCCGCAATCTCTGCCGCCTTTTTTGTCAAGGTCAGCGTCGGTTTACCGTGTTCATCATTGGCGATCGTAAAATCTTGAAAGCTGACGCCATGGGCAATACCAGTTCCAAGTGCTTTTGATGCGGCTTCTTTGGCCGCAAAACGTTTGGCAAGAAAGCGTCCCTTCTGTTTAAGCGAATGAAAAGTCTCCCATTCACTTGTCGTCAGAATGCGTTTTGCAAAGGCATCACCTGAGCGATTGAGCGCTTTTTCTATTCGTTCAATCTCTGCGATATCTGTCCCAAGACCCAAAATTGCCATGATTAATCTCGACCCTTTTCGTGCTATTCCCAGTCACGGTTGTATCCGCTAACCGCAGTCATACTAAACCGCTAGATACTATACAGATGTAGATACTATACAGATGTAGACACTATACGGCTGTAGACACTATACAGCTAAATACTAAACGGCCATGACACTGACATACCGTTAGCGACACGGCCTTATTCATAGTGACGCTTATCCGCGGCGAGCCGCTTCCATGATGGCTTTCATATCAGCGACCGCTTTATGAAGACCGTCAAAAACAGCACGACCAATGATTGAGTGTCCAATGTTCAGCTCGTAGATCTCAGGCAGGGCCGCAATAGGGGCGACATTGTGGTACGTCAAGCCATGTCCAGCGTTGACGGTAATACCTAAGTCAGCCGCATAACTCGCACCCGCCGCTATTTTCTTTAACTCATCTAATTGATCTTCTTCGGTTTCTGCATCGGCATAATGACCGGTATGAAGTTCAATAAACGGCGCACCAGCGGCTTTTGAAGCATCAATTTGTTCACGATCGGCATCAATGAACAGCGAGACTTTAATGCCAGCTGCGGTGAGTTTTTCCGTTGCTGCTTTAATTTTATCCAACTGACCTTTTACATCCAAGCCGCCTTCTGTTGTTAGCTCTTCACGCTTTTCAGGGACAAGACAAACAAACTCAGGTTTGGTTTTTAGGGCAATATCTACCATTTCATCGGTGACGGCCATTTCAAGATTCATGCGTGTTTGCAAGGTCTCACTAAGAATACGGACATCACGGTCAAGTATGTGACGACGGTCTTCTCGCAAATGAACAGTAATACCATCGGCGCCGGCACGTTCGGCAATTTCAGCGGCGTGTACTGGGTCTGGATATTTGGTGCCACGGGCATTGCGAAGGGTCGCGATGTGATCGATGTTGATGCCTAGAAGGATAGAACTCATGTGTTAATACTCCATGCTCAGGAGTGTTTCACCTTAATACGAAACAACTCTCTGCTTTTTAATGGTTTTGAGCCAAGATACGGCTTTAGTGCTATACGTGTAAAGCGTTTTGCCGCTTGTAATTGGGATTTATTCCCAAAACGTCGTTCGCTTATCGCAATCAACTCTTCGCCCATAAATGTTAGATTATCTCTGCGGACACTTGCGATGAATCCTTTTTGCTCTCGGTAACGGTAAGTCATTGTTGGATCAATAGCTTCGCCGGTTCCTGCGCAGTGTAAAAAATCAACACCGTAGCCCATTGCTGATAACAATGCGAGCTCAAAACGTCGCAATGCAGGCTCTGGGTTTTCATATTGAGCCAGCTCTGTTAAAGCTTGAAGATAATCATGAAATAAAGCAGGAATAGGGATTTCATTGGCCAGCACTCGAGCAATTAACTCGTTAACGTACATCGCAGAGTAGAGGCTAATTCCCGTCAGCGGCAGGCCTAAGCTGATTGGTTCAGCTTGTCGTAGGGTTTTAAGTGATCCTGAGCCAGACCATTTAAGCAGTAGTGGGGTAAATGGCTGAAGCGCTCCTTTGAGATTGGAGCGCTTGCTACGAGCACCTTTCGACAGCAATGACACGCGACCATATTCTTCACTGAAGACATCAAGAATCAGACTTGATTCACTGTATGGTCTGCGATGTAAAACGAAACAGCGTTGTAACCCTTCCATACCATCACATCTTGTCAAAGCGGCCGAAAGTGGCGCGTTTATTTATTTTCTAAATCGTCGATGTAACCGAGTGAACGCAATGCACGCTCATCATCAGCCCAACCGGACTTCACTTTGACCCAAGTTTCTAAGTACACTTTACGGCCAAACAACTCTTCCATATCAAGGCGAGCTTCACGACCGATCGTTTTGATCTTATCGCCACCCTTACCAATCACCATTTTCTTCTGACCAGTACGCTCAACAAGAATCAAAGCATTGATATGGAAACCATCCGTTTCTGGGTTGTAGTCAAATCGTTCTACTTCAACGGTCACAGAGTATGGAAGCTCTTCACCAGTGAAACGCATTAACTTTTCACGTACGATTTCAGACGCCATAAAGCGCTGAGAGCGATCGGTTACATACTCTTCAGGGAAGTGGTGCACCGCTTTAGGTAGGTAAGCGCGAACGTGTTTACGAATCACATCGGTGTTCTTACCTTGCTTGGCCGAAATAGGCACTACATCAACAAACTCCATCTTTTCAGACAGGGCTTGCATGTGCATCATCACATCATTGCGATCTTTAACGTTGTCGACCTTATTGATGCATAGCACAACTGGGAAGTCTGACTTCTTCAGCTTATTCAGTACCATTTCATCGTCAGCAGTCCACTGCGTACCGTCAACCAAGAACAAAACTAGGTTCACATCACTCAGAGAACTGTTCGCCGCGCGGTTCATCAAGCGGTTAATTGCACGCTTCTCTTCAATATGAAGCCCTGGAGTATCAACGTAGATAGCTTGGTAATCCCCTTCCGTCTCTACACCCATAATGCGGTGACGAGTGGTCTGAGGCTTACGAGAGGTAATCGAAATTTTCTGACCCAGAATATGGTTCAGTAATGTTGATTTACCTACGTTTGGTCGGCCAACAATGGCAATAAATCCACAATGTTGGTTCTCGGGTGTCGTCGCTTCTTCTGCTGGAGAGGAGAAGTACGCATCGATATCAAATTCTTTATCAGACATTGGTCACTTTCTCTAATGCCATCTCGGCAGCCGCTTGTTCTGCCTTGCGGCGGCTAGTGCCCAGACCAACAACAGGCTTATCCAAGCCCATCACTTCACATGAAACCGTAAACTCTTGGTTATGGGCTTCACCTTTAATATTAGTCACAGTATAGACGGGCAGAGGTTTTCTGCGCCCTTGCAAAAACTCTTGTAGACGCGTTTTTGGGTCTTTCTGAGAAATACCGGGCTCGATAGCATCAAGGCGACTTTTATACCAACCAAGAACAACCTCACGTACTTTCTCGACATCACTGTCCAGATAAATAGCGCCGATAATCGCCTCAACGGCATCAGCAAGGATTGAATCGCGTCTAAAACCGCCACTCTTTAGCTCGCCTGGACCTAATTTTAAGTAATCTCCTAAACCGAATTCACGTCCTAGCTCGGCAAGAGTATGACCTCTTACTAAGGTGGCACGCATGCGGCTCATGTCCCCTTCATTAATTTTAGGGAAGCGATGGTAAAGATCGTCTGCAACGACAAAACTTAAAATTGAATCGCCCAAAAACTCGAGTCGTTCATTATGAGTTCCATTGGCACTGCGGTGTGTCAGTGCCAATTCCAGACGCTCGCTATCATTAAATTGATAGTCGAGCTTTTTTTCTAATCGTTCAATAGGAGAATTCATGCTCTCTCGTTCAGTTAATTCCACCGATGCGATTGAATCTCACACCCGTTGGGATCCATGCAGGCAAAAAGCTGTCTGCACTACGTTCAAATTCAAAACTAATCCATATAGCAACCGCTTTACCAACTAAGTTAGCTTCTGGGACAAAGCCCCAATAACGGCTGTCTGCACTATTGTCACGGTTATCGCCCATCACAAAGTAGTGCCCTTCCGGTACGACCCATTCATTTATGCCATTACGGGGTTGATATTGATCAACACGGTCGCGACGTAATGGATTGACTAATACTTGGTGTTCAACATCACCCAGTTTCTCATCCATTTGAATCAATGGAACGCCATTTTGCACAAACGGGCTATCTACCACATGGGATAGTTTAACTGGCTTGCACTCTGACGTGCCTTTGGTTTGAATACAAATGTCTTTACTGGCGCTATAACGCACCATGTCGCCAGGTAAACCAACGACGCGTTTAATATAGTCAATATTAGGCTGTGGTGGGTACTTGAATACGATTGAATCACCGCGTTCAGGTTTGCCTACCTCAACTAATTGAGTGCGCCACACGGGATCTTTTAGCCCGTATGCATACTTTTCCACCAAGATAAAATCACCAACCAATAGCGTCGGCATCATCGAACCAGATGGAATTTGAAACGGTTCATAAATAAAAGAACGTAATACTAATACGAACGCGATAACTGGAAAAATAGAGACACTATTCTCAACCAACCATGATGGTGCGGTTGCTTTTTTTGCAACCTCTTCATCAATATGAGTCGCTTGTGATTGGATATCTGCCAATTTTTGCTGTCGTTTCTTTCTCAGTACAAGTTTATCCAAAACCCAAACTACACCTGTCACTAACGTAATAATGACCAGGATTAATGAGAACGTATTAGCCATTCAATTCCCTTAATTTCGTCTCTTTAAAAATAACGAAAGTGAAAGCCCTCTACAGAGCTTCCACTTTCACTTGTTTTTTGACACTCGCAATGAACTTAATCTTTGCCTACATGAAGTATCGCAAGGAACGCTTCTTGAGGCAGTTCAACGTTACCGATCTGCTTCATACGTTTCTTACCTTCTTTCTGTTTCTTCAACAGTTTTTTCTTACGGCTGATATCGCCACCATAACATTTGGCAATAACGTTTTTACGTAATTGTTTCACTGTTGAACGTGCAATAATGTGGTTACCAATTGCGGCTTGAATCGCAATATCGAACATCTGACGAGGAATGAATTCCTTCATCTTTTCAACCAACAAACGACCACGGCTTTGCGATTGTTCTTTATGAGTGATGATCGCCAATGCGTCAACAGTATCACCATTGATTAAGACATCAACACGAACCATGCTCGATGCTTGAAAACGCTGGAAATTGTAATCTAAAGATGCGTAACCACGAGACGTTGATTTCAGGCGGTCAAAGAAGTCGAGTACCACTTCTGCCATTGGGATGTCATAGGTCACAGCGACTTGGTTACCATGGTAAACCATGTCGACCTGCATACCACGCTTCTCAACACATAATGTAATAACGTTACCAAGATAATCGGCAGGCACGAGGATATTACAACGCGCGATTGGCTCACGAATCTCTTCAATATCATTGGTTGCTGGCAATTTAGCTGGGCTATCGACATAAAGAACACTGCGGTCCGTTTTTTCTACTTCGTAGACTACGGTTGGTGCTGTCGTGATCAGGTCTAGATCATATTCCCGTTCTAAACGCTCTTGGATGATCTCCATGTGGAGCATACCCAAGAAACCACAACGGAAACCAAAGCCTAGCGCAGCCGAACTTTCTGGCTCATAGAACAATGACGCATCATTAAGGCTCAATTTACCCAGTGCATCACGGAAGTTTTCATAGTCATCCGATGATACAGGGAATAAACCCGCATAAACCTGAGGTTTCACTTTTTTAAAGCCTGGAAGCGCGGTATCACTACCACCTTTAGCCGAGGTCAGCGTATCACCAACCGGAGCGCCAAGGATGTCTTTAATACCACACACAACCCAGCCTACTTCGCCAGTATTGAGCTCAGTCGTATCAATCTGTTTTGGTGTGAAAATACCCAGGCGGTCAACACCCCAAATTTGATCGGTACTCATCACTTTAATCTTGTCGTTTTTCTTGAGCTTACCGTTTTTAATACGGACTAAAGAAACCACGCCAAGGTAATTATCAAACCATGAGTCAATGATCAACGCCTGCAGTGGCGCTTCAGGATCGCCTTCTGGCGCAGGGATTGAAGCCACGATTTCTTCTAGAACGGCATCAACACCAAGCCCTGTTTTCGCTGAACAGCGAACCGCTTCCATCGCATCGATACCAACGATCTCTTCGATTTCTTCCGCTACGCGTTCCGGTTCTGCCGCAGGCAAATCGATCTTATTGAGAATAGGTACTACCTCAAGATCCATTTCGATGGCCGTATAACAGTTTGCCAATGTTTGAGCTTCAACGCCTTGACCTGCATCGACAACAAGCAATGCACCTTCACATGCCGCAAGAGAGCGTGATACTTCATAGGAGAAGTCTACGTGTCCAGGGGTATCGATGAAGTTCAGCTGATAGGTTTCCCCATCGTTAGCCGTGTAGTCAAGAGTAACACTCTGAGCTTTGATGGTAATACCGCGCTCGCGCTCTAGGTCCATTGAATCAAGAACCTGAGCCGCCATTTCACGGTCGCTTAAGCCGCCACAAACTTGAATCAGACGGTCAGACAGCGTGGACTTACCGTGGTCAATGTGGGCGATTATCGAAAAGTTACGAATGTGCTTCATAGATTTGATGTGGCTTAACTCTTAAAATGGGAAGTATAAAACGCCTGTTTGGTCACAGCGTTTCAATTTAGTTGGCAGATTCTACCCAATTTCCGTACGGTTCGCACCTTATTTAGACAATCGACTGCCCAAGTACTCGAATCAATACGACCTCTTGGCTCGATGCTTGCTCTAGTGGGCGAACTGACTTTCTAGCAATGAGAAAACCTAAAAATGAGAATAGCGCGGCGGAAAGAATCACGACGCCTTCGCCGGCTTCCAGTAAAGGTGCAAGCCAAAGTTGTCCTAACCCTGCACCAATAAACAAGAAAAACAGCGGCAATAAGTAAACCAGCGCTGCTGATTGCAGCAAGCTCTTTTCCGGAAACCCAATTTCGACAACATCACCAGAGTGAACAGATTCATCAGTATTGAGGCTCCAGATAAGCGCTTTACTGCCCAACGCGTTGCTCACGATACCCGTACCGCAACTCTTTTTGGATGCGCATGAACCGCAGCTGGTTTTTTGCTCACAACTCAACTGAACATGAAGCTGCTGACCTTGTTTTTCTACCGAGGTCACTGTCGCCAATGCCGTCATCATGGTGTTGTATTGGTCTCTGGATTAGTCATCGTGGCTTTTTTAACGCTATCAAGCGTGACAGATTGTGCAATTCTTTGTGCCGTCGCTGGCGGAATATCACCCACCACAGAAATTTGTCTATCGCCACTGACTACGCTGTGAACAGTGCGTCGGCCTTGGCGAATTAACTCACCTTTCAAGGAGTTATTGTCACGCTCGGAGACATACACCGAGAAGCTAAACAAGCCATCCGTGAACATCTGGCTTTCGACTATATTGTCAGTAGAAAACATACGATAGCGATTCAAATCCTTTGGCTCGAAGCCATTTGGGACCCAACCAACTTGCCAGTATGTCTCTTCAATATTGCCTTTTGGCAACGATAGGACAGCGGGCAGCTGTACTTTATCCAACGCGCTCAACATCTCGGCGACTTTGTCGTTAACCGAGTATGAGATGACTCGATATTGCTCGAGTATCTCGCCATCGCGATCTAACAAATCAGCACGTAATGGTAGCTTGCTCGTTTCATCAATCCACAAGACATACGAGTAACGAAGGCCATCTTTAGGTACGATCCTAAAAACTTGCGTCGCAGCGCCCGCTTCTCGAGCTCGGCCTACTCTAACATAGTCATAAAACTCACTAAGATGAGTAATGTCTCCATCAAGCAATGGCATTAACGGTGCCACCATTTTCCCTGACTCGATCGTAAAAGGATCCACGCCTGGTTCAATATAGCTGATCTCACTGCCTCGCCGAATGACTTCCCTTACTGGCCCACTCAAGTACACCAAGTGTGCAAGTTGCTGTGAGTCACTGCTCGCGTGGCGATAAAGGAGGGGTTCGATGCTGTTCTTTTTAATCAGGATATAAGACAGTTCATAATTCGACTGCTGGCTTGCATCGCTCATTTGATGCAACAAAGCCTCCGCAGAAGTTTCTTCTGCAAAGGCTTTAGCACCAAACAAACTGAACAGCAGTAAAGAACTGGTCAGAAATTTCTTCATTCAATTACCGATTCTGGGTCAACATTCACTGTGCTTTGATGATCGCTGTTCAATCTCAGCTGCAGCTCATAATCTTGCAATAGTGCATTAACACGGCGTCGTTGCTCTTGAACATTCGCGGGTTCATGGCTTGTTTTTGCCACAGAATCACGCGTCAAGCTTACTGGCTCTGCGCTACCAGCAAACGGAATAGTTTGCAGTACAGGTAGCTGTTCGGCTTCCGGCTGCGTACCGTCTTGTCCAGAGTATTGCTGCACACCCAAGATGACGACCAGCGACACACTCGCTGCGATAGCCACTTGACCCAGCTGGCTTAACCAAGCTGGAAGCTGACGTTTGGCTTGACGAGGAGTCGGTTGAGACTCAATCGGTGTTGCCACGCCAATGTTATCTTCTAATGATGACGGAACGCCACTATGAACGGGTTCAGTCTCCAATGCTAGAGCGACACTTTCAGCGATGTTCCAATCCAAACTTTTTGGCTCATCACCACGCATGACATCACCAATTAAATGGTAATTTTGCCATGCCTCTTTGTTTTCCTGATCATTTTCTAGCGCTTCAATAAACGCCTCATCGACCAAGTCTCCATCCATGAATGCTGAAAGCTTTTGTTTGTCAGCCATTATATTCACCATAAGTTGTTACTGGTTTTAGCGTTGAAGAAGAGGCTTAATCTTCTTCTCTACCGCTTCACGAGCACGGAAGATACGCGAACGTACCGTTCCTACTGGGCAATCCATTACTTCAGCGATGTCCTCATAACTTAACCCATCGAGTTCTCGTAGAGTCATCGCCGTCTTAAGGTCTTCTGGTAACGCTTCAATTGCAGCAAACACCGTTTGCTTCAATTCATTCGACAACGTTAAGTTCTCAGGGTTCGAAATTTCTTTCAATGCGTTATCAGATTCATAAAATTCTGCATCTTCTGCATCCACATCCGTCGCAGGCGGCCTTCTGCTCTGGGCGACGATATGGTTTTTAGCCGTATTGACTGCGATGCGATACAACCACGTATAAAAGGCACTTTCACCTCGAAACGTTGGGATCGCTCTATACGCCTTAATAAATGCTTCTTGGGCGATATCTGCGACATCACCAGAGTTGCTCACGTATCGTGATATGAGATTGCAAACCTTGTTTTGATAGCGCAAAACTAACAGATTAAATGCTTGTTTATCTCCACTTTGAACGCGCTCAATCAGCACCTGATCGGTTGGCTGCTCGTTCATTCGAGCGTTCACTCCTATTCGTTCTTACCCTTACCTTCTCAGATATGAGTATTAATAATGCATATTGTAGTCTTGACACCACCGCTAACATGAGCACTATTGTGACTCTAGGCAAAACAGAAAGTTCAAAACTTTCTGCGTTTTTTTGCGATGAATCATTCACAATGTATTTTGGCGTCGACTACAATGTTGTCAATTTACAAGAATGGATTACTTAGCCCATTAACACAATCGATTTTTCAACGTGTTATCGCCTCTGTAGTCCTTGTTGAAAGTGCCCTTCGCCAGCTGTATTAATCAGCTCTTTATCGCGCACTTTTTATCTAGGTAGGGCCTCGTTGCTCTACTGTAGGTTAGGATTTTAATTGAATTATGAACACAAACCGAGAGCATCTTTGTGATGTTTTAGTCATAGGAAGTGGCGCTGCTGGTCTATCACTCGCATTGAGAGTCGCAGAACGCGCTAAGGTCATCGTGTTAAGCAAAGGTCCTCGAAGTGAAGGGGCAACCTATTACGCTCAAGGTGGCATTGCTGCTGTTTTTGATGAATCAGACAGCATTGAATCACACGTTAATGACACCAATATTGCGGGCGCAGGTCTATGTGAAGAAGACACCGTTCAGTTTATTGCGGAGAACGCTAAAGAATGCGTCCAATGGCTGATAGACGGAGGCGTTCCTTTTGACCAGGTCGAAACGGATAAAGGCGAACAGCCTCGTTATCACCTAACACGTGAAGGCGGTCATAGCCACCGTCGTATCCTGCACGCTGCCGATGCGACTGGTATGGCGATGCAAACCACCTTGCAAGATAATGTACATAGTCACCCCAACATTGAGATCCTTGAGCGTTACAATGCCCTTGACCTAATCGTAGACGAAACGGCTGACGACAAGGCAAACAACGTCGTTGGTGCCTATATTTGGAACCGCAACAGAGAACATGTTGAAACGGTTCGAGCCAAATTTGTCATACTGGCTACCGGTGGCGCATCAAAAGTGTACCAATACACCTCTAATCCAGACGTATCCTCTGGCGACGGTATCGCGATGGCGTGGCGCGCTGGCTGCCGAGTGGCCAATTTAGAGTTTAATCAGTTTCACCCAACGTGTTTATTCCACCCAGAGGCTCGTAATTTCTTACTGACTGAAGCCCTTCGCGGTGAAGGGGCATACTTGAAGCGACCTGATGGCTCTCGTTTCATGCCCGATTTTGACGAACGTGGCGAGTTAGCACCGCGCGATGTGGTCGCGCGTGCGATAGACTTTGAAATGAAACGACTTGGCGCTGATTGCATGTATCTAGACATCAGCCACAAGCCTGAAGCATTCATCACCAAGCACTTCCCAACCATTCATATGCGCTTGCAAGATCTAGGCATTGATATGACCAAGGAGCCGATTCCAATCGTACCTGCGGCTCATTACACTTGTGGCGGCGTGATGGTCAATCAAGCGGGTCGTACTGATATTGACCAACTTTATGCCATCGGTGAGGTAAGTTACACCGGTTTACATGGCGCAAATAGAATGGCTTCTAATTCATTGTTAGAATGCGTGGTTTACGCATGGTCAGCGGCAAATGACATCCTCGCCAAGCTCGATGACGTGACCCTACCAGGTGAACTCCCAGCATGGGACGAAAGCCAGGTAAGCAACTCTGATGAAGAAGTTATTATTCAGCATAACTGGCACGAGCTACGACTCTTTATGTGGGATTACATGGGCATTGTTCGAACGGATAAACGCTTAGAAAGAGCACTACGACGAATTCAATTGCTGCAACAAGAAACCCATGATTATTACAGTAACTTCAGGGTGTCAAATAACCTTCTTGAGTTGCGTAATCTACTGCAGGTTGCTGAACTTATGGTGCGGTGTGCCATGCAACGCAAAGAAAGTCGCGGGCTTCACTACACGCTGGACTACCCTGAAATGCTAGAAACAAGCACGCCGACGATTCTTACTCCCGAAAAATAATGGCCTGCCTGCGCAGAGCTATATGGGTAAGATGAAGATTGAATAAGGGCCACACTTCAAAAAGCAGTCATTCACGTGACTGCTTTTTTATTGTCACGACAAAATGGCGGTAGGCCGACTCATCACAACTCGATCGCCATAAAATAAAACGGGCACCGTTTTGATCTCTAATCCCAATACACCACTCGCTCAAGTACAACGTAAATACAGGCTGAATAAAGGGGGAGTCATTGTAATACCACTGACCGCTTTTCATCATCAGCGTCCCCTGAATCGGAGGGTATAAACAATTGGGTCTGAAATAATTAGCGCTGACTAAATCGTTAGAACGGGTTAAATAGCTAAGCAAAAAGATACTCAGCACTAAGGGGATAGGCGTAAAGACAACGGTGACAATAAGTAAAATAAAGCAAAAGACATTCATCGCAAAAGCGGTGAAAGAGAAACAAGCATGTAGGTAAGTGTGTTGAAAACGGCACTTACCTAAATCATAAGATTTTACGGTCTTAATCTCTTGAATCGCCTACTGGGTTATCGGACCTTACTCAGATTATGGGCAACAATTTTATCAACCATCGATGCATGCCCCAGATTTTCACTACGTCCATGCCCCATGATCCATGTAAATAAATCGGGATCCTGACACTCCAGTAAGGACACAAAATCATTTTGCTCTTGCCCAGTAAGTTGGTCAAAGCACTCTTCAAAGAACGGCATCACCACTACATCAAGCTCCAACATACCTCTACGACATGCCCATTTTATCCGTGCTTTTTGTTCCTTAGAGTACATCGCCTTCTCCATTTACCACTAAGTTTGAGCTGAGTGTAACAAGCAACTTTCGCTGTCACCACTGGTTACATCACACAATCTGTACTTCTATCACAACAATTCGTGCAACAACATTCAGCTGACAAATCTCGCTCCGCGCATTACCATATTCATAACGCAATCAAACGAGACCCCTAATTATGGACTGGCAACCTAACACTCAGTCGTTCGACGATATTCCTTCTGCAGAACTTCCTGATTTGGTTCTGACGTTACTCCCATCTTGGGGTGCCATCGACATGTCTGGTGATGACAAAAAAGCTTACCTGCAAGGTCAAGTGACCTGTGATGTCGTGACTCTGGAGCAAGATCGCTCAACTCTGGGTGCGCACTGCGATGCTAAAGGCAAGGTCTGGAGCATCTTCCGCTTGTGCCACACTCAAGATGGCTACTCGATGATTCAGCCACGCTCTGTCCTAGAAAAAGAACGCACTGAACTCAGTAAATACGCGGTTTTTTCAAAGGTGGATATTTCCACCAGCGACAAACAACTTATTGGCGTATTAGGCAACCAAAGCGATACTTTCATTACTTCGCTCTTTCCTAGTCAAGGAGACGTTCGCACCTCGGGAGGCCAAACGGCGATTAAAGTCAGCAATGACCGTTGGATGGTACTCGCCTCAAAAGATTGGCTGCAGCAGAAACTCAGCGGCGACACGTTAACATGGGCAGATGAATCGCTTTGGACAAGGCGTGATATTGAACAAGGCTTACCAACATTAAGCCCTGAACTGCAAAATCAACACATACCACAGGCTTTTAATTTACATGCTTTAGAGGGTATCAGCTTTACTAAGGGGTGTTACACAGGCCAAGAAACCGTAGCTCGAGCCAAGTATCGCGGTATTAACAAGCGCATGTTGAGCACGCTATCTGGTTCAATGGGTAGCACGGTTTCTAACGCTGATACGATAGAACTTGAGCGCTCTGTGGGAGAGAATTGGAGAAAAGCGGGCGACGTTTTAGCCCACTATCAATTTGCTAACGGTACGCTGATCGTCTCTGCAATTCTACCCAATAACCTAGATGCCGAGACGCAATTTCGTTTAGTGTCATCACCGAACGATCGCTTGGTACCAGTGACACTCCCTTATTCACTTGATGCTGAGTAACCATGCTCTCCACTCCTGTCACTCGCTACCTTCAGCAGCGTAAGATCTCTTATCGGATACTCATGCAAAACCAAGCCACCGCTTCAGTACAAGAAGCGGCGGTGTTGCGAGGTATCAATCCTGAGATCATGGTCAAAAGCATTGTGTTACGCGATATGGGGGGGCAGTATGCTTTAGCATGCTGCCCTGGCAATGAATCCATCGACCCTAAAAAAGTACGAAGCATACTCTCGACTCGTCGCATGACCTGTGCTTCTCGTGATGAAACTGAAATGGTCACCGGTTCAGTGATTGGTACCGTTACTCCACTCTTACTGCGTGAAACGATGCCTATTATCTTCGATACAAGTTTACAAACAAACTCAATGGTCACCATCAGTAGTGGCGACAAAAGGGCTGGGCTTATGTTGTTATTGCAAGATCTAGAGCAATGCTGCCGTCCAGCCTGGGGAAACATCATCCGATAAAAGCGATCTTCATAACTTTTATATGCAAATCCCTGTCGCATCGAAATCTAGTAGTGCGAGTTAGCTCAAATTTACAGCTTTTAGCAAGTGAAACTTTAGTCAAAATAAAAGCATAAATAGTCATTTGTCACTTTTTCGTTTAGAGTAGGCTCAGGCATCAATGAGCAACTCCGCTACGTTGATGTCACACTAGAGTGACGCTCTGCTTAGGCAGTAACTCCCTTTTGTGTAATGCATCTGTGACATTTGGCCCGCTGCGCGGGCTTTTTTTTTACTCTTCAACTCTCTCTTTATCCTAATACCTAGCGTGAATATCTTTACTGTTCTCATCATTAATCACATAAGAATGTAAAACTGTGTGTCCGAGTGAAAACTTTTCATCGGACTTCTGGTCTATAGATAGGAAGGGTCGCATTTACTGTACAAATAAAGGATATAAAATTCCAAATTGAGTGCATTTAGATTCATAACTTTGCCATGGAGAGACGTTTAAATCAGGCTCGTTTTTGAAGCCACCTGCGATCTAAAACCGTTTTTGAGCGGCATATCACGGGATCGTTTATCTCGAGCAATGAAATTGATAAACGCAGCACAAAACCGTGAATTAATGAGGTCAAATCCTCGTAAACACTGGTCAATCACACAATATAAGAAGGGTTTTATCTATAATCCTTCGTGCTCGGTAAACGATAAGGAAAAGTAAATGAGACTGTTTAAGCGCTATACACCAAGTATGATTGCTAAACATATAAGTCGACTATTTAAAGGACGAATTTATATCCATGGATTGGGCGGATTCGAGTTTGATAATGGCAAGCTCATCATACCTGCCCAAGCTGAAAAACGTCATTTCACAGCAGTAAAAGAAGTGAATCAAGAAATTAAGAAATTAAGGTGTGCCTACGCTTAACCAACAAGCTCAAGTTATCCATTTATATCGCGAAATATTTCGGCAAAAACACATTATCAATCTAAAGTGCATCATCACAATATCGCACAGCATAGACATAAAGAAAAAGGGCACTCATGCCCTTTTTTAGTTTCAATCGTTTGCTACCTTGATTCTAGGATTGTGCGCCTGAAATGGAACCTCATCACCCTGTCCTTTCGGTAATTATCCGCTTTGTTTGGCTCGTGACTTCGCCAATTCAGGCAATCGACCTTTCATCCCCAAAGCACGACTCATAATTTCTTGTTTCGCACCGGGTAACTGGCCAACTAAGCGCATCCCCAAACTGCGCACCATTTTTTTCGCTGGGTTGTCGCCATCAAATAGGTCTTTAAACCCTTGCATAGCCGCTATCATTTTGGCCGCTTCCGTTTTTCGCCAACGTTCAAACTCTCTTAAATGACGCTTACGTCCAATATCCTTGCCGGCTTTCCACAATTTAATTAACTCTTGTGACAAGCTTGCTGCATCCAAAAGGCCAAGATTAACCCCCTGCCCAGCTAACGGGTGGATGGTATGAGCCGCATCGCCAATCAAGGCGATCCTGTCAGTGACAAAATCTCTGGCATAGCGCATTTTCAAAGGAAAAACGCGGCGCTCAGACGTAAGTTCACACAACCCTAATCGTCCATCAAACTCAGCAGTCACTGCTTTGTTAAATTCAAGCGCAGACATTTTAGCCAGCTTCTCCGCTCGAGTTGGGTCGGTTGACCAAACGATCGAACAAAGGTTTTTATTATCGAGAGGGAGAAAGGCCAACGGTCCTTGAGGAGTGAATACTTGTCTTGCAACCCCGTCATGACTGACATCGACCTTTATGTTCGCAACCAAAGCGCTGTGTCCATAATCCCAGTGAGTCAATGGAATGCCTTGTTGATCTCTTACCCAAGAGTTTGCTCCATCGGCGCCAACCACAAGTTTACTGGTTAATGCCATACCATTGTCTAGGGTCATCCAAACCTCACTCTCCCCTACTGCCATTGATTGGCAGCGGTTAGGCATGAAGAACGTCACATTGCTTTGTTTTTCAACTTGAGCAAGCAGCGCTTGTTGAATTAATGTATTTTCAACAATATGCCCCAGGTTAGGTTGTGAGAATTGACGCGCAGAGAACTCGATTCGAGCAAAACTATCTTGTTCCCACACTTCCATCGCATGATAAGCGGCACAGCGATGCTTTGTAATCGCATCCCATGCCCCTAAATTCTTTAATATGGTTTCACTGGCACGACTGAGCGCTGAAACACGAATATCCGGCTCATCTGGCAACGACGTTGAGGGCGCAGTTCCTTCAATGATCGCAACTCGAAGGTCAGTATCCTTGAGGGAGCGCGCCAGCGCCAATCCGACCATGCCACCACCCACAATGGCTAAATCATAACTTTGCATAATTTTGTGCTACCTATTCACGACGCCAAGCGCTCGATTGAAAAGCGGTGACTTGATAAGAGGAAACGTATCTAAGATACCTAACCCAATATTACGTCCCAGCCGAAACGCTAATAAATCATTTGAAAAAACGTGGACAAGATTTGATGTCATCCCTATCGTCATCTTTCTATCTTGCTCTCGTTGTCTTTGGTATCTAATAAGATTAGCGTAATCTCCCACATCTTTAGTGTTCTCGAGCAATGAATCAACCAAAGTCGCAATGTCGCGAATACCTAAATTAAACCCTTGTCCCGCAATAGGATGAAGCGTCTGCGCGGCATTACCTACAGCAGCGAATCGATGAGAGGCAATCGATTCTCGGTAGCGCAAAGACAACGGATAGTGCGCAATGCTGCCCACTTTTGTAAATTGCCCTAAACGCCACCCAAAGGCATGTTGTAGTTTTTCCAAGAACTCAGACTGAGACAGCGTCAACACCTGCTGAGCGTCTTCAGGCGGCATGCACCACACCAATGAGCTGCGGCTTTGGGTCATTGGCAACAAGGCAAGTGGTCCCTTAGCGGTAAAACGCTCAAAGGCACGCCCTTGATGCAACTCGCTCGTCACAACATTAGCAATGATGGCAGTCTGATTAAAATCAACGCTCTGTTGTTCCAGCCTAACCGAGCGGCAACTTACTGACTCCGCCCCATCTGCAGCGATCACAAGCTTGGATTGCAGCACCGTTTGCTTTCCATCGGCTGAAGATAGTATCACCTTGGCCATGTCTTGCTCTCGCTGGATAGCTTCGACTGAATACGGACAAAAAACATCAATCTGATGACGTTGTGTCAAATGTTGATTGAAGCGACGACCAATTTCCGCCAGTTCAACCACATAGCCCATCGCTTCTAGGCCTTCTTTTTCGGCATAGAAATCGGTCATACCAGCATGACCTTGGTCAGAGACATGAATATGGGTAATCGGAGTGGCATGATCCTCTATCAGAGGCCAAAGGTGGTAATGCTTAAGAATGGCAACGGTGCCATAAGAGAGCGCAATGGAACGGGCATCAAAACCAGGGTGGGCTTTATGTTCCGCTTGATATGGCTCTACAATAGCGATGTTCAACGAATGGTGGCTACAATGGTCTAACGCCATCGCTAGGGTTGCCCCTGCCATTGCGCCGCCAGCAATCACAATATCATACAGTCTCGACACGAGGTGATCTCTTCAAATAATAGCGAAAGATTAATGGATCGTTGGAGCATCCGCTTGTTTCGTCGGCTTTACACCAAATTCAGCATGTAGAATTAATACACAGGCTTTCACATGTTCGATCACCTGTTCGAACAATTGTGCCTGCTCTTCAAGATCATCGTCTTCATCAACACCCAACTTGGCAATCTCTTCTAGGTCACCTAGTGCTTCTTTACTTTGTTCTGATGCTTTATTGAGTTGAGTACTCACTAAACCAAGGCCAGAAATGAAATGATTCACCCACTCACTCAGTCCATCCGCCTTTTCAATCAAAGTGGCATCAACGTCCTCATCTGGAATAAAAAGCGACAATTCAAAGCTATTCTCTTCCGTCAGCTCATCTATTGCGTGCGTTAATATGGTTTTAGCACGAGCAATAGCAGAAACCGGCCAACCCATCCCATCATTGGTGTAATCAAATATCAATGGCTGCCAACTATCATCATTAAGGCCTAACCCACCGCTCAACATCCCGACCAATAATCCATGCAACTCTGCAGGGCTAACCGAGAGTCCAGCCTGCTGCAATTCAGTCGCGACAGTAATGTAATTTGGCAATGTGGTATCGGTCATAGTGGCTCTCATCTATTCTTTGGTGATGCTCCTTTACAACGTATCGACGTCGTGATTGACGTAGGAGCTATCTTAATTTGATGGGTAATGCTATCACTTCCCACCGCAAGCGAAAATGGCATTCACCTCGTTTCTGGGTAGCTTTTGTTCGAATTGTCGATTTCCTGTGTGATTAAACACGCATTTAGCATTGAGTCATCAGAAAAGCTTGAATCTTAATGAGCGTTTACCTATAGTTTCCTCCTCAGATTACCTTTGTTGGTGATAACAAAAAGAGTTCTTGTCATTATGGAAAATCAAGCAGTCGAAGTGGAAATACTAGGTAAATTGACGCGGGTAAATTGCCCAGCAGGTCAAGAAGAAACCTTGATCCAAGCGGCAAAAGACCTTGATATCCGATTGCAAGAAATGACTCAACGGACTAAAGTGACGAATGAGCTAAAGTTGCTCACCATCGCAGCACTTAACATGTCCTACGAGCTGAATACAAAAAGTGACGAGGTGCAACAAAATACCTCTCATCTTACCGAGCGAATGGAACAGCTCGCGGCATCACTTGATGATGCCATTAGTAATGTAAAACAAGGACAGTAAACTCATTTACCCTGGGGTGTTTGTCAGAGGATTTAAGTCCCTGAGCCGATAAGCAATCCTTAAGGGTTAGTATTTGATGACTATTGAGCAAGCTCGGCTCGTACCGAGAAGCCTACGGTTAACTTTGCTGATCCGCCTTGAACCAGCAGGTTCAAGGGCCACAATCTTCAACGGCACTTTGGGGTATTCCTTATGTCTGTCAGTACTCGACAACATATACGCACGGACATCCGACGCCTTCGTCGGGCTATTCCGCACAGCAAACAAGTCAGGTTTGCTCAGCAACTTTTGCAGCAATACCAATCCCTCAACGAGTTAACTGATGCTAAACGTATCGCCCTATACCTATCGGCTGATGGTGAGCTAAGTACTCAACCCCTTATTGAATGGCTTTGGCAACAAGGCATCGAAGTCTACCTACCTGTCATTCACCCATTTTCGAAAGGCCAACTACTTTTTCTTCGTTACACCCCAACGACACCGCTTATCCATAACCAATACAATATCCTAGAGCCTCAGCTCGACCAACGTAGCATTTGCCCTGTACGACAACTCGATATCATTTTTACCCCTTTGGTTGCGTTTGATGAGCAGGGAAACCGATTAGGGATGGGCGGCGGTTATTACGATCGCACACTAGCGCCATGGCAAGATAATCGACGTGGGCCTCAAGCCATTGGTTTGGCACATAATTGCCAAAAAGTTGCGGCGGTTCCTAGTGAATCTTGGGATATTCCGTTACGGACCATCATGACACCAGAGCGGATCTGGCGTTGGTAAGCGCAACCGGTTAATCCTAATATTGATAGCCTATTGGCTTCTCGTCATCAAGGTTTCACCTTCCCATCGACGGCATTGCTTGTAAGTATCGGAAAACATCACATCTCAGACCAACAGAGCAACCGATTGCTAAACGTTGCTTTTTTTTGAGTTTGCTCGATTTTAAGCGCAAATCACTCTCATTTTGATATATAATTTGCCCGCATTTTCACCCTAACTTTCTAACTGGAATTTCAAGCATGACTCAAGACGAGATGAAAAAAGCAGCTGGCTGGGCCGCTCTTAAATACGTAGAAGAAGGCAGTATTGTCGGCGTGGGTACAGGTTCTACCGTGAATCACTTTATTGATGCTTTGGGCTCGATCAAAGATGATATCAAAGGCGCTGTGTCTAGCTCTATTGCTTCAACTGAGAAGCTAGAAGCACTAGGTATTGAAATTTTTGAGTGCAATGACGTCTCGATGCTTGATGTATATGTAGATGGTGCGGATGAAATCAATCCAGCAAGAGACATGATCAAAGGTGGTGGCGCAGCCTTAACTCGCGAAAAAATTGTGGCTGCCATCTCTAAAAAATTCATTTGTATTGTCGACGGTACCAAAGCGGTAGATGTACTCGGTGAATTCCCACTTCCAGTGGAAGTGATTCCGATGGCTCGTTCGTACGTCGCTCGTGAATTAGTAAAACTAGGCGGTGACCCAGCGTACCGTGAGGGTGTAATTACTGATAACGGAAATATGATTCTTGATGTCTACGGAATGAAAATCACCGATCCTAAAGACATGGAAGACAAGATAAACGCCCTTGCTGGTGTGGTTACCGTTGGGCTCTTCGCCCACCGCGGCGCGGATGTCGTCATTACCGGTACACCGGAAGGTGCAAAAATCGAAGACTAATTCGATTTTACGTCATTTGATTACAAACGGCACATCCAGTGCCGTTTTTTCTCCTTATCTATAAGAAAATTATTCCTTATTCCGTAATTTTCTTACCCAAATAGAAAATTATTTGTTACTTTATTGGTTAGAAGACGCACAAGGAAAACGTTTGCCTAAGCAGTAAGAAGCTCCCTCCTTGAAGTTCTCGCTGTCAACTGTGCGCGCGATTGCCCCATTTCCATTTTAAGGACGAGTTAAATGGCCAGAGTTTCACTGAATAAAGACAAAATAAAAATCCTCCTGCTTGAAGGCCTGCACCCTTCTTCTGTTGAAGTTTTACAAGCCGCTGGATATACCAATATCACCTATCACAAAGGTTCACTTCCAGAAGATGAGCTATTAGAAGCCGTAAAAGATGCACACTTTATTGGTATTCGCTCTCGCACCAACCTGTCAGCTGAAGTCATTAACGCCGCCGAGAAGCTGGTTGCTATCGGTTGTTTTTGTATTGGTACGAACCAAGTTGATCTAAAAGCTGCCGCTGAACGCGGTGTGCCGGTATTTAACGCGCCATTTTCGAATACTCGAAGCGTTGCGGAATTGGTGCTGGGTCAAACCCTTCTGCTACTTCGTGGTATTCCAGAGAAAAATGCGCTTGCTCATCGTGGCATTTGGAAAAAAAGTGCTGATAGCTCAAATGAAGCCCGTGGTAAACGCTTGGGTATTATTGGTTATGGTCATATCGGTACTCAGCTAGGTATTATTGCTGAAAACCTTGGTATGCGTGTTTATTTTTACGATATCGAGAATAAGCTCTCCCTTGGAAATGCCACTCAAGTTCACAACATGACGGACCTTCTGAATAAGTGTGATGTCATTTCATTACACGTACCAGAAACACCAGAAACTAAAAACATCATGGGTGAAGCTGAGTTTGCTCGCATGAAGCCGGGGGCTATTTTCATTAATGCTGCCCGCGGCACGGTTGTGGATATTCCAGCGCTCTGTGCAACACTCGAAGCTGGCCATCTTTCTGGTGCCGCTATCGATGTCTTCCCAGAAGAACCAAAAACGAATGCAGACCCGTTTGAATCACCGTTGATGAAGTTCGATAATGTGATTCTGACTCCTCACGTCGGAGGTTCAACACAAGAAGCGCAAGAGAACATCGGCGTTGAAGTGGCTGGCAAACTGGCTAAGTACTCAGACAATGGTTCAACACTATCTAGTGTAAACTTCCCAGAAGTGTCACTTCCGGAACATCGCGAGTGTTCACGCTTATTGCACATCCACCAAAACCGACCTGGCATCCTGACGCAAATTAATACCATCTTCGCTCAAGAAGGTATTAATATTGCTGGTCAGTACCTGCAAACGGCTGCGGATATCGGTTATGTGGTGATTGATGTAGAAACGGCTCGCTCAGAAGAAGCGCTAGCCCAGTTGAAGCAGATTGAAGGCACATTGCGCGCTCGAATTCTTCACTAACGCCAACAACACCTTGATGCTGAATAAAAATGCCCTTGTTAAGCAAGGGCATTTTTTTATTTAGACATTTTATAAACCACATCAACCCGGTCACGAATCGTGATCACTGAATCCTGATAACTATTTGATTCTGATTTACTGTCCATCATCATGCTTCGCATCACGACAGGCTGATTCTGCGGTTGCTTATAAGTAATCTGCCATACTTGCCCTAACTGCTGAGCAAAGCCTTTTGCCAATGACTGTGCTTTTTGCTGTGCATCTTGAATCGCAGCGATCCGAGCTTTTTCCTGATATTGGCTTTCATCTTTCACTTTTAAGCGAATATTATCAACTTGGTTAATTCCCGACGCTAATGCCGTATCCAGATAATCGTTCAGTTTTTCAATCTCCATAACCTGAACGGTCACTGTCCTAGACGCTCGATAACCAACGAGCTCTGGCTGGCTTTTATCCGGGTATTGATATTGAGGTGTCAGATACAAATTTGAACTCTTAATATCATCTTTACTCACACCAGCATCTGCCAACTTCGCCAAAAAAGTATCCACTACCGAATCCACATCTTCCTTGGCCTGATCAGCATTTAATTGCGACTGGACAACTTTTACCGAAAACTCCGCCATATCAGGCGTTGCCTCCACTTGGCCATACCCTGTTGTCGTAATGTGGGGGAATGCCATTTGACTCGCAAAACTCGGTAATGTCACTAAGCTGGCTGCCAAGGCGCAAACCGTCAACGTTGATTTCATTATATGTTCCTCATTTAACCAAGGGTTCATTATTCAATATTAGGCACATGGAATGCCTATAGGTTCCGTGGAAAAAGGAACCTGACAGTATCATGACCTTTCTCACTGCTTGCGCTCGCCTTATGACCTTGCCTTCATCAATTAACCTCTATCATCCCGCCTTTTTGTATAGCGCTGTACTTCTAAGCAGAACCGTACTTATAAAGAGCACCGCCGGACGGCATTATTGAGGTAAGTACTCATGGGCATAGCTCGTTATAGCTTGAGACAGCTCGCCAAGCACACCACTTTCTAGCTGCCAATGGTGCCAATAAATACGATGCGATAACTCGACATTTGGTGTGAGCTCTATCAAGGCTCCGCTCTCCAATTCATCTTGGATCTGCAACTTAGGAATCAGACAATATGCCACCCCAGCCACGGCTAGCTTCACAAAGGCTTCAGAGCTGCGTACCGTGTGCTTTAATATACTGCCCGGCATAATGCTAAAATGTTGATTAACAAAATGCTGATGCATCTTATCGTGCTGATCGAATGCCACTGCTGGTGCCTTGATTAAGGCTTCTCGATTCACACCGTGGCTAAAGTAACGTTTAATAAAGCTCGGGCTTGCAACGCAAAGATAATCCACTCTACCTAAGTAATCCGCCACGCACCCCGGAATAGATTGAGACTCTAAGCTGATCGCTCCAACAACCTCGCCGTTTTTTAGCTTTTCAATCGTCCGCCCTTCATCATCAACAATAAGATCCAGCTCAATACGTTTCGACTCGATCAATGGAAATAAACTCGGCAATAACCACGTCGCCAAACTATCGGCGTTGGTTGCAAGAGAGACAGACAAAGGCTTACCTCCCACATCGTCGGTGAGCTCCGGTACCAACTCTTGTTCTAGTAAACGAACTCGCCGATACAGACCAAGTAGTTTCTTTCCTACCGCTGTCGGTCGTGGTGGTTGCTCTCTCACTAGTACTGGCTGTGCTAACCACTTTTCGAGTTGTTTTACTCGTTGAGAGACGGCGGACTGGGATATGTACAGGTGCTCAGCCGCCCTCTCAAAGCTTCGTTGTTCGACAATCGCATCCAACGCTTCTATCCATTTGTAATCAAGACCACGCATTACACACCTAATTAGCAACTCTAATATTGCATTAATATTATTAATTTAACTAATGATAGTAAAAACACTATTCTCTCGCTCTCTTTAATTGAGTTAAGTAGGAAATAAAGTGAATTTTTGGGTGCTTCTTCAAGGTTTTGGTTTAGGTGCGACAATGATTATCCCAATCGGCGCTCAAAACGCCTTTGTATTGAATCAAGGGATTAAGCGTAATCATCATCTCACGACAGCAACGGTCTGTAGCTTTTTAGACGCCATATTTATTTCTCTTGGCATATTTGGTGGAGGGGCGATCCTTTCACAAAGTGAGTGGTTACTTACCTCTGTAACGATAGGCGGCATCTTGTTTCTTACTGGCTATGGCCTACTTTCTTTAAAAAGCGCTCTAAAAGCTCGTCCAGATAACGAATCGAAGAATGAAGTAATATCAAAAGGTAAACGTACCGTCGTACTCGGAGCACTCGCTGTTACCGTGCTCAACCCACATTTATACCTTGATACTGTTGTTATTCTTGGCTCCATTGGGGGACAATTTGAAGGTCAAGATCGAATCGGGTTTGCCTTAGGTACGGTGATGGCTTCATTTGTATGGTTTTACTCGTTATCGATCGGCGCGGCAAAACTAGGTCCGACGCTGTCTAAGCCTGCGGTTAAAAAAGGCATCGACTTAGCGGTAGCGACGATGATGTTTTTCATCGCAATTCTACTCACCAATGGGCTCATGAAGTAGCAAGATGAATAAGACTCAAGAGATTTACCTTACCAACACCACGATGCTGAGCACGTTAGCGATCCCTTACCAACAGTGGCAACATGAACCTATCTTAGATTTTGCTACCGATGAACGGATCGCGAAACAATTAGGGTGGACAGGCACCCACAGTAAAAGCCTCTTCTTAAAAAAGAAAGGTGGGGGTTATGCGCTGTACCTCACCGATAAAGACAGCCGGTTAGACAAAGTAGCATTAAAAGAAGTGCTTGGTAAAAGAACGTCGATTTGCAGTAACGATGAAATGACACAACAAATAGGGTGTGTGCCCGGCGCTGTTTGCCCCATCGGTCTCCCTGAAGATATTACCATTATCGTTGATAGTGCACTGTTCAGTGCAATAGAAATCTTGTACACCCCTGGGCTACCAGAATGGACATTCGGATTATCCGGCGAGAACCTGAGGTTACTGCTAAGCCAATTGCCAAACGAAATTCTACTCATAAAAAAAGGTGAAGCGTAATGCTTCACCTTATTCTAATCACGCCCACAAAGCGTGTTAGTCAGCTTTATTCAGGTGTACATCCATCTGAGGGAATGGAATCTCAATACCCTCAGCGTCCAATGCTTCTTTAATAGCTTGTAGCGAATCAAAGTACACATCCCAGTATTGTTCAGTACGAACCCAAGGGCGAACAACAAAGTTTACTGACGAATCAGCCAATGCAACCACACCGACCGTAATGCCTGGCTCTTTAAGTATGCGCTCATCAGACTCAAGCGTTTTGCGAATGACCTCTTGTGTTTTTTTAAGGTCTGCGCCATACGAAACACCAATCACGTGGTCAATACGACGTGTCGCGTGACGAGAATAGTTGGTGATGGGTGAACCAATCACTGAGGCATTAGGAACGACAACCATTTTGTTGTCTGGCGTTGTCAGAATCGTTTGAAAGATCTGGATTGCATCGACAGAACCCGCAACACCACCAATCTCAACATAATCACCAGATTTGAATGGACGGAACGCAACAATCAACACACCAGCAGCGAAGTTAGACAGCGAGCCTTGCAGCGCTAAACCAATCGCTAAACCTGCCGCACCAATCACCGCAACAACGGATGCAGTTTGCACTCCAACTCGACTTAGCGCCGCAATCAGAACAATAACAAATAATGTGTAGCGAACAATGCCATGCATGAACTCAACGACAGCCCGGTCCATCTTTTTCTTCTGCAGGACCTTAGATACGCTGTTTGCAATCGCTTTTACAAATAGGTTACCAATAAACAAAATCAAAAGCGCAGAAATGATGTTAACACCATATTGTACGAGTAGATCTGAGTTGTTCGTTAACCACTGCTCTGCTTTAGAAAGACCATCCACTAGCGGGGTCTGCAAATCCATTGACTCATCAGCCATATTATTCACCTCATCAAATAATTGTTCAATCTTATGCTCGACTGACAAGCGACCACTGCTTTGTTAGCCAAACCATTCCTTGGTCATACAACATTGAATATATTTATATTCAAGATACATTACTTAACAAAAGGTTACGCAATCACGTGACTTTGTGCCAGTTTTTTTCAACGCTTTAACTTTATTTTCATCATATACAAAAAAAAGCCACTCAAATGAGTGGCTTTTTCAGCTGTCTATCAGTCAAATCTTATAGGATTTTAGACTTATAGTACGTCGATAGCGTTAAGGTCTGAGAATGCTTTCTCAAGACGAGTAACCATAGAAGCTTGACCAGCACGTAGCCATACGCGTGGGTCGTAGTACTTCTTGTTTGGCGCTGCTTCGCCAGTTGGGTTACCGATTTGGCCTTGTAGGAAATCGTGGTGTGCAGCTTCGTAAGTACGGATACCGTCCCATGTTGCCCACTGAGTATCAGTATCGATGTTCATTTTGATAACACCGTAGCCGATAGACTCTTGGATTTCAGCTTCAGAAGAACCTGAACCACCGTGGAATACGAAGTTAAGTGCATTAGGAGCAATGCCAAACTTCTCTGCACAGTATGCTTGAGAATCACGTAGGATTGTTGGAGTTAGTACAACGTTACCCGCTTGGTAAACACCATGTACGTTACCGAAAGAAGCAGCGATAGTGAAACGTGGGCTGATAGCCGTTAGTTTCTCGTATGCATATGCTACGTCTTCTGGAGAAGTGTAAAGCTCAGATGCATCCATATCAGAGTTATCTACGCCGTCTTCTTCACCACCAGTACAACCTAGTTCGATTTCAAGAGTCATACCCATTTTCGCCATGCGAGCTAGGTACTTACCAGAAATTTCGATGTTCTCTTCTAGAGACTCTTCAGAAAGGTCAATCATGTGAGAAGAGAAAAGAGGCTTACCAGTTTCTGCGAAGAACTCTTCACCAGCGTCTAGTAGTCCGTCGATCCAAGGTAGCAATTTCTTCGCTGCGTGGTCAGTGTGAAGAATCACAGGAACGCCGTAAGTAGCCGCAACCGCGTGTACGTATTTTGCACCCGCTACAGCACCAAGGATTTGTGCACCTTGACCTTCAAGTTTCACGCCTTTACCAGCAAAGAAACCCGCACCGCCGTTAGAGAACTGAACAACAACTGGCGCTTTAACTTTAGCTGCCGCTTCTAGAACACCATTGATAGAATCAGTGTTTACTACGTTTACCGCAGGAAGAGCAAATTTGTTTTCTTTTGCTACTTCAAAAACTTTCTGTACGTCATCGCCAGAGATAACACCTGGTTTTACGAAGTCGAAGATCTTAGACATGGAGTAAGTCCTATTTTGTGTCGTTTTAAATAAAAAATGGCAATCGTTTGCTCACAACGGGCGCATTGTAACAAAAATAAATACCCGATGCAGCATAGATAAAAGCGAGCCATAAGCCCGCTTTATTAAAAATAATTATGCTTTTGCGCGCTCTTCAAGCATCGCTACTGCTGGTAACACTTTGCCTTCAACAAACTCAAGGAAAGCACCACCGCCAGTTGAAATATAAGACACGTCAGCTTTAATGCCAAACTTGTCGATTGCCGCTAGCGTGTCACCGCCACCTGCAACTGAGAAACCTTCTGATTCAGCAATCGCTTTAGAGATACCAGCCGTACCTGCTTCAAAGTTTTTGAACTCAAATACGCCAACAGGACCATTCCAAAGAATCGTTTTTGCGTTGCCAATGATTTCAGCTAGTGCCGCAGTAGAATCTGGGCCAAGGTCGAAGATCATATCGTCGTCTTGAACTTCAGAAACGTGCTTGATTTCTGCTTCTGCATTTTCATCAAATGCTTTTGCACATGCAACGTCAGTCGCCACTGGAATCGCACATTCTTTCATAAGTTTCTTCGCTGTCTCAACAAGGTCAGCTTCATATAGAGACTTACCTACGTTGTGACCTTCAGCCGCGATGAATGTGTTAGCGATACCGCCACCCACAACCAATTGGTCAGCAATCTTAGAAAGCGACTCAAGAACGGTTAGCTTAGTCGATACTTTAGAACCACCAACGATCGCAACAAGTGGACGAGCAGGGTTGTCCATTGCTTTGCCTAGTGCTTCAAGCTCAGCAGCAAGAAGAGGACCAGCACAAGCGATTGGCGCGTAAGTACCTACACCGTGAGTTGACGCTTGAGCACGGTGAGCCGTACCAAATGCATCCATAACGAAGATGTCACAAAGTGCTGCATACTGCTTAGAAAGTGCTTCTTCGTTTTTCTTCTCGCCCTTATTAAAGCGAACGTTTTCAAGAACCACCAACTCACCTGCGTTTAGCTCTAGGCCATTCACGTAGTCTTTTGCTAGCTTAACGTCACAGTCAAGTGCGTCGTTTAGGTAGTTTACAACAGGTAGTAGAGAGAACTCTTCTGCGTACTCGCCTTCAGTAGGACGACCTAGGTGAGAAGTCACCATAACTTTAGCACCTGCTTCTAGGCAAAGCTTGATGGTAGGTAGCGATGCAAGAATACGAGCATCTGAAGTTACTTTACCGTCTTTTACAGGAACGTTCAGATCAGCACGGATAAATACGCGTTTACCTGCTAGATCCAGGTCAGTCATCTTGATTACAGACATGTTTAGTCCTCTCAACTAAAAATAAATAATGTTTTTGAAAACTCGGCATCTTGCCAAGTTTATGAATTCATCAACTGCTTACTTATATTGAGCTAATCAATATTAATTTCAACCCTCAAAATTAATATTTTACCCAAGCTCAAGTAGCATCTTAAACTATTGCGACGCTTTCATGGCTAATGCCGTATCAAGCATCCGATTGGCGAAGCCCCATTCGTTATCACACCAGACCAACATTTTGACCAGACGCCCATCACTGACTCGCGTTTGCGTTCCATCAACAATGGCACTGTGTGGGTCATGATTAAAGTCGATTGAGACTAGCGGAGCTTCAGTATAGTCAACAATGCCGTCTAATGTACACCGAGAAGCGTTAATAATGACTTGATTTACGTCATTAACTTTCACATTCGTATTTATAGTTACACTTAGATCCATAGCGGTAACATTAACTGTTGGTACTCGGACAGAAATCGCTTCAAATTTGTTAGAAAATTTCGGAAATATTCTCTCAATACCCTTATGAAGTTTTGTATCAACAGGAATGATCGACTGGCTGGCCGCACGAGTTCGGCGTAAATCAGTATGATAGGCATCGATGACAGGTTGATCATTCATCGAAGAGTGGATCGTGGTAATCGTGCCTGAATCAATGCCAAACGCATCATCCAATACTTGTATAATGGGAACAATACAGTTCGTAGTGCACGAACCACTGGAAACAATCGTGTGCTCTTTTTTAAGAGAATCATGATTGACACCATAGATGATCGTATTATCTATGTCATTCGCGCCAGGATGTGAAAATAAAACCTTGTTCGCACCTGCCGCGATATGCTCTAGGCCGTCTGCACGACTCCCGAACACACCCGTACAATCAAGTACAATATCAACCTCTAGATTTCGCCAAGGGAGTAGGTTGATTTCCGCTAAGTGCAAGATACGAATGCTATCAAACTGACCATCTTGGTGGTTCACATAAAGGTGTTCTTGGTCATGAGTGATCTTTTTACCAAAACGACCATGACTCGTATCATATTGAAGCAGGTGCGCCATTGCTTCAGGTTGCGCCAATTCATTGACTGCGACGACTTTAATTTTATCGTTTTTGCCGCTTTCATAAATCGCTCGAAGTACATTTCGTCCTATACGCCCAAAGCCATTAATCGCTACCTTTAGCATCGTACAACACCTTTTTGTTCACATAATTAAGGCAAGCATATTAACTGATCAACATCAGTTTCGCATCCCGACTTAATCACACATACACAAGAATAATATCCAAGCATAAAAAAACCGAGCCACTAGGGCTCGGTTACTACAACAAAATGAAATAACTCAGCCTATCGCTTAAGCGAGTAATTCTTTTGCTGTGTTCACAACGTTTTCTGTTGTAAAGCCAAACATCTTGAATAGCTCACCTGCTGGTGCAGACTCACCAAATGTCGTCATACCGATGATCTTGCCACCAAAGCCAACATATTTGTACCAGAAGTCAGCAATACCGGCTTCAACAGCAATACGAGCGGTCACGTCAGATGGCAATACTGATTCACGGTACTGCGCATCTTGCTTATCAAACGCATCCGTTGCTGGCATAGAAACCACACGTACCGCTTTGCCTTCAGCAGTCAGTTGCGCAGCAGCTTCAACGGCTAGTTCAACTTCAGAGCCAGTAGCGATGATAATTAATTCAGGCTTACCTGCACAATCTTTCAGGATGTAACCACCCTTGGCGATGTTTGCTACTTGCTCTGCGTTACGCTCCTGCTGTGCTAGGTTCTGACGAGAGAAGATAAGCGATGTTGGACCATCTTTACGTTCAATAGCCAGTTTCCAAGCCACTGCCGATTCCACTTGGTCACATGGACGCCATGTGCTCATGTTTGGTGTTAGGCGTAGCGAAGCAATTTGCTCAACCGGTTGGTGAGTTGGGCCGTCTTCGCCTAGACCGATAGAGTCGTGCGTGTAAACCTGGATGTTCTGAACTTTCATCAGAGCTGCCATACGCATCGCGTTACGAGCGTATTCCATGAACATTAGGAATGTTGCACCGTATGGTACGAAACCACCGTGCAAAGCGATACCGTTCATGATCGCAGTCATACCAAACTCACGAACACCGTAATGGATGTAGTTACCAGAGAAGTCTTCAGCTGTTAGCGACTTAGAACCCGACCACATTGTCAGATTAGAAGGTGCAAGGTCAGCAGAGCCACCCATAAATTCTGGTAGCATTTGACCAAATGCTTCTAGCGCATTTTGTGACGCTTTACGTGATGCGATGTTTGCAGGGTTAGCTTGAAGATCAGCAATGATTGCCGATGCTTTTTCTTCCCACTCAGCTGGCAGTTCGCCATTTGTACGACGAGTAAACTCAGCCGCAAGTTCTGGGTAAGCCGCTGCGTAAGCGTCAAACTTAGCATTCCACGCCGCTTCTTTTGCTGCGCCCGCTTCTTTTGCATTCCATTGTGCCGAGATATCAGCTGGAATTTCAAAAGGACCGTGCTCCCAACCCAGCGCTGCTTTAGTTGCTGCGATTTCATCAGCGCCTAGTGGTGCACCGTGGCAATCGTGCGTACCAGCTTTGTTTGGTGAACCAAAACCAATAACGGTTTTAGTACAAATAAGTGTTGGACGAGGATCCGCTTTTGCCGCGATGATTGCCGCGTTAATTGCATCAGAGTCATGACCATCAACGGCAGGAATAACATGCCAGCCGTAGGCTTCAAAACGCTTAGGCGTATCGTCAGAGAACCAACCTTCCACCTCACCATCGATAGAAATACCGTTGTCATCCCAGAAAGCAACCAGCTTACCAAGACCAAGAGTACCAGCCAAAGAGCAGGCTTCGTGAGAGATGCCTTCCATCAGACAGCCATCGCCCATGAACGCGTAAGTAAAGTGATCAACGATGTCGTGACCTTCTTTATTAAATTGCGCAGCCAGTGATTTCTCTGCCATTGCCATGCCGACTGCATTCGTGATGCCTTGACCTAAAGGGCCTGTTGTCGTTTCAATGCCTGGTGCGTAGCCGTATTCTGGGTGACCTGGTGTTTTAGAGTGCAATTGACGGAAGTTTTTAAGATCGTCAATAGATAATTCATAACCACTTAGGTGAAGCAGAGAATAAATCAGCATTGAGCCGTGGCCGTTTGACAAAATAAAACGGTCGCGATCAGCCCATTCCGGGTTTTGAGGATTGTGATTTAGGTGAGAGCGCCAAAGTACTTCGGCGATATCAGCCATACCCATAGGGGCACCTGGGTGACCAGAGTTGGCTTGTTGAACACCATCCATGCTAAGCGCGCGGATTGCATTAGCTAATTCTTTACGAGACGACATGTCTGCTCCTGAGTGCATTAAGCGAATTTCAAGTTGATTCCTTGCTGAACAATAATCAGCGGCAAGCATTGTCGCAAAGCCCCCTAACCTCTGCAAACTTTTTACCGATATTTTGAGTACTTTTGCTGTGTTTTTTTGCACGTTACACCCCTATCTGCCTTAAAATACGCAAACGTTTGGCTATAACTTAAAATTAAAAATCGCTTGATTCTCACACATCGATGATTAAAATAGACGTCTAGATGTAGATACACCTACAAAATATCATTGAATTTTTTATAGGCCAGCACAATATTGCTGGCTTTATTAACTGTAATTGGAGCTCTCATGGCTAAGCACCTGTTCACTTCTGAATCCGTATCAGAAGGACATCCTGATAAAATTGCTGACCAAATTTCTGATGCTGTACTTGACGCAATTCTAGAGCAAGACCCGAAAGCGCGTGTTGCTTGTGAAACTTACGTAAAGACTGGCATGGTAATGGTTGGTGGTGAAGTCACGACCTCAGCGTGGGTAGACATCGAAGAGATCACTCGTGAAACCGTTCGCGAAATCGGCTACGTTCACTCAGATATGGGCTTTGACGCTGATTCTTGTGCCGTACTGAACACGATTGGTAAACAATCTCCAGATATCAACCAAGGTGTTGATAAAGCCGATCCTAAAGATCAAGGTGCTGGCGACCAAGGCATCATGTTTGGTTACGCAACTAACGAAACGCCAATCCTAATGCCAGCTCCTATTACTTACTCTCACCTACTTGTTAAAAAGCAAGCTGAAGTTCGTAAGAGCGGTAAACTTGACTTCCTTCGCCCAGATGCGAAATCTCAAGTTACCTTCCAATACGACCAAGGTAAGATTGTTGGTATCGATGCGGTTGTGCTTTCAACACAACACTGCGATTCAGTCACAACACCTGATCTTCGTGAAGCGGTAATGGAAGAGATCATCAAGCCAGTTCTTCCAGCAGAGTGGATTAACAAAGACACCAACTTCTTCATCAACCCAACCGGTCGTTTTGTTATCGGCGGCCCTATGGGTGACTGTGGTCTTACGGGTCGTAAGATCATCGTTGATACGTACGGCGGCGCAGCTCGTCACGGTGGTGGTGCATTCTCTGGTAAAGATCCATCGAAAGTTGACCGCAGTGCCGCATACGCAGCACGTTACGTAGCGAAAAACATTGTTGCTGCTGGCATGGCAGATCGTTGTGAGATTCAACTGTCTTACGCCATTGGTGTTGCAGATCCTACGTCAATCATGGTGGAAACGTTTGGTACTGAGAAAGTCGCTCACGACATCATCATTGAAGCGGTTCGTCAGAACTTCGATCTACGTCCATATGGTCTTCAAGAGATGCTGAACCTGCTTCAGCCTATCTACAAGCAAACCGCAGCTTATGGTCACTTCGGTCGTGAAGAATTCCCTTGGGAAGCGACAGACAAAGCAGCAATGCTGCGTGATTTCGCTGGCATCAAATAGCGATTAATTCCACGCTATAACTAAGCTCAAAGACTAAAAAGCCCTTATCATTTGATAAGGGCTTTTTTACTTCAGCGTAAAATATATTAACTTCAACTATTTCAACCGCTTTGTTGCAAATTTGTTAACTTAACACTTGTAACACGTCTTTTCTATCCAGCAAAAAATTGTGTTTTCTTCCGTCTCGGTCAATAGTTAACCATAAGAGGACCGATGCAGAATGAGAATAACGCGAACTCATCATCACGCATCCCGACTCCATTATGGGAACACGTTGCGCCAAATCGTGAGCGATAAAGCTCACAACAATCGTTCATTTCCCGACATCAGAGACGAAGGCCAGATTGTCAAATCAGGGAGGACATATGCCTCGAACCGCTCAGACTGAAGACTTCCAAAAGAAACACGAAGTCAAAGATCAAGATTACGCTAAAACCATACCTTGTAACCAAGTGAGTATTTCTGCGCCTTTTCATTGGCTGGCACTTGGGCTTCATGATTTAGTAAAAATGCCCGTTATTAGCGCATTTTACGGGCTATGTTTTACCGCCTCCGCCGTGGCGATAGTTCAGCTTGTACAATGGCAAGGTACCCATCTTGTTATCATGCCAAGCCTAGTCGTCTATATGCTCATTGGCCCTTTCCTTGCGCTTGGGCTTTATGACGCGGCTTGGGAAAGAGAAAAAGGTCACAAAGCCAGCCTGTTTCATTCAATGAAAGCCATTGGCCGTAACTCAACCTCACAATGGGCTTTTGCCGTATTGCTTGCCGTCGCCATGATATTTTGGATGCGAATAGCCGCGCTACTGCACGCCCTATACCCTTCCGTACAAGGTGCTCCGTTAACTGAATTTGCACCATTTCTTATCACCGGCTCTGTGATTGGTTTGGTGATAGCCAGTGTTATATTCAGCTTGTCAGCCTTCTCGATTCCTTTAATGATGGAACGTAGAGTCGATGTAATGACAGCGGTGTTTACCAGTTTCAATGCCGTCAAATCCAATATCCCAGCCATGGTGGTATGGGCATTTATAATCTGTGGTGGAATCCTTATCGGGTTTGCTACCTTTGGCTTAGGGATGATGATAACCATGCCTATCCTTGGTTATGGAACCTGGCATGCGTACCACGAGGTGATAAAGAAACGCCACCATCCTTAGCCTTGCTTGATTTACTCATGGACTACAATACAATAACGCCCTCTTTGGGCGTTATTGGGTTTTCGGTGTGCATCCGTCGTTATCTACAGATTTACAATACTTAGCATCAAAACGGCTGGCTCATTGCATATCGGTTGCTGAGCAGTATTTTCAACAGACATTCCCTATCCCATCACTCAGTTTTAAACTCAAAGGAAAAACGGCAGGAAAAGCCTATTTGCAACCCTGGGAGATTCGATTGAATCCCATCCTCTTTAGTGAGAATCAAGATGCATTCATTGAGGAAGTCATTCCTCATGAAGTCGCGCACCTGCTGGCATTTAAGCTATATGGTCGTGTTCCCCCTCACGGTAAACACTGGCAAGCTATCATGCATAACGTGTTTAAAGTCATTCCAAAGACAACCCACCAAATGGATATCTCTTCTGTTCAGGGCAAAGTTTTTGAGTATCACTGCCAGTGCAGTACCTACCCTTTAACGATTCGAAGACACAATAAAGTACAACGGCAGCAAGCGAGCTATCGATGTACTAAATGTCACGAAGCACTGCGCTATTCTGGCCAGCAAGGCTAATCCTGTGCATCATAAAAATTCAACTCAAGCGAATCTACCCGCTTCCTAGGTTAATAATCATTAAGTTAGTAGTCATCATTAATAACGCGATCTACACTAGGTTATCTCGTACTTATCTCAGACTATTTAATGAAAATTCATCTCATTTTACTCTCCTTAATCGGGTTAATTTTTATTCCTCAGCAGGCTTTTTCAGCACCACCGAGCAGTTTTAGTTCGGCAAAAAGGCAGGCGGTAAAAATCTATGCCGATCATCCTGTCAGCTTCTATTGTGGCTGTGACATTCAATGGCAAGGTAAAAAAGGGACACCCGATCTCGCCTCTTGTGGTTACCAAGTCCGAAAGCAGCAAAAGCGGGCGAGTCGCATTGAATGGGAACACGTTGTACCCGCTTGGCAATTTGGCCACCAGCGTCAATGCTGGCAAGAGGGGGGACGAAAGAACTGCACTAAAAATGACAAAACATTTCGCCTAATGGAGGCCGACCTTCATAACTTGACCCCGACGATTGGAGAGGTCAATGGCGACCGTTCAAACTACAATTTCAGTCAGTGGAATGGCATTGATGGTGTCAGCTATGGGCGGTGTGAAATGCAGGTAAACTTTAAGCAACGCAAAGTCATGCCTCCTGACAGAGCAAGAGGGTCGATCGCTCGCACGTATTTGTATATGAGCCAAGAGTATGGTTTTACACTATCAAAGCAGCAAACCCAGTTAATGAATGCTTGGAATCGAACGTATCCGGCGGATGCTTGGGAGTGTGAACGCGACAAGAGAATTGCAGCCCGCCAGGGCAACCGTAACCCTTACGTCGCAGAGGCTTGTCAGAACGGATCATAACACTCGCTCAGGCATAATTTTCGTTAGCAAGCCCTTGTAATTTCTAGGGCTTGCATCCATGTTATATCTCTACACCTTTTTGTCCGTCGGAAGTCATTATGCGCATACCTCGTATTTATCACCCAGAGTCCATTGAAAGCTTGGGCACACTTGCTCTTAGCGAGGAAGCCTCAAATCATATCGGACGCGTATTACGCATGAAAGAAGGCCAAGATGTATTGCTCTTTGACGGCAGTGACCATGAGTTTCCTGCGACAATTCATGAGGTAACAAAAAAATCCGTCACTGTCATGCTCACAAAAAAAATAGCGAACAGTATCGAATCCCCTCTCGATTTACATCTTGGTCAAGTGATCTCTCGTGGTGACAAGATGGAATTTACCATTCAAAAATCGGTTGAATTAGGTGTAAATACTATCACCCCTCTTATTTCTGAACGTTGTGGTGTCAAACTTGACCCCAAACGTTTTGAAAAGAAAATGCAGCAATGGCAAAAGATCGCGATCAGTGCCTGTGAGCAGTGTGGTCGGAATACCATCCCCACCATACGACCTATTATGCCCTTAGAACAATGGTGTGCAGAGCCCTCAGATGCACTGAAGCTCAATCTACATCCTCGTGCTAAGTATTCGATTAATACCCTTCCAGAGCCAATCAAAAAAGTAAGACTATTAATTGGCCCAGAAGGCGGACTCTCACCACAAGAGATCGAAATGACTGAACAATACCAATTTGAAGAAACCCTGCTTGGTCCTCGCGTACTCAGAACGGAAACCGCTGCATTAACAGCAATCACCGCTCTTCAAGTACGCTTCGGCGATTTAGGCTAACTGGAGAACGAACATGATTAAACTCGGCATTGTAATGGACCCAATCTCGTCTATTAACATCAAAAAAGACTCTAGCTTTGCCATGATGCTCGAAGCACAGCGTCGCGGATATGAAATCCACTATATGGAAATGCAAGATCTGCACCTTGACCAAGGCGTTGCCGTTGCCGACACTAAAGTGGTGACGTTAATAGAAGACCCTAATGGTTGGTATGAATTCGACTCAGAACAAACGATCGAATTATCTGAGCTTGATGCGGTGTTAATGCGTAAAGATCCCCCTTTTGATACCGAGTTTATCTACGCGACTTACATCCTAGAAAGAGCGGAAGAAAAAGGCACACTTATTGTCAACAAGCCTCAAAGCTTACGTGATTGTAATGAAAAGCTGTTTACCGCCTGGTTCCCTGAGCTGACGCCAACGACGATCGTGACCCGTAAAGCCGAAAAAATTAAAGCGTTTCGCGATACGCATGGTGATGTGATCTTAAAACCACTCGATGGAATGGGCGGAGCCTCTATTTTCCGCGTAAAACAAGATGACCCGAATGTTTCTGTCATCATTGAAACCCTGACCAACCACGGACAAAACTACGCAATGGCGCAGACGTTTGTTCCTGATATCAGTAATGGAGACAAACGCATCCTTGTGGTTGATGGAGAGCCAATGCCCTACTGCTTGGCACGCATCCCAGCCAAGGGAGAAACGCGTGGTAACCTTGCTGCAGGTGGCACAGGTGAAGCTCGTCCATTAAGTGAGACAGATAAGCAGATTGCGCTTGCTGTCGCTCCTACTTTAAAGGAAAAAGGGTTAATCTTTGTAGGCCTTGATGTCATTGGTGACAAACTCACAGAAATCAATGTGACGAGCCCTACTTGTATCCGTGAGATCGAAGCCGCATTTGATGTTTCTATCACGGGTAAACTCATGGATGCAATTGAACGCCGATTAGGTAAATAATCGAGAGCTAACCCTCTCAGATCAAACCATCAGTGTTAGGAGGCGAAAATGAACTTAGCAAACCACTTCCTCGTGGCAATGCCAGGTATGAAAGATCCCTACTTTCAACGTACGGTTGTTTACGTGTGCGAACACAATAATGACGGTGCTATGGGTATCATCATCAATACCCCTATTGATGTCACGGTAGCAAACATGCTTTTACAGGTGCAAAACGATCTACCGATCGCCTCTCAAATTCAGCACAGTAAAAGCTTAGAAGAGCCGGTTATCAACGGCGGCCCTGTCTCTGAAGACCGTGGCTTTATTCTGCATAAACCAAAAGACAAATATCAATCCAGCATTCAGATCACCGAGAAACTTTCCGTCACGACGTCCAAGGATATCCTCGCCGTGTTAGGCACCGATGCTCAGCCAGAGGACTACTTAGTTGCGCTCGGTTACGCGGGGTGGGATGCCGGTCAATTAGAGACGGAATTAGCAGACAATTCTTGGTTGACGATCGAGGCTGACACGAGTGTTATCTTCGACACACCCGTCAAGGATCGTTGGCACAGTGCTGTTCAGATGCTTGGTATTGATATAGCTCAACTCTCCACTCAAGTTGGACACGCATAATCATGACAGCAAGAACCATACTCGCCTTTGATTTTGGAACAAAAAGCATTGGCAGTGCCATTGGGCAAGAAGTCACTGGGACAGCAAACCCACTGAAGGCGTTTAAAGCCAAAGAAGGCATTCCAAACTGGGACGATATTGAAAAAACAATCAAAGAATGGCAACCCAACCTGATTGTTGTCGGTTTACCGACGGATCTGCACGGCAAGGATCTCGACACCATCACCCCAAAAGCAAAGAAGTTTGCGAATCGACTTCACGGTCGATTTGGTCTACCGGTAGAGCTTCAAGATGAGCGACTTTCCACAACCGAAGCTCGAGCCGATCTCTTCAGTATGGGAGGGTATAAAGCGCTATCAAAAGGGAATGTCGACTGCCAGTCTGCCGTCGTTATCTTAGAAAGTTGGTTTGAGGCACAGTGGGGATAACCGGCTCGTGTCGTAAACACGTTAACCAGTGTTGTTTGTGCCCCCTCTTTGTTTAACAAACCAAGAAACTAAAAAGGATGGCAAAGCCATCCTTTTTAAAACTCAAACTTAATCAATAGCTTGCAGTTTCACACTAACTCAGAATCAACATTAACTCCAAATCAGCACTGAGACTAGTCAACTTTGAGTTCTTGCAACATTGAATCAGGTAACGCCAATTCGTCATTTTTATTGACCTGAATCCCTGCTTCAATGATCGTCGCAGCAATCGACTTAGCTTCTTCGAGAGAATGCATCGCAGCGGTTCCACATTGGTATTCATTCAATTCAGGGATCTTATTTTGGCTTTCAACTTTCAATACATCTTGCATTGAATCTAGCCATGCTTTCGCCACGTCAGACTCCGATGGTGTACCAATCAAGCTCATATAAAAACCCGTACGACACCCCATTGGAGAGATATCAATAATCTCAACTTGTGCACCGTTTAGGTGAGCACGCATGAATCCAGCATACAAATGCTCAAGTGTGTGAATTCCTGTTTCTGACAAGATATCTTTGTTCGGAATAGTGAAACGCAGATCAAATACGGTAATCGTGTCACCCTTTGGGGTTTGCATCGTTTTCGCAACGCGTACTGCTGGCGCATGCATTTTTGTGTGATCGACGGTAAAGCTATCCAATAAAGGCATCGTAATTTCTCCGTTAAGGCCTCAAACAAAATGAAGCCAGACAATATAATGTGATTGTAAAAGGACACTACAGACGACGCAAGGCCTGTATCGTAAGAATACAGACCTTGTCTTTATTGTGTCTTAATCGCTTATTAAATGTGCGTTGCTACTTAGACTCACTACTTGACTGTAAATGGGAAAAGTAATCCGCTAGAAATTCATCAAATCCTTGTTTATCCGCTGCTTCGATGGCTTTCTGCGCTGCAAACGAGCGTGTCACCTCATCTTCCATCATGGCTTCGCTATAAACCCGGTACTGCTCTGCGGTATTAGCATCACGATATTTTTTCCCTAACTCACAGCCAACCTTGCCTAGGCCACCCAACTCTTTCGTCATAGACAATAACTGTCCTGAGATGGTTTTCTCTGGGTCCTCGTTCCATTGCTCAAGTAAATCGCAGACTGCTACATAGTCATCACTGCCATGAGCTTCGTCCATTAATACTGCAATGCTACGCAGGTCCTTAAAGACACGTTTCACCCAAAGCTGGCTGCTCAGCTTCTCACCATCACAGCCAATTTTGAGCTCTAGCCCTTCTTTACGACCTTCAAGAATGACTTTATTCCAGTTTTGACGCCAACATTCGAGCTCGCAATCATCCATTGGCTCAGAGTCTTTCAATGCACACCAGGTAATGAACAAGTCGAGGAAGCGTATTTGTTCTTTGGTAATTCCTATTGGGCTGAACGGGTTCACATCTAGTGAGCGAACTTCTATGTACTCAACACCCGCTCTAGAAAGTGCTTCTGACGGTTTTTCACCATTTTTAGCGACACGTTTAGGACGAATTGGCGCATATAGCTCATTTTCAATCTGAAGAACGTAGTCGTTTAATTGACGATATTCACCATCCACTTTCACGCCGATTTTAGCAAAGTCATCCGATGGGGTATGAATCGCTTGATTCAATCCCTCAAGATATTGCCCTAGGCTGTTAAAGCCAATTTTAAGCGAGCTTTGTGCATTATTTGTATAACCGAGATCACTTAACCGTAACGACGTAGCCTCTGGTAAATAAAGCGTCCCACCTACCTTTTCAAAGGGTAATGCTGACTCTTTTCCTTGAACAAACGAACTGCATAGCGCTGGTGAGGCACCAAAGAAATATGGAATCAACCAACCAAAGCGATAGTAATTTCGGATCAATCCAAAATACCCTTCCGACTTAGAGGCCTGACGATCCGCTTCTTCTTGTTCACCGTGGAGCGCATCCCAAAATGTCTCAGGGAAAGAGAAATTAAAATGCACACCGGAAATAACCTGCATTAAGCTGCCATAGCGATGCTTAAGACCTTGACGATACAGCGTCTTCATCTTTCCTGAATTCGAGCTACCATACTGCGCGAGCGCGATGTCATCTTCATTGCCAACATAACAAGGCATCGAAAGCGGCCATAGCTTTTCGTTGTCTAGTTTCGCTTGGGTAAAATGATGAATATCCGACAGTTGATTTACCAATGTATCTACATCGTGAGATACCGGTGTAATAAACTCGAGCAAAGACTCAGAAAAATCAGTAGTGATATATTCATTTGTCAGAGCAGAGCCAAGTTGCATTGGGTGAGGCGTCATAGCCAAACGGCCATCTTCTGTATATCGTAACGTCTCTCTCTCTACACCACGACCAAACTGTTTAAAGACAGTCCGGTCTTTAGCAACCTGCTCCAGCCGCGTAGCAAAATTAGTCAAAATGCGATTCGCTTATATGTTTGTTATTCTCATTGAGGGCTAGGTGAAACGTCATCAGTGCCACTCCTATCCCCCCTATATGGTCACTCTATTGAGAGATTTCAAGCATTTCAATTGGAATATTCAGTTTCTCTAATTGTGGTTTTAACATCTTCGCATCTCCGACGACAATTATCTGATATTGAGTTGGATCGAACCATTTCGCCGCTAAGGCATCTAGCTCAGACTTCTGGACAGTCTCAACAATGTCGTTGCGCTGCTTCAGATAATCTCTGTCTAAACTATAGGTCAATATACTTGAAAGTAAGCTAGCTTTTTGACTTGGTGTTTCGTAGGTCAATGCATCTTGTTGGCCCACGGCCAAGCGCATAAAGCTCAACTCCTCTTGGGTCATGCCATTCTCGCTGTAGTTTTTCAATTCCTTCAACAACTCTTCAATCGATGGAATCGTTGAGTCCGCGCGAACCTGCGCGTTAAATACAATCGCACCCACTTCTCGGTTACTGGCAAAATAACCACTCGCACCATAGGTATAACCTTTGTCCTCACGAAGGTTTTGATTGATTCGGCTATTAAAGTTGCCCGCTAAATTGAAATTCGCTAAACGACTTCGATATAGCTCACCCGTGGCATCAAATGGCATCCCTTGACGCACAAGACGAACAATACTTTGCGGCGCGGCGGGCTTATCAACTAGATAAATATGTTGTCCTTTCAAAGGTGTGACCGCTTCTGGTGTAAACAGTGGCGCGGCATTGCCTTGCCATGTTTTCCAAAAATCGAGCTCACGTTCTATTTGCTTACGGCTGATATCACCAACCACAACGATCTGAGCACTTTGCGGTGTGTAGTGCTCCCGGTAGAATGCTTTCACATCATCTAAGCTGATCGAAGAAATTGAGGCTTCCGAGCCATCTGATGAGCGGCCAAAGACTGTCTTACCAAACAAGACATCACGAGTGGCCTGTGATGCCATCCAGCTTGGCTTTTGGTGTTGATAAACCAACCCCTCTAACATCTGAGCTTTGAGCCTATCAAAGTCACTTTGCTTCATTGCTGGGTTAAAGAGCACGTCTTCCACTAACGCTAGCGTTTGAGGCAGATTTTTTTCAAGAGAAGAGACCGTCACTCGTGTCGAATAAGAGCCCGCACTGATACTAATCTGGCTGCCCAACTGATCAAGCTTCGCTTGCAGTGCTTCGACACTCAATGAGGTTGTCCCCTCTTCCATCATGGAAGCGGTCATTTCTGCGAGACCTTCTTTGCCTTTCGCGACATAACGGTCGCCGGCAGGAAGCTGGAAATGTATCTCCACCGTCGGAGTTTCGGAGCTGGTCGTCCCTAATAACTCACTACCGTTATCGAAATGCACTTCATAGAGCTCAGGCATGGTCGCTTTAACCGCTTGTGCGACCTTAGGCATCTCACTACGATCAAAATTATCGACAGGTCGTCGGAAGGTCAACTGATCCTCCGTGACCTTAGTATATGCAGGCAGGGTTCGCTTCGGAGTTTCAAAGTTCGCCTTTTGTACCGCCATATCAGATTGACCTTTCGGCACTACGCTTAACGTCACTTTCGCTTTGTCTTTAACAAACTCATTGTAAGCGGCTTGAACGCCTTGCGGTGTGACGGCTCGAATTTGCGCAAGCTGTTGTTCAAGCCTGTCTGGTGTATTAAAAAAGGTCTCATTAGACGCAAGTTGAGTGACCTTTCCTTTGACACTCTGTAATGCAAATACGGAACCTGATTCTGATAACCCCGTAATCTGATCCAAGCGAGCCTGACTAATCCCTTCTTTATCAAACTCGTCTAAAGTATTTAAGAGCTCTTGATACAAGGCTTTGAGGCCATCTTTATCGGTAGAGGTTCCCATGGCATAAATATAAAAATTACACGACAACTCATTACATTCAGTAAATGCTCCGGCATCGAGTGCTTTCTGGGTTTTGATCAGTTTTTGATAGAGCAAACCATTTGCTCCACCGCCAATGGCGTCGGCCATTGCTTCAAGCGTTGCTTGATTATCCGCACCACGATAACTGTTTGTCGGCCATCCTATCACCACCATTGGCTGACGAATCCGATCCTCAAGTGTGACGTAGCGATCTTTAGGGACAATAGCGGGTTGTTTTGGCGCGTTATCGACCTCTGGACCTCGAGGGATCGAGCCATAGTATTTATTCACCCATTCCAGTGTCTGTTGTTTGTCGATATCACCACCAATGGTCAATACCGCATTGTTAGGGCCATACCAACGTAGAAAGAATGCTTTCAAATCATTCACATCAACACGGTCTAAGTCTTCAACATATCCAATTGGCTGCCACGAGTATGGGTGCCCTTCAGGGTACATCGCTTCACCCATTTTTTCCCAAACTAAGCCGTATGGTCTATTGTCATAGTTCTGAGCGCGCTCATTTTTAACGGTGTCTCTTTGGATTTCAAATTTATGCTGCGATACCGCCCCCAACAAAAAGCCCATTCGATCGGCTTCAAGCCACAATATTTTTTCTAATTGATTCGCCGGTACTGTTTCAAAGTAGTTAGTACGATCTCGTGTCGTCGTGCCATTTAATGATCCGCCAGCTTCAGTAATAATCTTAAAATGCTGCTGATCACCAACATGCTCTGAGCCCTGGAACATCATATGCTCAAAGAAATGCGCAAATCCTGATTTCCCGACCTCTTCACGAGCGGATCCTACGTGATAAGTCACATCGACATGAACCAGCGGATCTGAATTGTCTGGTGCAAGGATCACGGTTAAACCATTGTCTAATTGATACTTAGAATACGGGATCATGGTTTTACTTGGATCAGCTTTCGCTTCTTCAACAAGACGCACGCCGTTAGGCAAATCGGTTGATGTTGTCATGTCGCTACTGCAACCATAAATAAAGACTAACGACACCATGCCGAGCCAGATTTTTCTCATAGTCATTCCTTAAAATACACCGAAGAAAATCGCTGCTAATGCAGCATAACGAAGCGCTTTACCAATTGCGATAAGCACAACACAAGGAAGAAACTTCATTCTTAGCCACCCAGCGGCCAAACACAACGGATCGCCTATGACTGGGAGCCAGCTCAACAAAAGTGTCCAGTAGCCATATTTTTGTAACCAAGCTATGGCTTTATGACCATGCTTTTCATTTTGAGTTCGATTTGGCAGCCAAAGTCCTATCCAATAGTTTGTCAGGCCACCCAACGTGTTCCCAACCGTTGCGACCAAAATGATCATCAATGTACTGTATTGCCCCAGACTCAGTGTCGCGACTAACCCAGCTTCAGAGCCACCGGGAAGTAACGTGGCACTTAAAAATCCAGAGATAAATAAAACGGCCAGCGCAGAGTCGGCAAACCAAGATTGCGCAAGATATTGAGAAAACGACTCTAGCATTGCATATCCAGCAACACTTTACCGCGAGTTCGACTTGTTTCAACTTGCTTGTGAGCGTCCACTACATCATGCAATGGGTATATATGTTGTATTTCAGTTTTCAACAAACCCACACTCACCATGTACAACAGCGTTTCCATTTGTTTTGTATCCGGCGATACAAGCATACCACTTGCGGAAAAGCCCAATAAGGTTGCTTTTTCACACACCCTCTGTGCAGACAAGGTAGGAATCGTAATGACGCGTGCGTGGTCTTTGAGACACTTCAAAGCATCAAGTGCGACGTCGCCCCCAACAAGATCAATCAGGACATCAACATCAGAAATACGCTCAGACGCGGGAGCAAATTCATAGTTGATAGCATGTGCCCCTAATGTAGCCAAGTAATCTAAGTTTCGCTCACTACAGGTGGTATACACGTCAGCTTTAGCGGCCACCGCTATTTGGACCGCAATGTGCCCGACGCCCCCCGCGCCAGCTAAAATCAGAACACGTTCTCCTGCCTGAATGTTCGCTTTGTTAATCGCTTGAGCGGCCGTTTGTCCTGCCAGAGGCAGCGCTGCAGCGGCTTCCAGTGTTACGGAGTTAGGGACGGTACTAAGCTCTGATTCCTGTACACACACATATTGACTATAGCCCCCACCAAGAATAGGAAAACCAATAAAACCAACGACTTCATCATCAATAGAGAAGCGAGAGGTGTTATCGCCGCACGCGACAATACGACCCGATATGTCATACCCTGGTACCCATGGCAAATTATCTTTGTTTTCGTTTGCCGCCCAACCAAGGCCCGCACGAGTTTTTACATCGATAGGATTAATACCTGAATAAGCAACTTTCACAAGTACCTCTCCAGCAGCAGGTTCAGGGATCGCTACTTCACGAATATCCAAAACCTCAGGTTGACCAAACTCTGGGATAACAATTTGTTTGCATGACATGACAGTATCCTTTTTAGTGCAGTATTCATCATCTTAGCCATTTAAAACCAAGACTACTAGAGTAAAAATCAACCTTAAATATTTACGATTCTGACGAAATGTTGATATTTCATCAGATAGGCATGTTACTGTCATCGTCTCGATTACTCATTATCATGCGCATGCCACTTTACTCTCGATTTTCACCTCTGACTTTAGCTCTTGTCAGCCCCTTATCCTTTGCAACGGGTTTAAACTTCTGGGAGTCTTCTACCTCCAATAGTGCGCTTGCAAGTGCAAATGGTGCAAAAGCCGTTGATGCAAGTATCTTAGCGACTGCGCCCTCCAGCATGACGCAATTAAAAAAAACTACCGTGACCGCTAACGTGACCTACTATCAAGTCACGACTGACTACAACATCTTTGGCACAGAAAGCCAAAAATCTCAGGCATCCCCTATACCCGCAGGATTTATGGTCACCCCTATCAATGATAACTGGTATTTCGGCTTAGCCGCATACAGCCGCACCGCCGCCGACATATCACTGCCTGATTTAGCGCCTCTTCCTATTTCGGATTTAAAGGAGACTCGGGTCAGGCCCATCGTTGTTTCTTTAGCACCAAGTTTGGCGTATCAATATAACGATGTGAGTATCGCCCTCACCGCCGAATACTTGTACGGTGACTATTTACTTGAGCAAAAAAGTTGCGGCCTATTTCAATGTAACGGCACAACTGAAACCTCTGGCAACACCAGTGGTTGGAGCGGTGCGTTAAGCGCAACATGGGCGGTAAACCAAGAGTTCACTCTAGCCATTGCACATCGATTCGACAGTCAATTTGGAGATGATGAGGTTCAGTTTCAACTGCCTTCCATCACCAGTATTTATGGCACGATTCAAATCACCGAGCAGCTACAATGGCACAATACCTTTAGCTTAAGTCGATGGAATGGTCAGGGTATCCACTATAATAATTACAGTGATCCTGTCGGGTTATTACAAGGCCATCGCCATAGTAAACGAGTCGGCACTTCTATGAGCTACGATTGGAATAAATTGACCTTACGAGGTGGTGTCAGTGCCGATGAAGCCATCGATAGCTACGGCGGAAATGATATACGTTACCGCATAGGGCTTGCCTATCGATTTACACAAAACCTCACTTTCGATGTAGCAGGCTTTAAAGAAGACTATGCAGAAAAGCAATTTAGCGATGGAAAACAAACCCTGGTGAATGTCAGCAATAGCGGTGTTGGGGTAAGCGTCGGGCTCAGTTACAAATTTAATTGATGTTGACTAGGTAACAAACCAAATAAAAAGGGGGGATACATTGGTATCCCCCCCTTTTTACGTTAGCCGACCAGTGCTAACAGTATGCCCGCGGCAACTGCAGAGCCAAGGACACCGGCAACGTTTGGTCCCATAGCATGCATCAGTAAGAAGTTTTGTGGGTTGGCTTCAAGGCCAACTTTATTCACAACTCGTGCTGCCATCGGAACAGCAGAAACGCCTGCCGCGCCAATCAACGGGTTAATATCTTCTTTTGAGTACTTATTAAGAAGCTTAGCCATAAGCACGCCCCCTGCAGTACCAATACTGAATGCGACCGCACCTAACGCCAAGATACCCAATGTTTCAAAGTTCAGGAATTGATCAGCTTGCAGCTTTGACCCCACACCGAGACCCAAGAAAATAGTCACGATATTAATAAGTTCATTTTGGGCCGTTTTTGATAAACGGTCGACAACACCAGCTTCACGCATCAAGTTACCAAGACAGAACATACCAACAAGCGGTGTTGCTGAAGGCAAAAACAAAATAGTCATCAACAATACGGCAAGTGGAAATAGAATTTTCTCTCCTTTGCTGACATGACGCAATTGAGCCATTTTGATCTTACGTTCTTCTGGGCTAGTCAGTGCTTTCATAATCGGTGGTTGAATGATTGGAACCAGCGCCATATAGCTATAGGCAGCAACCGCAATCGCACCCAATAAGTCTGGCGACAAACGGCTGGCTAAGAAGATAGCGGTTGGTCCATCAGCACCACCGATAATGGCAATCGATGCCGCATCTGGCATCGAGAACTCCATACCTGGTATGTAGTTAAGCAAAATTGCACCGAACAACGTAGCAAAGATACCAAACTGCGCTGCTGCGCCTAACCACAACGTTTTAGGGTTGGCGATCAGCGCACCAAAATCGGTCATGGCCCCTACCCCCATAAAGATTAAAAGAGGGAAGACCCCTGTTTCAATCCCGATGTAGTACACGTAATACAGCAGGCCACCGGGGTCGGTGAACCCTGCATTGGGAATATTCGCCAGTACGGCACCAAAACCAATCGGTAGCAACAGCAGTGGTTCAAAACCTTTCTTTATCGCTAAGAAAAGTAACAAACCACCCACTAACATCATACAGATCTGACCAAACTCAAAGTTAGCGATCCCTGTTTCTGACCATAAGGTCATCAATCCGTCCATGGTACTCCCTTATGCCAAACTGACGAGAGGAGCGCCAACGGTAACCGCATCGCCCTCTTTGACATGTATATCGTGCACAACACCACTTTGCGCCGCGCGCACTTCTGTTTCCATTTTCATGGCTTCTAAAATAAGCAGTACGTCGCCTTCTTGAACTTGAGTACCGGATGCCACGTTTACTTTAAAAATATTTCCAGCTAAGGGGGCACCTACCGCTTCAATATTGGTGGGGGCAACGGGTGCGGCTTGAGTCGCGACTTGGGCATTTGAAGGCGTAACGGACGTTAATTCTCCTTTTGGACCCACTTCAACGTCATAGACTTGACCATCGACTTTCACACTATAAGCTTCAATGCCTGTGGCACTTGGCGTCGATGCGACCACTGGAGATGCAGGCTGAGCTGACTCAAGAGTTGGTGCAGGTTCAAACGCATCAGGGTTGCGGCGATTCTTCAGAAACTTAAGACCTACCTGAGGGAACAAGGCATAAGTCAGTACATCATCAACCGTATCTTCAGCCAAAGAAATACCTTCTGATTTCGCTTTAGCCAGTAGATCATCGGTCAGTGTATGCATCTCTGCATCAAGTAAATCTGCCGGACGACAAGTAATAGGCTTAGCACCAGCAAGCACCTTCGCTTGAAGTTCTGCATTTACGGGAGCTGGTGCCGTACCGTATTCACCTTTTAGAACGCCAGCCGTCTCTTTCGTAATGCTCTTGTAACGCTCACCTGTCAGGACGTTAATGACCGCTTGAGTACCCACTATTTGCGATGTTGGTGTGACCAATGGTATATGACCAAGATCTTCACGTACACGTGGGATCTCTTCAAGCACTTCATCAAGGCGATCCGCTGCACCTTGCTCTTTAAGTTGCCCTTCCATATTCGTTAGCATGCCACCTGGAACTTGGGCAATCAAAATTCGGGAATCAACCCCTTTCATTTGCCCCTCCCATTTCGCGTACTTCTTACGAACCTCTCTAAAGTACGCCGCAACAGGTTCAATCTGTTCCAATTTAAGATTGGTATCACGCTCTGTGCCTTGCAGCATCGCAACAACCGTTTCTGTTGGTGTATGGCCGTATGTCTGACTCATAGAGGAGATAGCAGTGTCTAGGATATCAATGCCAGCTTCGACAGCCTTCACTGCTGTTGCAGCAGAGAGACCAGTGGTTGCATGACAATGCAAGGCCAAAGGAACATCACACGATGCTTTGATCCTAGTAATAAGGTCTTCGGCTTCATAAGGCTTTAATAAGCCTGCCATATCTTTGATGCAAAGAGAGTGACAACCTAAATCTTCAAGACGTTTCGCGAGATCAACCCATGTGTCGGTGTTGTGCACTGGGCTCGTCGTATATGACAGTGTGCCTTGTGCATGTGCGCCAACATCAACGGTGGCTTTCACAGCCTTTTCAAAGTTACGTACATCATTCATCGCATCGAAGATACGGAAGACATCCATGCCATTGGCGTGAGCACGTTCAACAAACTTCTCAACCACATCATCAGCGTAATGACGATAACCTAGTAGGTTTTGTCCGCGCAGAAGCATCTGCATTGGCGTATTAGGCATCGCTCTCTTTAACTCACGTAACCGCTCCCAAGGGTCTTCTCCTAAGAATCGAATACAAGAATCAAACGTCGCACCTCCCCACGTTTCCAATGACCAGTAACCGATTTTATCCAGCTCTGCTGCAATTGGTAACATATCTTCAATTCGCATACGAGTAGCAAATAGCGATTGATGGGCGTCACGAAGTACCACATCCGTGATAGCTAGTGGTTTAGACATGCTCATTAACTCCTTTTAATCTTAACTCAATCTATTTCGCGGCCGAAGTGCGGTACTGATGTACAGCTGCAGAAATAGCAGCAACAACACTTGGGCTAACAGCATTCGATGGGGATGGTTGTGGTTTCAATTGTTTTGGGGCAGCGATCGGCTCTGGTACTTCTTCTGGTACCAATTTCGACATTAACCGAACGAGATAAACAAGAATTGTGAGAAATACGAATACAACGGACATGCCCGTTAGCATCAGGGTAGCCGCATCTCCTAGCAGGCTTCCAATATTAGTCATTTTGCGTCCTTTCTTTGTCATCCTGACAAGTCATTCAACCGAGTATAGGCATCATCGCCTAAGGTTAGATATGCATACGTTCTTGCATTGGTTCCATTGCAAGAGGACTAGGATTATCTCGATTGGTGAAAGTTTGTCAATTTTGTTTAATGTAGAGTTGTCATTAAAACGTCATTCAAACGAAAAACCATGATGAAGCCGACAAATTATCGTGTAATGCAAGTTACACAGAACTTCATACTGAGTTAACAACATAACAAAGTGAGGATTAAAAACTGAGATACGCTTAAAATTACCAAAAATTATCTTTAAAAAACAAAGATTTGTAATTAAAAGGTTACTTAAATGCTAAATTTTTGTTAATAAAAAACCCTGCTATAAAGCAGGGCTTAAGAAAAGTGGTGCGCCCTGGAGGATTCGAACCTCCGACCGCCTGGTTCGTAGCCAGGTACTCTATCCAGCTGAGCTAAGGGCGCACAATGTTGCTTTTGTATGTCTTACTTTCGTGTGTATCGCTACACATCAGGACAATGCCCTTTTATCGAACAACCCGCTAAAAACTCTAATCAGTTTATAACCCATCGTTCTAATTAGTGGTGCGCCCTGGAGGATTCGAACCTCCGACCGCCTGGTTCGTAGCCAGGTACTCTATCCAGCTGAGCTAAGGGCGCACAATGTTACTTTTCTATCTCTTACTTTCGTGCGTATCGCTACACATCAGGACAATGCCCTTTTATCGAACAACCCGCTAAAAACTCAAATCAGTTTATAACCCATCGTTCTAATTAGTGGTGCGCCCTGGAGGATTCGAACCTCCGACCGCCTGGTTCGTAGCCAGGTACTCTATCCAGCTGAGCTAAGGGCGCACAATGTTGCTTTTCTATCTCTTACTTTCGTGCGTATCACTACACATCAGGACAATGCCCTTTTATTGAACAACCCGCTAAAAACTCAAATCAGTTTATAACCCATCGTTCTAATTAGTGGTGCGCCCTGGAGGATTCGAACCTCCGACCGCCTGGTTCGTAGCCAGGTACTCTATCCAGCTGAGCTAAGGGCGCACAATGTTGCTTTTCTATGTGTTACTTTCGTGCGTATCACTACACATCAGGACAATGCCCTTTTATCGAACAACCCGCTATAAAACTAATTCAGCTTATAACCCATCATTCTAAATAGTGGTGCGCCCTGGAGGATTCGAACCTCCGACCGCCTGGTTCGTAGCCAGGTACTCTATCCAGCTGAGCTAAGGGCGCACAATGTTGCTTTTTGTATGTGTTGCTTTCGTATGTATTACTACTCTACAGGACAATGCCCTTTTTTTATTGAACGATCCGCTATAAAACTAATTCAGCTTATAACCCATCATTCTAAATAGTGGTGCGCCCTGGAGGATTCGAACCTCCGACCGCCTGGTTCGTAGCCAGGTACTCTATCCAGCTGAGCTAAGGGCGCACAAAATGTGAAGATCATCACATTGTATTGTCTTAGAAACAAAAAAAATGCCCTAAGGACAATAATGGCGGTGAGGGAGGGATTCGAACCCTCGATACGGCTATAAACCGTATACTCCCTTAGCAGGGGAGCGCCTTCAGCCTCTCGGCCACCTCACCGTCTTGTATTGCTAATCTTCCTGTGCAAAAGGAAGTGGTGCGCCCTGGAGGATTCGAACCTCCGACCGCCTGGTTCGTAGCCAGGTACTCTATCCAGCTGAGCTAAGGGCGCAACATTTACTTAAATCATGAATAAATCCAATCAATTAAGTAGCGCAAGAATGGCGGTGAGGGAGGGATTCGAACCCTCGATACGGCTATAAACCGTATACTCCCTTAGCAGGGGAGCGCCTTCAGCCTCTCGGCCACCTCACCGTCTTGCGGAGGCACATATTACGATTTACCAAAAATAAGTCAAACACTTTCTTGGCAAAAACTTGAAAAAACAGGTTAACCGTTGGCAATTTAATCAAACTGCCACATAAGCACATTTTTGCTGTTTAAATTTCGAACGAAGACAAGAACATGATCACAAACTATCGTTAATAAAAAGGCCAGCAAAATGCTAGCCTTCTTTAAAAGAAATTAGTAGTTGCCTGGTGCAACATTACCATTTCCTTTCTCTGCCTGAATGCGCATGTAAATTTCTTCACGGTGCACTGACACTTCTTTAGGAGCATTAACACCAATGCGAACCTGGTTACCCTTTACACCCAATACAGTAACAGTGACTTCGTCACCAATCATTAATGTTTCGCCAACGCGGCGAGTCAAAATCAGCATTCTTTGCTCCTTGAGTAATCTCTAATTATCTTGCTACGAAACTCATTATCCAACAAAAGTTATATTTTCGTAAACTATCTTATGACAAATAATTACCCCAAACAGACCAGTTTCTCTTCTCTTGAAACCGTTTCATTGGGGATAATGTAGTTATCATGCAGTACGTTAGTCGCTTTGTCGATAGTCCCAGACTCTATAACTAGGGTAAATGAGTGTTTATCTTCACAAAAGTGTAGGACAGATATTTCAGCTAAGTTGAGAAGTTGTTGAGATTGTGAGGAAAATGATGACCTTACCTGACCAACAACGGTCACTAAGCCAACTTCTTGTTTTTTGATAACCAAACCATCTAATAGCGACGTTATCTTATCAAAAGCCTCTTCCTTGATAATCAGTGCGCAATGCTCCGCTTTCTCGACCCAGTATTCAATCCCAACGCCACATAACATCGATTGTTGAACGATATGATGTTTATTCTTGTACGGAACCGTTAAAGAGAGTAATTGCTTTTGTACAGCAATACCTAAAATGCCCGCAGTCGGCTCATCACCTTGGACAAGTGTGCCTTCTCCAGACTGAAAGCTTGAAAGTACTCTCAAAGGAACTTGATGCTGCCACGCATACTCGACACAAGGCAAATGCAATACTTTAGCTCCCTTTCTCGACATTTCAGCCATTGCAGGGAAGTTAATATTCTCTAGACGTTGAGCATTGTTAACCACTCTTGGGTCGCCCGTATAAATGCCATCAACATCGGTATAGATTTGGCACTCATTAGCCCCAAGGACGCCAGCTAATGTCACTGCCGTCGTGTCCGAGCCGCCTCGACCTAACGTGGTGACATCGTTTCTCTCATTGACACCCTGAAAGCCAGCAATAATGACAATCTGGTCGTCATTTAAATATTGCTTTATTACTTGGGGATTAATATCGCTAATCGTTGCATTGTTATGCTGGTTATTGGTCTGAATCTGAGCCTGAGAACCCGTCAAAGAAATCGCACGATAGCCCAGCTTACTTAATGTCATTGAAAGAAGCGCCATTGATACTTGCTCCCCCGTAGACAATAAAGCATCCAGTTCACGAGCGTTAGGGACACTGTCTATCTGCTTTGCTAGGTTAAGCAATCGATTGGTTTCGCCTGACATTGCTGACACAACGACAACTAATTGACTGCCCGCTTTCTTTTCTCGAATAATTTGTTCAGCGACATGTTGGATTCGTTCAATCGACCCAACAGACGTTCCACCAAATTTTTGTACGATTAACGGTTTTTTCACCGGTTTCCACCTTCCCAAGACAACAATCAAGTGCCCTTTATCAAAATACGACCGTAGAGAGATCGTGACTTAATCCGAGATGCCTTATCAATCTCAAGGCAACACCAAAAATCAATCACACGTGTAATATGACGGCATTAATCCGCCATACCCACATGTCTTTTTTATTCATACCTAGACGTAACAATGCCCAATTAACCACCGTTAATTGGGCATTGTTGTCATGTTATTAGATCGCTACAAACGTTCTTCTAACCAACCACGAATAGACTGGAGTGCGTCAGGCAGCGCCTCAACATCCGTACCGCCAGCTTGTGCCATATCAGGACGACCACCACCCTTACCACCAATCTGCTCGGCAACCATTTTAACAAGGTCACCCGCTTTAACTTTACCGATAAGATCTTTGGTTACGCCAGCAATGAGGCCAACTTTTCCATCCGCTACGTTGGCAATTAAGATAATACCGCTACCTACTTGGTTTTTTGCATTATCTACCATTACGCGTAGGTTCTTATTGTCTGCGCCTTCAATTGCAGCAACAAGTACCTTGGTCCCAGCGATATCTTCAACTTTACCCATGATGTTTGCGCTTTCTGCGGCAGCCATCTTGTCTTTCAGCTGTTGAATCTCTTTTTCTAGAGTCTTAGATTTCTGTACAGACTCAGCCAACTTATCTTCAAACGCATGCTGTTGAGCTTCCAGCGCATCGAGAGCCGTCTCACCGGTAACCGCTTCAATACGACGGATGCCAGCGGCAATCCCGCCTTCTGAGGTGATCTTGAATAAACCGATATCGCCAGTATTGCGAGCGTGGATACCACCACACAGCTCTGTCGAGAACTCACCCATAGTTAATACGCGAACCTCATCATCATATTTCTCACCGAACAGTGCCATGGCACCTTTCTTTTTCGCTGATTCAATATCCATGACTTCAGTGTCAATGCTGTGGTTCGTACGAACTTGTGCATTAACCAGACGTTCGACCGTCTTAATTTCATCTTTTGTCATTGCTTCAAGATGAGAAAAGTCAAAGCGTAAGCTATCTGCTTTAACTAAAGACCCTTTCTGAGCAACATGCTCACCTAGTACTTGGCGCAGTGCTGCATGTAGTAAGTGAGTTGCCGAGTGGTTCAACGTAATCGCTTCGCGACGCGACGCATCAACGATAGCTTCTACGTCATCGCCTTTAGCGAGTACACCTTCAACCAACTCACCGTGGTGTGCAATCGCATTACCAAGCTTCTGGGTATCGTTAACTTTAAACACCCCAGCCGATGTTTTTAAAATACCAGCGTCACCACATTGACCACCTGATTCGGCATAAAATGGGGTCTCTTCAAGAACAACAATCGCGCTATCACCAGCCGACAATGTTTCTACCTCGTTGCCTTCAACAAACATTGAAGCAATCGAGCTTGAACCTTGAGTTGCCGTGTAACCACAGAAATCAGTATGAGTATCAACTTTGATTGTTGCGTTGTAGTCAGTACCAAACTGTCCCGCTTCACGGGCACGCTGGCGCTGTGCTTCCATTGCCTTCTCAAAACCTTCCTCATCAATCGCAAATTCTCTCTCACGAGCAACATCATTGGTTAAATCAGCTGGGAAGCCGTAGGTATCATATAGCTTGAATACCGTTTCGCCATCGAGGGTTTTTTCTTCGCCTAATGCATCTAATGCGTCGTTTAGAATAACCATGCCACGCTCGAGCGTGCGGCTAAAGTTCTCTTCTTCAATGCGCAATACTTTTTCAACAAGTGCTTGTTGCTTTTTAAGCTCTTCGCCAGCAGTACCCATGACCGTTGCCAATGTACCGACTAACTTGTAGAAAAATGCACCCTGCGCGCCTAGCTTGTTACCATGACGAACCGCACGACGGATAATGCGACGCAATACATAGCCACGGCCTTCATTTGATGGCATAACACCATCAACAATTAGGAATGAACATGAACGAATGTGGTCAGCAATAACACGCAAAGACTGGTTAGATAGGTCTTCGTAGCCAATCGTCTCAGCCGCATCTTTAATCAATGTTTGGAAAACATCAATTTCATAGTTTGAATGAACGCCTTGCATAATCGCAGAGATACGCTCAATACCCATGCCAGTATCGACGGATGGCTTCGGTAGCGGCTCCATCGTCCCGTCAGCATGACGGTTAAACTGCATAAATACGTTATTCCAGATCTCAATAAAACGGTCACCGTCTTCTTCAGGTGTCCCCGGGCGTCCGCCCCAAATGTGCTCACCGTGATCATAGAAAATTTCAGTACAAGGGCCACATGGTCCTGTATCGCCCATCTGCCAGAAGTTATCTGACTCGAACGCTTTACCACCTTTTTTGTCACCAATACGAACAATACGATCGGCAGGTATACCAATTTTCTTATTCCAAATTTCAAACGCTTCGTCATCAGTCTCGTAAATCGTGACGAGTAAGCGCTCTTTTGGCAATTTTAGTGTTTCAGTCAGGAATTCCCAGGCAAAACCAATCGCATCGTCTTTGAAGTAATCACCAAAACTGAAGTTACCCAGCATTTCGAAGAAAGTATGGTGACGAGCAGTAAAGCCAACGTTCTCAAGATCGTTGTGTTTACCACCAGCACGTACACAGCGTTGTGATGTGGTTGCGCGTGTGTAGCTGCGTTTCTCTGAGCCTAAGAAGCAGTCTTTAAACTGGTTCATTCCGGCGTTAGTGAAAAGCAACGTTGGATCATTGTGAGGAACCAATGATGAACTTTCTACGATTTGGTGCCCTTTGCTCTCAAAGAACTTAAGGAACGCGTTGCGAACCTCATCTGTGCTCATGTACATGCAGCTTTTCCTGAAATAATTCGAGTTAGATTTTGGGGACATATTGTAACCCCATGAATAAGGATTCGCCTAGTCTTCTCATAAAAAAGCCCAGAAACAAAGCGATTTCTTCGGACAAACTTGCTCACAAACGTGATGTATGCTGACACACGCTTTAACAGTGTTTAAACAAGAACGATTGTGGTCAATTCGAAAGGCAGACTTGAAAGCGCGCTAAAATGAATGAGGGAATCGGTAGGGTAATCGATAAAAACCAAAGGCGACAAAACAACAAAGCCCCGCAATGCGAGGCTTTGTTAATAAAAGTTGAGGTTAAAACTCTTCTTCAACTGGCTCTTCGCCCGCTGTTGGTTCTTCTGGTACTGCTGGTGTTAACAGCATTTCACGTAGCTTCGTGTCAATAGCCAATGCCGCTTCTGGATGCTCACGTAGGTATTTACCCGCGTTTGCTTTACCTTGACCAATCTTGTCACCATTATAGCTATACCATGCACCCGCTTTTTCTACGAGTTTGTTCTTCACGCCCAAATCAATCAGCTCACCTTCACGGTTAAATCCTTTGCCGTATAAGATTTGAGTCTCAGCTTGTTTAAATGGTGCAGCAATCTTGTTCTTAACAACCTTGATACGTGTTTCATTACCTACGATTTCATCGCCTTCTTTGATAGAACCTGTACGACGAATATCTAAACGTACCGACGCGTAGAATTTCAGTGCATTACCACCTGTCGTCGTCTCTGGGTTACCAAACATCACACCAATTTTCATACGAATTTGGTTAATGAAGATACACATACAATTTGACTGTTTAAGGTTACCGGTTAGCTTACGCATTGCTTGAGAAAGCATACGCGCTTGAAGGCCCATGTGGCTGTCGCCCATTTCACCTTCGATCTCAGCTTTTGGCGTCAACGCTGCCACGGAGTCAATAACCATAACGTCAATCGCACCGGAGCGTGCTAAAGCATCACAAATTTCAAGCGCTTGCTCACCCGTATCTGGTTGAGAAACCAATAGTGCATCAATATCAACACCCAGCTTTTTAGCATAGATAGGGTCAAGAGCGTGCTCGGCATCGATAAATGCACACGTTTTTCCAACACGTTGCGCAGCCGCAATGAGTTCAAGCGTTAGCGTTGTCTTACCAGAAGATTCAGGGCCGTAAACCTCAACGATACGTCCCATCGGCAAACCGCCAGCTCCAAGAGCGATATCCAGAGAAAGCGAGCCCGTTGAGATAGTTTCAACATCCATCGTACGGTTATCACCAAGACGCATGATAGAGCCTTTACCAAATTGCTTCTCAATCTGACCTAGTGCTGCTGCTAATGCCTTTTTTTTATTCTCGTCCATTACTTTCTCCACAATTATCCGGCTGGGATAACACGCTATGCGCAATTCTTAAAATAAGTGAGCGGCTCGTATTAAAAGTGACCGCGATATGGTTTTATTATACTGTTGATTCATACAGTGTCTATACCTGTATGATATTTTTATTCGGTTTATTTCAATGCTGAGCCTTCGAGCACGGAATGATACAAGATGAGCAGCGCGTGTAATACCGCTTGCTGCCTGACTTGTGCTCGGTCTCCATTAAAACAACATGTCTGAGTCAAACGCCACCCATGTGACGATGCCCAGGCAAAGCATACCGTCCCAACGGGCTTATCATCACTTCCACCACCTGGGCCAGCGATACCGCTGACAGCGACGCTCAACGTACCATTAGAGTATTGCAATGCACCATCGGCCATTTCAATAACGACAGATTCACTGACAGCCCCCTCTCGATACAACGTTTCAGGCTGCACCTTTAACATTTCAAATTTGGCTTCATTACTGTAGGTTACAAACGCTCGATCAAACCACGTTGAGCTGCCAGCAATATCGGTAATAGCCGTAGCAATCCCACCGCCAGTACAAGATTCTGCCGTGACCAATACTTGTTGTTTGTCTTGTAACAACATACCGAGCGTTAAGCTGAGTTCTTGAATGTTGTGCATAAACTTAATCCTTCTACGCGCTTAAAGCCAATCCATCTTTTACGATAGTATACTTACTTTCAATGCACCTCTAACTCGCAATCGTCTCTTTCCGCTCACGATGGTTTCACGTATCCTAGCAACACTCGAAACCAGCAGCAAAGATGTCACAGTGAAATCGGAACAAAAACACACGCCAATGATGCAGCAATACCTGAAACTCAAAGCTGAGAACCCAGAGATATTGCTTTTTTACCGCATGGGAGATTTCTACGAGCTATTTTATGACGATGCTAAAAATGCCTCGCAGTTGCTCGGAATTTCTCTCACCAAACGTGGTGCTTCGGCTGGTGAGCCGATCCCAATGGCTGGTGTCCCTTTTCACGCCGTAGAAGGTTACCTAGCCAAATTAGTCCAATTAGGTGAGTCGGTTGCTATTTGCGAACAGGTGGGAGATCCTGCCACCAGCAAGGGCCCAGTCGAGCGTCGGGTTGTTCGTATCGTGACACCGGGAACCGTGACTGACGAGGCGTTGCTATCCGAGCGTCTTGATAACCTAATTGCAGCGATCTATCACCATAACGGTAAATTTGGTTACGCGACGCTGGATATCACCTCAGGTCGATTCCAACTTTGTGAACCAGAAACCGAAGAAGCCATGCTTGCGGAGTTACAACGAACGGCCCCAAAAGAACTGCTCTTTCCAGAAGACTTTTCGCCCGTCGACATCATGGCCAACCGGAATGGCAATCGCCGCCGCCCAGTTTGGGAGTTTGAAATTGACACCGCTCGCCAGCAACTCAATCAGCAATTTGGAACCAAAGATCTCGTTGGTTTTGGTGTAGAACACTGTCTTTTAGGGCTTTCAGCTGCAGGCTGCTTGATTCAGTACGTCAAAGACACTCAGCGAACTGCATTGCCTCATATCCGCGCTCTGACGCTTATCAGCCAAGAACAATCCGTGATTTTAGATGCCGCCACGCGACGAAATCTAGAGCTAACGCAAAACCTGTCTGGTGGTTACGACAATACCCTTTCTGAGGTGCTTGATCACACTGCGACTGCAATGGGCAGCCGTATGCTTAAGCGTTGGATCCATCAGCCAATGCGCTGTCAGAAAACGCTCAATTATCGTCTTGATGCGATTGCTGAAATTAAAGAAGAGACGCTATTTGGCGAGCTGGCACCTGTCCTTAAACATATTGGTGATATCGAACGAATCCTTGCTCGCCTAGCATTACGCTCCGCAAGACCTAGAGATATGGCACGCCTTCGCAGTGCGTTACAACAACTGCCTGAGCTTGCCACTTGCTTAGAATCGGTATCACACCCGTACTTGCAGCAACTCGCGCAATTTTCTGCCCCGATGAATGAGGCCTGTGAATTATTGGAGCGGGCAATAAAAGATAACCCACCGGTCGTTATTCGAGATGGTGGCGTCATTGCTGATGGTTATCATGCTGAATTAGATGAATGGCGCGATCTGGCCAACGGTGCCACTGCGTATTTGGATAAGCTAGAACTGGACGAGCGTGAACGTCACGGTATCGATACGTTAAAAGTAGGCTACAACAATGTACATGGATTTTTCATCCAGGTCAGTCGTGGTCAAAGCCATTTAGTGCCGCCCCACTACGTACGTCGCCAAACCTTAAAAAATGCCGAACGCTACATCATTCCTGAACTAAAAGAGCACGAAGATAAGGTATTGAGCTCTAAATCAAAAGCACTTGCGATAGAAAAAAGGCTTTGGGAATCCCTGTTCGATTTACTGCTTCCTCAGTTAGAGCAATTTCAAAACCTTGCCTCTGCACTTTCCCAACTCGATGTACTGCAAAATTTAGCAGAACGAGCTGAAAGCCTAGATTATTGCCGACCAACCATTAGCGATCAGGTCGGGCTTCATATCCAGGGCGGTCGCCATCCGGTTGTTGAACAAGTCATGAGCGACCCGTTTATTGCTAATCCGATCTCACTCAGCGCTGAACGGCAAATGCTGATCATCACGGGTCCGAATATGGGTGGTAAATCCACTTATATGCGCCAAACCGCACTGATTGCCCTACTTGCCCATATTGGTTCTTATGTCCCAGCTGAAAGCGCTGACATTGGTTCTATTGATCGTATTTTCACTCGAATAGGGGCATCTGACGATTTGGCATCTGGACGCTCAACATTCATGGTTGAGATGACCGAAACCGCCAATATTCTTCACAACGCCACACCAAATAGTTTGGTGTTGATGGATGAAATAGGACGCGGAACCAGTACCTACGATGGCTTATCTCTCGCATGGGCAAGTGCAGAATGGTTAGCATCTAAAATCGGTGCCATGACATTGTTTGCTACGCATTATTTTGAGTTAACCGAGCTGCCGAATCAAATGCCACACTTAGCCAACGTTCATTTGGACGCCGTCGAGCATGGCGATTCCATCGCTTTCATGCACGCCGTTCAAGAAGGTGCCGCAAGTAAATCGTACGGTCTCGCCGTTGCTGGGCTGGCTGGTGTCCCTAAAACCGTGATTAAAAATGCCCGTCAAAAACTGAATCAACTTGAGCAGCTGGCCCAGAAGCCTGCACCTTCATCCTCGCAGGTTGATATTGCGAATCAACTCAGCCTGATCCCCGAACCGAGTGAAGTTGAAGAGGCCTTGGCTAGTATCGATCCCGATGAGCTTACACCAAGGCAAGCACTGGAAGCTCTGTATCGATTAAAGCAGTTACTGTAACGAGTAGTCTGGTTCAAAAAACCAATAAAAAACGACCTCAGGGGTTAATGCCGATCAGTTAAAGT